>NZ_CP157875.1:4262500-4472500 GCF_040215105.1 Aeromonas veronii
AGCGACGCAGCTTTTGGCTGCTGCGGGAGTGGCATTCTACTCAACCGCCTTCTCGAGTCAAGCCTTATTTTACGAGGCTTTTCGAGGCACCGACCGGCTTGTTTGCGTTGCCGCTTGCCCTGTCGATGGAGGCGCATTATAGGGAGCCAAAACTTTCTGGCAAGGGGATTATTGCAAAAAGATGACGTTGGCAATTTGTTTGCTCACAAAGCCACCAACCCGTCTACAAAACGTTCGAATTCAGCCTGCAACCGGTACTGCTATCGCAAAACCATGGAGATCATCATAAATACTATCGGCTAAAGCGATACCTGCATCGGTCACCGGCTTGCCGGTACGCACCAATACCTTGTTGCCCACCTGCGCATTGAGCGCAGCCTTCAGATCGGACAGCTTGTCGCCCACCATGTAGGAACGAGCCATGTCGATCCCCAGCTCCTGCTTGGCCAGCAGCAGCATTCCGGGCTCTGGCTTGCGGCAGTCGCAAGGTGCGCCATGATCCGGGTGATGGGGACAGAAGTAGATGCCGTCGAGATCCACATCCCGATCTGCCAGCGACCAGTCCATCCATTCAGTCAGGTTCATGAAGTCATCTTCACTGAAGTAGCCGCGCGCGATACCGGATTGGTTGGTCACCACGACCAGCAGATAACCCTTCTTCTTCAGCAGTTGCAGCGCCTCGATGACACCTGGCAGGAAATGAAAGTCGTCGACCTGGCTGACATAGCCGGTGTCTTCGTTGATGACACCGTCTCTGTCCAGAAAAATGGCGGGTTTACTCACGGGCACTACCTCTAATCGATAATTTCGCAAAGTATCTCACAGGGCAGATAAAGCCCCAAAAAGTAAAAGGGGTGGCCGAAGCCACCCCTTTCATGTGTATATAAAGTATCGATTAAGCGATAACTTTAGCTACAACACCAGCACCTACGGTACGGCCACCTTCACGGATAGCGAAACGCAGGCCGTCATCCATCGCGATCGGCGCAATCAGGGTAACAACCATTTTGATGTTGTCGCCCGGCATTACCATTTCCACGCCTTCCGGCAGTTCGATGGTACCGGTCACGTCGGTAGTACGGAAGTAGAACTGCGGACGGTAGCCCTTGAAGAACGGGGTATGACGACCACCTTCTTCTTTGGACAGTACGTACACTTCAGATTCAAACTTGGTGTGCGGCTTGATGGAGCCCGGCTTGGCCAGTACCTGACCACGCTCTACGTCTTCACGCTTCACGCCACGCAGCAGGGCGCCAACGTTCTCACCAGCACGGCCTTCGTCCAGCAGCTTGCGGAACATTTCAACACCGGTACAAGTGGTCTTGGTGGTATCTTTGATACCCACGATTTCCACTTCTTCACCAACCTTCACGATACCGCGCTCTACACGACCGGTTACTACGGTACCACGGCCAGCGATGGAGAAGACGTCTTCGATAGGCATCAGGAACGGCTGGTCAATCGCACGCTCCGGCTCCGGGATGTAGGTATCCAGGTGGTGAGCCAGCTCGATGATCTTCTCTTCCCACTGAGCTTCGCCTTCCAGCGCTTTCAGTGCGGAACCACGGACTACCGGCAGGTCATCACCCGGGAAGTCGTACTCGGTCAGCAGTTCACGGACTTCCATTTCGACCAGCTCGAGCAGCTCTTCGTCGTCAACCATGTCGCACTTGTTCATGAACACGATCATGTACGGGATACCAACCTGGCGACCCAGCAGGATGTGCTCACGAGTTTGCGGCATCGGGCCGTCAGTCGCAGCAACTACCAGGATTGCGCCGTCCATCTGGGCAGCACCGGTGATCATGTTCTTAACGTAGTCGGCGTGACCCGGGCAATCTACGTGAGCGTAGTGACGGGTAGCGGTGTCGTATTCTACATGGGAGGTGTTGATGGTGATACCACGCTCACGCTCTTCCGGTGCCTTGTCGATCTGGTCGAAGGCGAAAGCTTTACCACCGAAGTGCTTGGCCAGCACGTTGGTGATGGCGGCGGTCAGGGTGGTTTTACCGTGGTCAACGTGGCCGATGGTGCCGACGTTTACGTGCGGTTTATTACGCTCAAATTTTTCTTTAGACACGACGTAGTCCTTCTAGGTTAAACCCGCCTACCGTCGTAGGCGGGGAATCATAAATTACTTGGATTTGCGCTCTTCGATCACGGCCTGGGCGACGTTGGTCGGGGCATCGTGATACTTGGCGAATTCCATGGCGTAGGAAGCACGACCTTGGGTAGCGGAACGCAGGGCGGTCGCATAACCGAACATCTCGGCCAGCGGCACCAGGGCACGTACGATCTTGCCGGACGGGCCGTCTTCCATACCTTCGATCAGGCCACGACGACGGTTCAGGTCACCGATCACGTCGCCCATGTAGTCTTCCGGAGTCTCAACTTCTACTTTCATGATCGGTTCGAGCAGAACCGGGTTGGCCTTCATGAAGCCAGCCTTAAAGGCCATGGAAGCAGCGATTTTGAACGCCAGTTCGGAGGAGTCGACATCGTGGTAAGAACCGAAGTGCAGACGCACGCCCAGATCCATTACCGGATAACCAGCCAGCGGGCCAGATTTCAGCTGCTCGCGGATACCCTTATCAACGCCCGGGATGAATTCACCCGGAATGACGCCACCCTTGATGTCGTTGACGAACTCGTAGGCTTTGCCTTCTTCCAGCGGGTACATGTCGATCACAACGTGACCGTACTGACCACGACCACCAGACTGCTTGGCGTGCTTGCCTTCGATATCCTTGACGGTATCGCGGATGGTTTCGCGGTAGGCAACCTGCGGCTTACCTACGTTCGCTTCTACCTTGAACTCGCGACGCATACGGTCAACGATGATGTCCAGGTGCAGCTCGCCCATACCGGCGATGATGGTTTGGCCAGATTCTTCGTCGGTCCATACGCGGAAAGAGGGATCTTCCTGCGCCAGACGGCCGAGTGCCAGACCCATCTTCTCTTGGTCAGCCTTGGTTTTCGGCTCAACCGCGATGGAGATTACCGGCTCCGGGAACTCCATACGTTCCAGGATGATCGGGGCTTTTTCGTCACACAGGGTATCACCAGTGGTCACGTCTTTCAGACCGATGGCAGCAGCGATATCGCCTGCGCGAACTTCTTTGATCTCTTCACGCTTGTTGGCGTGCATCTGAACGATACGGCCAAAACGCTCGCGCTTCTCTTTGACAGAGTTCAGCACGGAGTCACCGGAGTTAACCACACCGGAGTAAACGCGGAAGAAGGTCAGGTTGCCTACGAACGGGTCGGTAGCAATCTTGAATGCCAGAGCTGCGAACGGCTCGTCATCGGAAGCGTGACGCTCGTCTTTGGTCTCGCCATCCAGCTTCAGACCGTCGATGGCTGCTACGTCGGTCGGGGCCGGCAGATAGTCAACCACGGCATCCAGCATGGCCTGTACGCCCTTGTTCTTGAACGCGGAGCCACAGGTAACCAGGATGATTTCGTTGTTCAGAACGCGCTGACGAAGAGCAATCTTGATCTCTTCCTCGGTCAGTTCTTCACCACCCAGGTATTTTTCCATCAGGTCTTCAGACGCCTCAGCAGCGGCTTCAACCAGGTTCATGCGCATTTCTTGCGCCTGTTCCAGCAACTCGGCCGGGACGTCTTCGTAATCGAAGGATACGCCCTGATCAGCTTCGCTCCAGTTGATGGCTTTCATCTTGACCAGGTCGATAACGCCCTTGAAGTTCTCTTCTGCACCGATGTTCAGTTGCAGGGGAACCGGCACGCCTTTCAGACGGGTCTTGATGTGCTCAACGCAGCGCAGATAGTTGGCGCCGGTACGGTCCATCTTGTTGACGAACGCGATACGGGGAACCTTGTACTTGTTAGCCTGACGCCATACGGTCTCAGACTGTGGCTGTACGCCACCTACGGCACAGTACACCATCACGGCACCGTCCAGAACACGCATTGAACGCTCTACTTCGATAGTAAAGTCAACGTGGCCCGGGGTATCGATGATGTTGATACGGTGCGGTTGGAACTGTTTGCCCATACCGGACCAGAAAGCGGTGGTCGCGGCGGAGGTGATGGTGATACCACGCTCTTGTTCCTGTTCCATCCAGTCCATGGTGGCAGCGCCATCGTGAACTTCACCGATCTTGTGACTTACACCGGTGTAAAACAGAACGCGCTCAGTAGTAGTAGTCTTACCGGCGTCGATGTGAGCGGAGATACCGATATTACGATAACGCTCAATGGGGGTTGTACGAGCCATTGTCATCCTCTTACTAGGAGCGTACCCCTAGATAACTGAAGGTGCGCAGAGCCACGAGGCCCTGCGCAGGCGGATTACCAGCGGAAGTGAGCGAAAGCCTTGTTCGCTTCAGCCATACGGTGAACGTCTTCACGTTTCTTGACAGACGAACCCTTATTGTCAGCGGCATCCAGCAGCTCGCCAGCCAAACGCTGAGCCATTGATTTTTCACCACGTTTACGAGCGGCATCAACCAACCAGCGCATTGCCAGAGCATTGCGACGTACCGGGCGAACTTCTACCGGCACCTGATAGGTTGCACCACCGACACGACGAGATTTAACCTCGACGGACGGACGAATGTTGTCCAGAGCGACTTCGAACAGGGCCAGGTGCTCTTTGCCAGATTTGGTGGCAATGATGTCCAGGGCACCGTATACGATGGCTTCTGCAACAGATTTCTTACCGTCAACCATTACTACGTTGACGAATTTGGCCAGCAGCTCAGATCCGAACTTGGGATCCGGCAGGATTTTACGCTGACCAACAACACGACGTCTTGGCATTTCAAATTCTCCGTGAACTTCAGGGGTTACCCAAAACTAGAAAGTTATCTAACTAGAAACGAATTAACGTTTGGCCTTACTTAACGGAGAACCATTAAGCTTTCGGACGCTTCACGCCATACTTGGAGCGAGCCTGCTTACGGTCTTTAACACCGGCACAGTCCAACGCACCACGAACGGTGTGATAACGAACACCTGGCAAATCCTTGACACGACCGCCACGGATCAGAACAACGGAGTGTTCCTGCAGGTTGTGACCTTCACCACCGATGTAGGAGGTGACTTCGAAGCCGTTGGTCAGACGTACACGGCAGACTTTACGCAGTGCAGAGTTAGGCTTCTTCGGGGTGGTGGTGTATACACGGGTGCATACGCCACGCTTCTGAGGGCACGCTTCCAGCGCCGGCACGTTGCTTTTTACAACGAGCTTGATGCGTGGCTTGCGAACCAACTGGTTAATAGTTGCCATCAAAAGGCTCCTGATAATGACTTCATAAACGTGTGAAAAATCCTCCCCGCAGATACGGGGACGCGAAATTTTATGCCCTGTTGTCGGGGGAGTCAAGATTTATACAATTCGTGCGCCCAAGCAACAAACTCACACCGAACGGAAATTGCTTAACCATCTGAGTTATCAGATAAAAACCCGAACTAATCCGCCCAGGTCAGCGGCGATCCCTGCTCGGCGATCAGGTTGATCAGGCCGGTCATGTCGAGTTCCATCCCGATCCGCCCCTGCATTCCCCGCGCTAGCAGGTCTTCCTGCATCACATAGAGCGGGACCCCGGCCAGCCGTTCGCACCACACGGGAGCCATCGCCGCAACGACCGCATCCTGCATCAGCACCACAGGATCCGACACATCGCGATAACGCAGTGCCTGCTCCAGTGCCTGACCAAGGAAGGGGGAACTCAATACCAGCTGTATCATGGGCACCTCAAAAACTGATATGGGTGCTGCAACGCCCCCATTCACGGCGGATCTCATCGGGGGACAAGGGCGTTGCGGGGATCAGCAGATCGGCGGCTTCCAGACCCCGCTCCGCGAGCGAAGCCGTACAGACATAGACCTCCTCGATGTCATACAGTTCCAACATCTTGAAGGTCGGCGCATAGTGGCGCTGCAATATGGCCTGCGGCTGCTGCTCTTTGAGCAGTTGCAGCACCCCGTCACCGATGAGAAACAGGGCCAGCGATTCGGTCAATGCCGAGGTCGCCAGCAGGGCGTCGAGCCCCTCCCGACCATTCGATGTGCCGTGGGGACCACGGCGGCAGATAAAGGCAATCTTGCTCATCTCTCCCCCCCTAAAACTGCACGAAGCGATCGGCGGTCAGGCTGGCTTGTGCCAACTGCCCCAGACCGCTCAGGCGAAATGGAGCCTGCAGATTGAACTGCCCCTTGCCAATCCCCCTGGCTTCGGTTTCATCGAGCACCCCGCGCCGCATGGCGGCGGCAACACAGACATCGATGGCGATGCCCTGCGCCAAGGCCAGCTCGCGCCATAGCGCTACCAGATCGGTCTCGTCAGAGGCAGGGGCATGCAAGTTACTGCCGTTATGCACACCGTCCTGATAGAAGAACAGGTGGGACAGGCGATGACCCTGCTCGATGAGACCCAGGGCGAAACGATAGGCGGTACTGGCCGTCTGGGTGCCGTAGGCGGGCCCGGTGACCAGCAGGGCAAAACTCAGACTCATGTCCGGACTCCTGCAAAGGTATGCAACCATTCTACCTCAAAGACGAAAAAGCCCCTCCTGAGAGGGGCTCTTGTCAAGCGCTTGGCTTAGACGTGAGCGATAGCCTCGACCTCGACCAGCACATCCTTGGGCAGACGGGCCACTTCCACGCAGGAGCGGGCCGGCGCTGCTTCGCCGAAGTAGCGGGCATAGACTTGATTGAAAGCCACGAAGTTGTTCATGTCGCTCAGGAAGCAGGTGGTCTTCAACACCTTGCCGGTATCCGAGCCGGCCGCCTTCAATACTGCAACCAGATTCTTCATCACCTGCTCGGCCTGGGCTTCGATACCACCGGCGACGATGTCCATGGTGGTGGGATCGAGCGGGATCTGCCCGGAGGTGAAGATCAGTTCTCCCAGCTTGGTGCCTTGTACATAAGGTCCAATTGCGGCAGGTGCCTTGTCGGTTGCAATCACTTCTTTAGCCATTCTTGTCTGTCCCCTTCTATGGCACTTACTCGCTCTCTTCTTCGCCCTGCTTGCGCTGTCGGATGTAGAGATACACGGTATGTTTGGAAATATTCAGCTTGTCCGCGACCAGGTTGATCGAGTCCTTGATATCAAATATGCCCTTCTCGAACAGCTGGGTCACGATAAAACGATTCTTGGCATTGTTCGCCACGGTGGGATCGCGGTTGATCTCGTCGATGGTGTTGTCCACCGTCTGGGCAACCAGCTCTTCCACACTGTTGGCGAAGGTCTCCGGCGATTGACGCTCCACCTGTTGCGGGGTCGGGAAGAACTCGGCCACGAATTCGTGGAAAGGTGCATTGATATGCAGGTTAATGCAGATGAGGCCGACGACCTGCTTGTCACCGTTGCGAATGGCAATGGTGCTCGACTTCATCAGCGCGCCGGTGCGACTGCGCGCAAAATAGCTCTGGGTGTGATCCTGGCCGGTACGCTCGATATCCTTGAGCATCCGCAGGGCGAGATCCGTGATGGGCGCCCCCAGGGTTCTCCCGGTGTTAAATCCATTTGCAATCTTGATCACTGACTCATGCAGATTTTCCAGGGAATGAAGCACTACCTCGCAGTGCTTGCCGAACAGATCGGCCAGGCCCTCGATGAGACCTTCATATGAACGCAACAACTCCCTGTCTTCGTCTGTAAAAGCGCGACCGCTCAGTTGATCTTCGGGAAGCAGTACTTCCTCGATACCGACAGCCATGTTCTACCCCTGTAATAACCATTCAACTTTCTCGAGTTTTCAATTGCGGGGGGGCAATGTCAACTTTTTTTGATTTTTTGCTCTATAACCTTGCACTGGATCATCCCCTGCCCCGCTCCGACACGCGCCAGGTGCCGGATGAGAAATAAAAAAAGGACCCCTGGAAGGGGCCCTTTCTCATCACTGCAGCGGAAGATTACTCTTCGTCAAAGCTGCCGGCTGCGTTGAGCAGATCCGCCAGATTTTGCTGAGCTTCATCGGCAGTCACCTGCGGCACACCAACAGCACGGGCTGCGGCGGCACGCTGGTTGATCCGGCTGTGGTGGTAGGCAAAGCCAGTACCCGCCGGGATCAGACGACCTACGATCACGTTCTCTTTCAGGCCACGCAGTTCATCACGCTTGCCGCCAACGGCCGCTTCGGTCAGAACCCGGGTGGTTTCCTGGAAGGAAGCCGCGGAGATGAAGGACTCGGTGCTCAGAGATGCCTTGGTAATACCCATCAGGATATGACGGTAGGTCGCCGGGGCCTTGCCCTCTGCAACCAGCTTACGGTTGGCAATCTTCACACGAGCTACTTCAACCTGCTCGCCTTCGATGAGATCGGTGTCGCCAGCGCTCAGGATCTCGCACTTGCGCAGCATCTGACGAACGATGACTTCGATGTGCTTGTCGTTGATCTTAACGCCCTGCAGACGGTAAACGTCCTGCACTTCGTTGGCGATGTAGTTGGCGACCGGGCTGATACCGCGCAGACGCAGGATGTCGTGAGCAGACTCAGGACCGTCCGCCAGGACTTCACCCTTCTCAACTTTTTCACCTTCGAACACGTTGAGGTGACGCCACTTCGGAATCATCTCTTCGTAGATCTCGCCACCGTCGGTCGGGGTGATGACCAGACGGCGCTTGCCCTTGGTCTCTTTCCCGAAGGAGATGGTACCGGAGATCTCGGCCAGGATAGCCGGTTCCTTCGGTTGACGCGCTTCGAACAGATCCGCAACGCGCGGCAGACCACCGGTGATGTCCTTGGTACCGCTGGACTCTTGCGGGATACGCGCAACCGCGTCACCCACGCCCACGTTGGCACCATCTTCCAGGTTCACGATGGCCTTGCCCGGCAGGAAGTACTGGGCGGGAACATCGGTACCCGGGATCATGACATCCTTGCCGTTCAGGTCGACCAGTTTCACGGTCGGACGCATCTCTTTACCGGCACTCGGACGCTCGTTGACATCCAGCACGACGATGGAAGAGAGACCGGTCAGCTCGTCGGTCTGACGAGTGATGGTCACGCCGTCGATCATGTGTTCGAAGTGCAGACGACCTGCCACTTCGGTGATGATCGGGTGAGTGTGCGGATCCCAGTTCGCGACGGTGTCACCGGCGTTCACGGCTTCGCCATCCTTCACTTCCAGGACGGAACCGTAAGGCAGCTTGTGGCTTTCCTTGGTACGGCCCATCTCGTCCATGATGGTCAGCTCGGTGGAACGAGAGGTGATGACCAGCTTGTCGGAGTTGTTGGTAACGAACTTGGCGTTTTGCAGCTTGATGCTACCGGTGTTCTTGACCTGGATGCTGCTCTCGGCAGCAGCTCGGGATGCGGCACCACCGATGTGGAAGGTACGCATCGTCAGCTGGGTACCCGGCTCACCGATGGACTGGGCGGCGATAACACCGACAGCCTCACCCTTGTTCACCAGATGACCACGGGCCAGATCACGGCCGTAGCAGTGGGCACAGTTACCGAAGTCGGTCTCACAGGTGATGGCAGAACGTACCTTCACGCGGTCGACGGAGTTGCGCTCGAGCTGATCACACAGTTGCTCGTCGAGCAGGGTGTTACGTGCTACCAGCACTTCATCTTCGGTACCCGGCTTGATCACGTCTTCGGCAACCACACGGCCCAGCACGCGCTCACGCAGCGGCTCGACCACGTCACCACCCTCGATCAGCGGAGTCATCCACAGACCTTCGGTTGTGCCGCAATCGTCCTCTGTGATCACCATGTCCTGTGCCACGTCAACCAGACGACGAGTCAGGTAACCGGAGTTCGCAGTCTTCAGTGCGGTATCCGCCAGACCCTTACGAGCACCGTGAGTGGAGATGAAGTACTGCAGTACGTTCAGACCTTCACGGAAGTTCGCCACGATCGGCGTTTCGATGATGGAGCCATCCGGTTTCGCCATCAGGCCACGCATACCGGCCAGCTGACGGATCTGGGCGGCGGAACCCCGCGCACCGGAGTCGGCCATCATGAAGATGCTGTTGAAGGAAGCTTGTTCTTCCTCTTCGCCCAGGGAGTTGACGTTACGCTCCTTGGACAGGTTATCCATCATGGCCTTGGAGACGCGATCGTTCGCGCTGGCCCAGATATCGATAACCTTGTTGTAGCGTTCGCCCGCGGTCACCAGACCGGACAGGAACTGGTCCTGGATCTCGGCGACTTCGGCTTCGGCTGCCGCAATGATGTCTTTCTTGGCATCCGGGATGACCATGTCATCGATACCAACGGAAGCACCGGACAGGGCCGCGTAGTGGAAACCGGTGTACATCAGCTGGTCAGCGAAGATGACGGTGTCCTTCAGGCCCTGCTTGCGATAGCAGGTGTTCAGCAGACGAGAGATGAGCTTCTTGCCCAGCGCCTTGTTGGAGACGTACTTGATCCAGTTCTGCGGATTGGCAGCCAGATCGGCCTCTTCGGCGGCGGTCAGTACCTTCGGCTCGTCGATCAGGGCGTATTCCATGCCTTTTGGCAGGATCAGGCTCAGGATCGCACGACCCACGGTAGTGCTCTTCATCTCGGTGTGCGGCAGCAGGGAACCGTCTTCCTGACGCAGGTATTCGGTGATACGCACCTTCACACGAGCGTGCAGATCGGCCAGACCGGCGCGATAGACTTTCTCTGCTTCTTTCGGACCGGCCAGCACCATACCTTCGCCCTTGGCGTTGATACGGGCACGGGTCATGTAGTACAGACCCAAGACCACGTCCTGGGACGGAACGATGATCGGCTCACCGGAGGCAGGCGACAGGATGTTGTTGGTGGACATCATCAAGGCGCGCGCTTCGAGCTGGGCTTCCAGGGTCAGCGGTACGTGAACCGCCATCTGGTCACCATCGAAGTCCGCGTTATAGGCGGCACAGACCAGCGGGTGCAGCTGGATGGCTTTCCCTTCGATCAGGGTCGGTTCAAACGCCTGGATACCCAGACGGTGCAGGGTCGGTGCACGGTTCAGCAGGACCGGGTGTTCGCGGATCACTTCGTCCAGGATGTCCCAAACGACAGCTTCTTCGCGCTCCACCATCTTCTTGGCGGCCTTGATCGTGGTCGCCAGACCGCGAGTTTCCAGCTTGCCATAGATGAACGGCTTGAACAGTTCCAGCGCCATCTTCTTCGGCAGACCGCACTGATGCAGACGCAGAGTCGGACCTACGGTGATAACGGAACGACCGGAGTAGTCGACCCGCTTACCCAGCAGGTTCTGACGGAAACGACCTTGCTTACCCTTGATCATGTCGGCCAAGGATTTCAGCGGACGCTTGTTGGAGCCGGTGATGGCACGACCACGACGGCCGTTGTCCAGCAGGGCATCCACGGACTCTTGCAGCATGCGCTTTTCGTTGCGCACGATGATGTCCGGGGCGGCCAGGTCCAGCAGGCGCTTCAAACGGTTGTTACGGTTGATCACGCGACGGTACAGATCGTTCAGATCGGAGGTCGCGAAACGGCCGCCGTCCAGCGGTACCAGCGGACGCAGGTCCGGCGGCAGCACGGGCAGCACTGTCATGATCATCCACTCCGGCTTGTTGCCGGACTGCAGGAAGGCTTCCATCAGCTTCAGACGCTTGGTGGTCTTCTTGCGCTTGGTCTCGGAGTTGGTCTGTTCCAGCTCCTCGCGCATGGTCTTGACTTCACCTTCCAGATCGATGGCGCGCAGCAATGCCAAGATTGCTTCGGCACCCATCTTGGCGTCGAATTCGTCGCCCCACTCTTCCAGTGCGTCCAGATAGTTCTCTTCGGACAGCATCTGGCTGCGCTCGAGGTTGGTCATGCCGGGTTCGATAACCACATAGGATTCGAAATACAGCACGCGCTCGATGTCACGCAGGGTCATGTCCAGCAGCAGACCGATACGGGACGGCAGGGACTTCAGGAACCAGATGTGGGCAGTCGGGCTGGCCAGCTCTATGTGGCCCATACGCTCACGACGGACCTTGGTCTGGGTCACTTCTACGCCACACTTCTCGCAGATCACACCACGGTGTTTCAGGCGCTTGTACTTGCCGCACAGACACTCGTAGTCCTTCACCGGTCCGAAGATACGGGCGCAGAACAGACCATCACGTTCCGGCTTGAAAGTCCGGTAGTTGATGGTCTCAGGCTTTTTGACCTCACCGAATGACCAGGAGCGGATCATGTCAGGAGAGGCCAGACCGATCTTGATACTGTCAAACTCTTCGGTCTTGGTCTGAGCCTTCAAAAACTTGAGTAAGTCTTTCACGTGTTTCCCCTGTCAGGAGTCTAACCTCGGCGCCCCTCTCGGGGCGCCCACGTCAATTCTCGAACAATAAGAGCGAGCTCTTACTCTTCGTCCAGCTCGATGTTGATACCCAGAGAGCGGATTTCCTTCAGCAATACGTTGAAGGATTCGGGCATGCCCGGCTCCATACGGTGGTCGCCATCCACGATGTTCTTGTACATCTTGGTACGGCCGTTCACATCGTCAGACTTGACGGTCAGCATTTCCTGCAGGGTATATGCCGCACCGTAAGCCTCCAGGGCCCACACTTCCATCTCACCGAACCGCTGACCACCGAACTGTGCCTTACCACCCAGCGGCTGCTGGGTAACCAGGCTGTATGAACCGGTAGAACGTGCATGCATCTTGTCGTCTACCAGGTGGTTCAGCTTGAGCATGTACATGTAACCCACGGTGACCTTACGCTCGAAGGCGTTACCGGTACGACCGTCGAACAGGGAGATCTGACCGGATTCCGGCAGATCGGCCAGCTTCAGCAAGGCCTTGATTTCGCGCTCTTTGGCACCATCAAAGACAGGTGTAGCGACCGGCAGACCCTTGCGCAGGTTACCCACCAGGGTACGTACGTCGTCGTCAGACAGCTCGGCGATGTTCACTTGCTGGGAGTCCTTCTCGCCCAGGTCATAGACCTGTTGCAGGAACTCGCGCATCTCGTGCAGCTCACGCTGCTCTTTGATCATGCGGTCGATCTTCTCGCCGATGCCCTTGGCCGCGAGGCCCAGATGCACTTCGAGGATCTGACCGATGTTCATACGGGATGGTACGCCCAGCGGGTTCAGTACGATGTCGACCGGACGGCCGAACTCGTCATGGGGCATATCCTCGACCGGACAGATCTTGGAGATAACACCCTTGTTACCGTGACGGCCCGCCATCTTGTCACCCGGTTGGATGCGACGCTTCACTGCCAGGTAAACCTTGACGATTTTCAGTACGCCCGGCGCCAGATCATCACCCTGGATAATCTTGCGACGCTTGTTCTCGAACTTCTTGTCGAACTCGGCTTTGAGCTCAACGTGCTGTTCGGCGATCTGTTCCAGTTCGATCTGCTTGGCTTCATCTTCGATGGCCAGTTCAAACCACTTGGAACGATCCAGCTTGTTCAGACGATCTTCGCTGTAACCGGCGGCCAGCAGCAGGTTGCGGGAGCGGCCAAAGATGCCGTCTTCCAGGATCTTGAACTCTTCGGTCAAGTCCTTCTTCGCTTCCTTCAGCTGCATCTCTTCGATTTCTTTGGCGCGCTTGTCTTTTTCCACGCCATCGCGGGTAAAGACTTGCACGTCAACCACGGTACCGTACACACCGTTCGGCACACGCAGGGAGGAGTCCTTCACATCGGAAGCTTTCTCACCGAAGATGGCGCGCAGCAGCTTCTCTTCCGGAGTTAGCTGGGTTTCACCCTTGGGTGTTACCTTGCCGACCAGGATGTCGCCGCCCTTCACTTCCGCACCCACGTAGACGATACCGGACTCGTCCAGCTTGGACAGAGCGGCTTCACCCACGTTCGGGATGTCGGCGGTGATCTCTTCCGGACCCAGCTTGGTGTCACGGGAGATACAGGCCAGTTCCTGGATGTGGATGGTGGTCAGGCGATCTTCCTGAACCACGCGCTCGTTCACCAGGATCGAGTCTTCGAAGTTGTAACCGTTCCACGGCATGAACGCGACGCGCAGGTTTTGGCCCAGCGCCAGTTCGCCCAGGTCGGTGGACGGGCCGTCAGCCAGCACGTCGCCCGCCATCACCGGCTCACCCAACATCACGCAAGGACGCTGGTTGATACAGGTGTTCTGGTTGGAACGGGTGTATTTGGTCAGGCTGTAGATGTCGATGCCGGCTTCGCCTGGCAACAGCTCATCTTCATTGACCTTGATAACGATACGGGAGGCGTCGACATAGTCGATCATGCCGCCACGCTTGGCCACCACGGTTACCCCGGAGTCAACTGCCACGGCGCGTTCCATACCGGTACCTACCAGCGGCTTGTCAGCGCGCAGAGTCGGTACGGCCTGACGTTGCATGTTCGAACCCATCAGGGCTCGGTTAGCATCATCGTGCTCCAGGAACGGGATCAGAGCAGCAGCGACAGAGACGATCTGTTGCGGGCTCACGTCCATGTACTGGATCTGGTCGGCGTTCATGAAGGTGGATTCACCCTTATGACGGCACGGGATCAGCTCATCTTTCAGACGGCCATCTTCGGAGGTCGCGGCGTTAGCCTGCGCGATCACGTACTTACCTTCTTCAATCGCGGACAGGTAATCCACTTCGTCGGTGATCACACCGTCGATGACCTTGCGGTACGGGGTCTCGAGGAAACCGTACTCGTTGGTGCGGGAATACACGGACAGCGAGTTGATCAGACCGATGTTCGGACCTTCAGGGGTTTCGATGGGGCACAGACGACCGTAGTGGGTCGGGTGTACGTCTCGAACCTCAAAGCCGGCACGCTCACGGGTCAGACCGCCCGGGCCCAGCGCAGAGATACGACGCTTGTGGGTCACTTCGGACAGCGGGTTGTTCTGGTCCATGAACTGGGACAGCTGGCTGGAACCGAAGAACTCTTTGACCGCGGCGGAGATCGGCTTGGCGTTGATCAGATCCTGCGGCATCAGGGTATCGAGGTCGCCCAGGGAGAGGCGCTCCTTGACCGCACGCTCGACACGGACCAGACCGACACGGAACTGGTTCTCGGCCATTTCACCGACAGAACGGATACGACGGTTGCCCAGGTGGTCGATATCGTCCACCTCGTCATTGCCGTTACGGATGTCGATCAGGCGCTTCATGACTTCGACGATGTCGTCTTTGGTCAGCACGCCAACGCCGGTCTCGTCTTCACGACCCAGACGGCGGTTGAACTTCATCCGACCCACGGTAGACAGGTCGTAACGCTCGGAGGAGAAGAACAGGTTCTCGAACAGCTGCTCTGCCGCTTCGCGGGTGGGCGGCTCGCCCGGACGCATCATGCGGTAGATCTCGACCAGGGCTTCCAAACGGCTGGAGCTGGAGTCGATGCGCAGGGTCTCGGACATGTAGGCACCGTGATCCAGTTCGTTGGTGAACAGAACCTCGAAGTGCTTGAAGCCGGCTTGGGACAGGTTGGCTACCGCTTCCAGGCTCAAAGCCTGGTTGGCAGTCACGACCATTTCGCCAGTTTGCGGGTGCGCGTAGTTCTTGGCAGCAACTTTGCCAACAACATATTCGACCGGCACCTCAATCTGGGTGATGGCGTCTTTTTCCAACTGACGGATATGACGAGCAGTGACACGACGACCGGTTTCAACCACCACGGCGCCATTGGCGATGATGTCGAAGGTCGCAGTTTCACCACGCAGGCGCTCAGGCACCAGATCCATCATCAACTTGCCATCTTTGACCTCGAAACCGATGGTCTCGAAGAAGGTGGCCAGGATTTCTTCGGAACTGAAGTCCAGGGCGCGCAGAATAATGGAGGCCGGCAGTTTACGACGACGGTCGATACGGACAAACAGGTTGTCTTTCGCATCGAACTCGAAGTCCAGCCAGGAGCCACGGTAGGGAATAACGCGGGCGTTATACAGTACCTTACCGGATGAATGTGTTTTGCCTTTATCGTGGTCGAAGAAGACACCCGGGCTGCGGTGCAGCTGGGAGACGATGACCCGCTCGGTACCATTGATGACAAAGGTGCCGTTTTCGGTCATGAGCGGAATTTCGCCCATGTAAACTTCTTGTTCCTTGATATCTTTGACGGTGCCGGCAGCTGCTTCACGGTCGTACAGAACCATACGAAGCTTGACACGCAGCGGCGCGGAGTAGGTCACTCCACGGATCTGGCATTCTTTTACGTCAAATACCGGCTCACCCAGGCGATAGCTGACATACTGAAGCTCAGCACTACCGGAGTAACTGGTGATCGGGAAAACGCTACGGAAGGCGGCTTCTAAGCCGTACTCACCTTCCGGGTCAGCCTCGATGAACTGCTTGAAGGAGTCCAGCTGAATGGACAACAGATAAGGCGTGTCCAGTACCTGGTCTCGCTTACCGAAGTCCTTACGTATGCGTTTTTTTTCGGTATAAGAGTAAACCATAGGGTTCCTCAGCTCGCTGATAAGTGACCCACTCTGTCCCCACGGGACAGCTCTGTCTCAACACCGTTTGTGTTGGCCCGGACGATGAGGCGGTCCGGATTGCTGGTGCACCGAGAGTCGTGAACGGTGTGAAATACTCTCAGTCTACAGCGCAAAAAGGCTGGTGAATAAAGATTCACCAGCCTTAGCCTGTTTTATCAGGCTAATCTACATAAATGCAGATTATTTGATCTCAACAGAAGCACCAGCAGCTTCCAGCTCTTTCTTCAGAGCTTCGGCTTCGTCTTTGGAGACGGCTTCTTTCAGATTGGTCGGAGCAGCTTCTACCAGGTCCTTGGCTTCTTTCAGGCCCAGACCGGTGGCGCCGCGTACGGCCTTGATGACGGCAACTTTGTTGGCGCCAGCAGCAGTCAGAACTACGTCGAACTCGGTCTTCTCTTCTACTGCTTCAGCGGCCGGACCGGCAGCAACAGCAACAGCGGCAGAAACACCGAACTTCTCTTCCATAGCTTCGATCAGCTCAACAACTTCCATTACGGACATGGAAGCAACGGCTTCGATGATTTGGTCTTTAGTGATAGACATGACAAAAATTCCTGATGTTGAATAAACTCAAACAGCCTAAATAGGCGAGAATCAAGCAGCAGCTTGCTTCTGATCACGCACAGCAGCGATGGTACGAACCAGCTTGCCAGCAGAGGCTTCCTTCATGGTAGCCATCAACTTCGCAATTGCTTCGTCGTAGGTCGGCAGCGTGGCCAGACGATCAATTTGTGCTGCGGCGATGAATTCACCGTTAAAAGCGCCAGCCTTGATTTCGAACTTTTGGTTCGCTTTGGCAAACTCTTTGAACAGACGAGCGGCAGCGCCCGGGTGTTCGTTAGAGAAAGCAATCAAGGTAGGACCAGACAATACGTCGTTCAGGCAACCGAATTCGGTACCTTCAACTGCGCGACGCAGCAGGGTGTTACGCACAACGCGCATGTACACACCGGCTTCGCGAGCAGATTTACGCAGGCTGGTCATCTTCTCTACAGTCACACCGCGAGAATCGGCTACAACTGCAGAAAGAGCGCCTTTGGCAGCTTCGTTGACTTCAGCAACAATTGCCTTTTTGTCTTCGAGTCCCAATGCCATTGGCTTAACTCCTGGATTGAATCCGGGTCTAGTTGACCCAGTACTGACACATCCCCCCTACCTTTACAACAGAGGGGAACGATGCGGTAGCAGGATTCCAGAAGAGAAAGAAATCTTTCTCGCTGGGTTTCCGGCACCGTCTACGCAGGAAGGATTAAGGCGATTAGGCCACCTGCGGTCTTGGACGGAGGTCGAAACCCCCAACCAATCAAGGCGCAAAATTATAGATTAAATTTTGCGCCTTGTAAAACGCATCAATTAGGCCTGAGCTTCCAGAGAAGCTTGGTCTACGGCAACACCGGCACCCATGGTGGTGGAGATGCTGACTTTCTTGATGAAGACGCCTTTGGCGGAGGAAGGCTTGGCCTTTTTCAAGGCAACCAGCAGCGCTTCCAAGTTTTCTTTCAGCTGAACTTCGTTGAAAGAAACCTTACCCAGAGTGGTATGGATGATACCATTCTTGTCATTGCGGTAACGAACCTGACCGGCTTTGGCGTTCTTGACGGCTTCAGCAACGTTCGGGGTTACGGTACCCACTTTCGGGTTAGGCATCAGGCCGCGCGGGCCCAGGATCTGCCCCAGTTGACCAACAACACGCATGGCATCCGGGGATGCGATCACGACGTCGAAGTTCATCTCGCCTTTTTTGACTTGCTCAGCCAGGTCGTCCATACCAACCAGTTCAGCACCGGCAGCCTTGGCGGCTTCGGCGTTGGCACCCTGGGTGAACACGGCGACACGGATGTCACGACCGGTACCGTGCGGCAGTACAGTAGCACCACGTACGTTCTGGTCAGATTTACGAGCATCGATACCCAGGTTAACGGCGACGTCAACGCTTTCAACGAACTTGGCGGTAGCCAGTTCTTTCAGCAGGGCAATGGCTTCGTTGATGGAGTACTCTTTGGTACCGTCAACTTTTTCGCGAATAACGCGCATACGCTTGGAAAGTTTTGCCATTGTCTTAGTCCTCCACCACCAGGCCCATGGAACGAGCGGAACCGGCGATGCAACGTACTTTTGCATCCAGATCGGCACCAGTCATATCCGGCTCTTTGGTCTTGGCGATTTCTTGCAGCTGGGCAACGGTCACCTTACCAACCTTGTCTTTGTTCGGCTTGGCAGAACCAGACTGGATGCCGGCGGCTTTCTTCAGCAGGAAGGAAGCGGGCGGAGTCTTGGTTTCGAAGGTGAAGGAACGGTCGCTGTAAACGGTGATCACGACCGGAGTCGGTGAACCTTTTTCCAGCTTCTCTGTACGAGCGTTGAACGCCTTACAGAATTCCATGATGTTAACACCGTGCTGACCCAGAGCAGGACCAACGGGAGGGCTGGGGTTAGCACTGCCAGCCTTAACTTGCAGCTTGATATAAGCTGTGACTTTCTTAGCCATTACAAAAATACCTCAAAAATGGGTTCTAACGCCTCGGAGACATGCTCCTGCAAACGGCTCCCCAACAAATAAAGGGGCAGCGAATTATAGAGATAATCGCTGCCCCTGACAACCGTTAACGAACAGAGTTTAATCAGCCTTTCTCGACTTGACCAAAATCCAGTTCGACCGGTGTTGAGCGACCGAAGATCAGAACGGAGACCTTCACGCGGCTCTTCTCGTAGTCCACCTCTTCAACGGTACCGTTGAAGTCGGCAAACGGACCATCGGCAACCCGCACCATTTCACCCGGTTCAAACAGGGTTTTCGGACGCGGCTTGTCATGGGCATCTTGCAGACGGTTGAGGATGGCATCCGCTTCTTTATCAGAGATAGGAGCAGGACGATCGGAGGTGCCACCGATAAAGCCCATCACACGTGGTACGTTGCGTACCAGGTGCCATGTGGTTTCATCCATCACCATCTGGACCAGGACATAGCCCGGGAAAAATTTGCGCTCACTCTTGCGCTTCTGGCCAGCACGCATCTCGACCACTTCTTCGGTCGGGACCAGCACTTCGCCAAACAGCTCTTCCATGCCATGCATCTTGATATGTTCACGCAGGGACTTGGCAACCCGGCCTTCGTAGCCGGAAAATGCCTGCACGACATACCATCTCATACGCTGTTCACGTTGTTCAGTCATGGCTTATCCTTACACACCGGTAATCAGGTTGACCAACCAGACCAAGGCACCGTCCAGAACGAACAGCAAGAGCCCCATCACGGCGGTCACCGCCAGCACAATCAGGGTTGTCTGAATGGCTTCCTGGCGGGTCGGCCATACGACCTTGCGGACTTCCAGGCGAGACTCACGAGCAAAAGCCAGTGTTGCCTTACCTTTGGTGGTTTGCAGGGCTACTGCACCTGCAGCAGCGATGACAACGACCACACCCAGGGCGCGGACGGCGGCGACAACGTCGGTCAGCAGGTAATTACCTACTACTGCGGCCGCCAGAATGATGAAAACCAGGCCCCAAAGCAGGGTATCCTTGCTTCCGCCCTGACCCTCAGAACTAACACTCATACAACCCACCTGTATCTGACGTAACCAAAGACACAAAAGCCCCGTACGAGACGAGGTATATGGCAGGGGCGGCAGGACTCGAACCCGCAACCATCGGTTTTGGAGACCGCTGTTCTACCAATTCGAACTACGCCCCTACATAAGAAAGCCCCTATTATAGGGGCTTTGCTTTATTTATGTAAGCCAAGATTACGCGATAACTTTGGCTACAACACCAGCACCTACGGTACGGCCACCTTCACGGATGGCGAAACGCAGGCCGTCGTCCATCGCGATCGGCGCAATCAGGGTAACAACCATTTTGATGTTGTCGCCCGGCATTACCATTTCTACGCCTTCCGGCAGTTCGATGGTACCGGTCACGTCGGTTGTACGGAAGTAGAACTGCGGACGGTAGCCCTTGAAGAACGGGGTATGACGACCACCTTCTTCTTTGGACAGCACGTACACTTCAGATTCAAACTTGGTGTGCGGCTTGATGGAGCCCGGCTTGGCCAGTACCTGACCACGCTCTACGTCTTCACGCTTCACGCCACGCAGCAGGGCGCCAACGTTCTCACCAGCACGGCCTTCGTCCAGCAGTTTGCGGAACATTTCAACACCGGTACAAGTGGTCTTGGTGGTATCTTTGATACCCACGATTTCCACTTCTTCACCAACCTTCACGATACCGCGCTCTACACGACCGGTTACTACGGTACCACGGCCAGCGATGGAGAAGACGTCTTCGATAGGCATCAGGAACGGCTGATCAATCGCGCGCTCCGGCTCCGGGATGTAGGTATCCAGGTGGTGAGCCAGTTCGATGATCTTCTCTTCCCACTGAGCTTCGCCTTCCAGCGCTTTCAGTGCGGAACCACGGACTACCGGCAGGTCATCACCCGGGAAGTCGTACTCGGTCAGCAGTTCACGGACTTCCATTTCGACCAGCTCGAGCAGCTCTTCGTCGTCAACCATGTCGCACTTGTTCATGAACACGATCATGTACGGGATACCAACCTGGCGACCCAGCAGGATGTGCTCACGAGTTTGCGGCATCGGGCCGTCAGTCGCAGCGACTACCAGGATTGCGCCGTCCATCTGAGCAGCACCGGTGATCATGTTCTTAACGTAGTCGGCGTGACCCGGGCAATCTACGTGAGCGTAGTGACGGGTAGCGGTGTCGTATTCTACGTGGGAGGTGTTGATGGTGATACCACGCTCACGCTCTTCCGGTGCCTTGTCGATCTGGTCGAAGGCGAAAGCTTTACCACCGAAGTGCTTGGCCAGCACGTTGGTGATGGCGGCGGTCAGGGTGGTTTTACCGTGGTCAACGTGGCCGATGGTACCCACGTTAACGTGCGGTTTATTACGCTCAAATTTTTCTTTAGACATGATCGTCCCTCTAAACTAACGCTGAGTACGCGGTGGCAAGCTAACCACAGAACAGTTTATATGATGGATTTGAATCTGGGGGAGTAGAGAGGCTGGTGCTGACAGGCTGGTTCGATTGCCGAACTCACCCTAGGGTGTGGCTATCAGAGTTACCTGAGCCATATCAGCATCTTGGAGCGGGCAGCGGGAATCGAACCCGCATCATCAGCTTGGAAGGCTGAGGTAATAGCCATTATACGATGCCCGCATTTCTCTAACCCAAAGAACTCAAACCGCAGAGAAATATGGTGGAGGGAGAAGGATTCGAACCTTCGAAGGCAGAGCCGTCAGATTTACAGTCTGATCCCTTTGGCCGCTCGGGAACCCCTCCGTCACGTCGACGTCACAACGGTAATTCTGCTTGCACCCGTTGTTTTTATCGCATTTGCCGAGCAAATAGACGACAGACATCTAAGCGTCGCGCATTTTATGGTAAGGATTTTGGGGATGCAACCATTGCGCCTTGCAAAATGTGCATTATTGCTGGGAAGAGTACAAAAAACCGTACCCTCTGTGCTCGAACCCGCCACATCCCTTGTCGCTCCCGATCCCTTGGTGTATGGTCGCCCTGCCCAAGAAACAGTGATGACACCATGACCACAGAGCATAACCCCTATTTGCAATTCACCCGCGAACAATGGGCGTTATTGCGTGATGCAGTCCCCCTCACCCTGACGGAGACGGATCTGCACACCCTGCGCGGGATCAACGAGAAGGTGTCATTGCGGGAGGTGGAAGAGATCTACCTGCCCCTCTCCCGTCTGCTCAATCTCTACGTCAAGGCCAAGCAGCGCCGCAGCCGGGTGCTGGAGCAGTTCCTCGGCCAGTCTCGCGGCAAGGGCACCTATATCATCAGCATCGCCGGCAGCGTGGCGGGGGGCAAGAGCACCACGGCCCGCATCATGCAGGCGTTGCTGGAGCGGTGGCCGGAACACCCGCGGGTGGAGCTGGTGACTACCGATGGCTTCCTCTACCCCAACAAGGAGCTGGAAGCCCGCGGCCTGATGCGCCGCAAGGGATTCCCGGAATCCTACGACATCCGCCATCTGGTGGAGTTCGTCGCCAATATCCGGGCCGGTCATGAGCGGGTCGAGGCCCCCGTCTACTCCCACCTCATCTATGACATCCTGCCCGATGAGAAGAAGGTGGTGGAACAGCCGGACATCCTGATCCTGGAGGGGCTCAATGTGCTGCAGAGCGGCATGGATTACCCGCAGGAGCCCCATCGCGTCTTCGTGTCAGATTTTGTCGACTTCTCCATCTATGTGGATGCGGACACAGAACTGCTGCGAACCTGGTATGTGGAGCGTTTTCTCAAGTTCCGCAGCGGCGCTTTCTCGGATCCCGACTCCTACTTCCACCACTACGCCAAGCTGGCGGAGAGCGAGGCCACCGAGATCGCCAACAACATCTGGCAGGATATCAACTATCTGAATCTGCAAGAGAATATCCTGCCGACCCGGGAGCGGGCCAATCTGATCCTGACCAAGGGTAACGAGCACGCCATCGAGCAGATCAAGCTGCGCAAATGATGGTGCTGGCGAAGACAAAAGCAACAAAGGGGGCCGATGGCCCCCTTTGTGATGGTGTCAGTCGACCTCAGTCGCCTCGACGCAGGGAGATCTCCCCCCCCAGGTAGAATTTGATTCCCTCCTCCGTCTCCAGCCGCAGGGCACCGCGATCGTCGATACCGCGGGCGATGCCACGGATCACCTGCTCCCCCATCAGCAGCTTCACCGGCTGGCCGGCGAAGTAGTCGAGCCGATTCCAGTTATCCACGAAACTTGCCAGACCGCTCTGCTCGAAGGTCACCATGGCCTGCTGCAGATGCTGGATCACGCAGGCGGCCAGCTCATTGCGATCCACCAGTTCGGGCTTGACGTGGCGCAGCTCGGACCAGGCCTGATCGATCTTCTCCCCCTGGCGCTCCGGCATCGCGAGATTGAGGCCGATCCCGATCACCAGATGACAGCTGGCCCCGGCACTGCCACTCATCTCCACCAGGATGCCGGCGAGCTTGCGCCCCTGATAATAGAGATCATTGGGCCACTTCAGCTCCACTCCGGGATAACCGAGGGACTCCAACGCCTGGACCACGGCCACGCCCACCGCCAGGCTCAGCCCCATGGCGGCCGCCATGCCCTGCTCGAGGCGCCAGTACATGCTCAGGATCAACTGGCAACCGAAGGGGGTGATCCAGGGCTTGCCACGGCGCCCACGCCCCGCGGTCTGGCACTCCGCCAGACAGCTCTCGCCGGATTGCAGCCCGTTCACCCGCTCCAGCAGATGCTGGTTGGTGGAGCCAATCACCGAGAAGCAGTGCACCGGTGCCATGGGGACCTGGGCCCGCAACTTGGCCTCGTCATAGAGTGCCATGGGCACCGCCAACCGGTAGCCCTTGCCGGTCAGACTGAACAGATCCAGCCCCAGCTCCTTGAGGGCCGCCATGTGCTTGCTGACGGCCGCCCGGCTGATGCCAAGCTGTTCGCCAAGCTGCTCACCGGAGTGGAACTGGCCATCGCTCAGCAGGGTGATCAGGGTCTGTCTGATGGGGGTCAGGGTCATGCCAGCACCTCGTCAAGCCAGGTCTCGCCGGTCAATCCCATGAAACGCACCTCGTGCTCCAGCACGACCCCGAATTGCTGTTCCACGCTGTCTCGCACATGGGCGGCCAGGGCGATGAGTTCCATGGCACTGGCCCCTCCCAGATTCACCAGCACCAACGCCTGCTCCTGGTGGACGGCGGCGCGGCCGATGGCAAACCCCTTGAGGCCGCACTGATCGATGAGCCAGCCCGCAGCCAGCTTGGCCTGCCCCTCCCCTGCCGGATAGAGCGGCATCTGCGGGTAGCGTGACTTCAACCCTTCTGCCAGTGCTTGCGGCACCACGGGGTTCTTGAAGAAGCTGCCGGCATTGCCGAGCCGGGCAGGATCCGGCAGCTTGGCCATGCGGGTGGCGCAGACGGTGTCGAAGATGGCCTGAGGGCTCGGTTGCTCGCCGAGGGCCGCCAGCGGGCCATAGCCCTGTACCGGCTGCCAGGCCTTGGGCAGGCTCAGGCCGACGGCGGTAATGAAATGCGTATCCTGGCAGGCGTGCTTGAAGATGCTGTCGCGATAGCCGAACTGACAGTCGGCGGCCGGGATGCGCTCCAGCTCGCCGCTCTGCCAGTTGAAGGCTTCCACATAGGTGCAGAATCGGGCCAGCTCGACCCCGTAGGCACCGATGTTTTGCACCGGGGCCGCCCCCACCGTACCGGGGATCAGCGCCAGGTTCTCCAGCCCGTGCCAACCCTGCTGCAGGGCATGGCACACCAGCTCATGCCAGCTCTCGCCAGCGGCGACGTGCAGCAGCCAGTGATCCCCCTCATCCTGCATCTCGATCCCCAGCAGACGGTTGTGCACCACCAGGCCTGCGAAATCGTTGCAGAACAGGATGTTGCTGCCGCCACCCAGCACCAGGCGCGGCAGAGCCGCCAGCTCAGCGTTGTCCCGCAGTTGCCGGAGATCGTCCAGCTCGGCCACATCGGCCAGCCAGAGGCAGTGGGCCTCGAGGCCCAGGGTATTGAGGGTCAACAAGGGGGCGTGGGGGGTGAGTTTCATCTGCGTGTCCCGACAAGAGCGAGGGGGCAGTTTACCCCAGAACCCCCGGGACGAAAAACCCGGGTACTTTTCGGACTCAAGCCGCTGGAGTAGAGTAACTCCTTCAGTCCCTTGAGGAAGTGTGAATGAACAACCAATTTGCCGTCATCGGGCTCGGCCTGTTTGGCAGTGCCTTGTGCGAAGAGCTGCAGCGGCAGGATGCCGAGGTGCTGGCCATCGATATCGACGAGGTCAAGACCCGCCAGATAGCGACCCTGTGCAACCATGTCATCGTGGCCGATGCCACCGACGAGGCCACGGTCGCCGAACTCGGCCTCGCCAACTTCGACATCGTCTTCGTCGCCATCGGTGACAGCCTGGAGACCAGCATTCTCACCACGCTGGTGTTGAAGGAAGCGGGCGTGAAGAAGGTGTGGGTCAAGGCCCGTGACAAGTTCCACGCCAAGATCCTGCAAAAGGTCGGGGCCGACAAGGTGATCAATCCGGAATGGGACATGGGGCGCCGGGTCGCCCAGAGCATGCTGGACAACCGGTTGTTCGACTATCTGGAGCTGGGCCACGACATGGTGCTCACCGAATTCGTGATCGGTCTGCAACAAAACGGTCGCAGCCTGGGTGATCTGCATCTGCTGCAGCAGAGCGACTTCCAGCTGCTTGCCATCAAGCGTGGCGAGGTGCTGCACAACGTGCTGACCGGCAAGATGGAGCTGCAACTCGGCGACATCCTGATCCTGGCCGGCAACAAGCACGCCATCGACCACTGGCTCGACACTCTATGATCAACTGGCGCAGCAACTACGCCTTCACCATGCAGCGGGATACCGAATCCCGCTGGAGTGAAGCCAAGCTGATCCTGGGCAGTTTCCTCATCATTCTGTTGGTCGGCACCCTGTTTCTGGTACAGCCTTCCAGCCACAAGGGCGAGGTCACTTTCATCAATGCCCTGTTCACCGCGACCTCGGCCATCAGCGTGACCGGCCTCGGGGTGGTGGATACCGGCACCGCCTTCACCCTGCAAGGGCAGATCATTCTGCTCATCCTGATGGAGATTGGCGGGCTCGGTCAGATGACCATGACCCTGCTGCTGATCGCCATGTTCAGCAAGCGGATCGGCCTGCGCCAACAGGTACTGGCCAAGGAGGCGCTCGGCCAGGAGGGCTCGGTCAACATCGTCCAGCTGGTCAAGCGCATCGTCTTGTTTGCGCTCGTCTCCCAACTCATCGGCACCTGCATCATGGCCATCCGCTGGGTACCCGAGATGGGCTGGTCCCACGGCCTCTACGTCAGCTTCTTCCATGCGGTGTCGGCCTTCAACAACGCTGGTTTCTCGCTGTTTGCCAACAATCTGATGGATTACAGGGACGATCCCATCATCAGTCTGACCATCCCCGCCCTGCTGATCCTCGGCGGCATCGGCTTCACCGTCATCGTCGATCTGGTGCGCAACCGCCGCTGGCGCAAGCTGAAACTGCACAGCAAGCTGATGATACTGATGACCCCGGCCTTGCTGCTGCTGGGCACCCTGATGTTCTGGCTGCTGGAGCACGACAACCCCCACACCCTGGGGCAAACCAGCTTCGGCGGCCAATGGCTGGCGGCCTTCTTCCAGTCCGCCACGGCACGTACCGCAGGCTTCAACACCGTCGACATCGGTCAGATGGTGCCTGCCTCCCTGCTGTTCATGATGATGCTGATGTTCATCGGGGCCGGTGCGACCTCCACCGGGGGGGGGATCAAGGTGACCACCTTCGCCGTGGTGCTGCTGGCCACCCGGGCCTTTCTCACCAAGCGACCCCATGTGACCGCCTTCGGTCGCACCCTCTCTCCCCAGATAGTGACCCGGTCGCTCGCCATCATTATCGTCAGCGTCATGGTGCTGATGCTCTCCATGTTCCTGCTGACCCTGACGGAGTCCGTCTCCATGGACAAGATCATGTTCGAGACCATCTCGGCCTTCGCCACCGTGGGGCTCACCACCGGCATCACCCCTGGGCTGAGCGAGCCGGGCAAGCTCATCCTGGTGTTGGTGATGATCTGCGGTCGTCTGGGGCCACTGACCCTGGCACTCATGCTGGCCAGACCGAGCGAGACCCGCATTCGATACCCGGAAGAGGGGGTCTACACAGGTTAATTAACTGCTTTAGCGCATTATTTCGATACAAAAGAGGGGCGAAAGCCCCTCTTTTTATCTTCAAGCCACGGCCTCGGAAAGCCTCAGGCCGCCTTGGTGCGAGTGGCACGCTTGCCCGTGCTCTTGCGAGGAGTGGTTGCACCTGTGCTCGTGGCGCTTTTGCCTCCACTCTTGCCACTGCTGCCACTGCGGCGGGTGAAGCGACGCTTGCCTGCGCCCTCGGCCGCCTTGGGCAGAGCACTGAAACTGGCGCCGGAGTCCTGCCGTGCTCCCTCTATGAGGGCGTGCAGCTGCTCGGTGAGGGGCCCCATGAACTGCTGGTAGCTGGCGTGGCGCTCGGCGATCCGGCCGAGGTGTTGTTCCCAGAGCGCCGTCATGTCCGGCGTGGTGGCGGTGGCGGGCAACGCCAGGATCAGCGCCCGCCCGGTGGGGGTGGCCTTGATGCTCTTGCCCTGACGGACCAGAAAACGGCGTTTGAACAGCAGATCTATGATGCCGGCCCGGGTCGCCTCCGTCCCCAACCCGTCGGTCTCCCGCAGGGTCTTGCGGATCTCGGGATCCTGCACATAGCGGGCGATGCCCGTCATGGCCGCCAGCAGGGTGGCATCGGTGAACGCCTTGGGGGCCTGGGTCATCTTCTCCAGCAGCTCACCCCGCTCACACAGCAATCTCTCCCCCTGACGCAGGGCAGGCAGGGTGCCGGCCTTCTCCTCATCGTCATCCTCTTCCACCCCGAGCAGCGCCTTCCAGCCCGCTTTCAGGATGCGTCTGGCCTTGGCCTGGAACAGGCCGCCGGCGATGCGCAGCAGCACCTTGCTGTCGTTGTACTCGAACGGTGGATAGAACTGCAGCAGGTATTGGCGGGCGATCAGACCATAGAGTTTGGCTTCATCCCCGCTCAGACTCCCCTCGTTGCCCCGCTTCTCGGTGGGGATGATGGCGTGGTGGGCATCCACCTTGCTGTCGTTCCAGGCCTTGCTGCGGATCTTGCCGTCCGCCTCGCTCACCGCCTTGGCCAGGGCCGGCACCGTGGCGGCGATGGCGTCACGCACCTGAGGCGCCCGGTTGAAGTGATCGCTCGGCAGGTGGCGGCTGTCGGATCTGGGATAGGTGATGAGCTTGTGGCGCTCATAGAGCCCCTGGCAGATGTCCAGCACCCGCTTGGCATCCATGCCGAAGCGCTTGGCGGCATCGATCTGCAGGCTGGAGAGGTTGTAGGGCAGCGGTGCCGACTGCTTGCGAGCCTGCTCTTCCACCTCCTCCACCAGGGCGTCCTGGCCCTGAATGCGCTCCACCACCTTGACGGCGAGCGCCCGGTTCAACACCCGCCCCTCCTCGTCCTGCCAGGGGGCGCAGGCCTCGGACGGCAGCCACTTGGCGCTGAACCGCTCGTTGCCCTGAGTCACCACATGGGCCAGCACCTCGAAGAAGGGTTTTGGCACGAAGGCATCTATTTCCAGATCCCGCCGCACCACCAGCCCCAGCAGCGGCGTCTGTACCCGGCCCACCGACAGCAGCTCGCTGCAACCGCCCTTGCGACCGAGCAAGGTGTAGGCCCGGGTCATGTTGATGCCATAGAGCCAGTCGGCACGGCTGCGGGCTAGGGCCGACACCGCGAGCGGCACGAACTCCTTGTTGTCCCTGAGTTTGTCGAGGGCGCGGCGCACCGCAGGCGGGTTGAGATCGCTGATGAGACAGCGTTGCACCGGTTTGCTCTTGGGATAGCCGAGAAAATCGATCACCTCGTCCACCAGCAGTTGCCCCTCCCGATCTGGGTCACCGGCATTGACAACGCAGTCGGCCTGCTTGATGAGCCGCTTGATGGCACTGAGCTGGGGCTTGGTCTTCGGCTTGGCCACCAGTTGCCACTGGCTCGGCACTATGGGCAAGGATTCCATCCGCCACTGCTTGTAGGCGGCATCGTAGGCGTCAGGCTCCGCCTGCTCCAGCAGGTGACCGATGCACCAGGTCACCACATCCCCCTCTGCGGTCTCGATGAAGCCCTCCCCCTTCTTGTGGGGCTTGGGCAGGGCATCGGCAATGGCGCGGCCCAGACTGGGTTTTTCGGCGATGAAGAGTCGCATGGCAAGCTGACCTGAACACTGTATATGCGAACAGTATACATGCCACCTCCGGCAAATCCCAAGCCTGCCGCCATCGTCCGTCATGGGATGACGACTGACCCTTGCCTCGTTCAGATTCGGCCTCGCTCGGGTCTTTTTTTTCAATCCCAAGACCGGTCCGGAGACAACCTCTGACGCCAGCCCGCCGTCAACGTCGCTGGGAACGGTAGCTAACTGATGGATTATTCGACAAAAAAATCATTGTTTTCAAAAATGTAAATATGACCGGGGTCAACGCCCCTGCCATCGATGACTACTACTATATTGGTATTATTTGATTGTTGGGAATGACGCCATGTTGGGAAAAATGTTGAGAAAGAGCTGGTTCTGGCTCCTGTTGCTGGGAGCCCTGCTGGGAGTCGCGGCCCTGGGGGTCACCGTCACCGTACTGCACAAGACCAGCTCCACCGAGTTTTGCGTCTCCTGCCACTCCATGCAGACGCCGCTCGCCGAATACCAGGGCAGCGTCCACTTCCAGAACGTGAAGGGGATCCGCGCCGAGTGCGCCGACTGCCACATCCCCAACGAGCCCGCCTCCTACCTGTGGACCAAGATCCGCGCGGTGAAAGACATCTACCACGAGGCCCTCGGCACCCTGGACACCCCGGAGAAATATGAGGCCCGCAAGCTGCACATGGCCCAGACCGTCTGGGATCAGCTCAAGGCCAACGACTCCGCCACCTGCCGCAGCTGCCACAGCTATGAGGCCATGGACATCCTGGCCCAGCGCCCCAACGCTCGGGCCGAACACCCGGTTGCCATCAAGGAAGGCCAGACCTGCATCGACTGCCACCGCGGTGTCGCTCACATCATGCCGGACATGAGTGAACTGGCTGCCGCCGGTGCCAGCGAGCTGGCTGCCGCCGCCGCCCAGACTCCGGCCAGCGTCACCACTCGCTACGCCATCGCCACCACCCCGCTGTTCCTCGACGCCAAGGCCAGCACCGACGAAGGCACCCTGATGCCATCTACCCAGGTCGAGATCCTGGCCAACGACAACGGCCGTGCCCAGGTGCAGATCGAAGGCTGGCAACAGGACGGGGTCAGCGAGGTGTTCTACGCCGCACCCGGCAAGCGGATCCTGAGCGTGCTGGTCGGCGACGCCGCCAAGCAAGCGCTGGTCACCGGCAAGAGCGAGACCGACGGCGCCACCAACCTCACCTGGCATCAGGTCAAGCTGACCGCCTGGGTGGATCAGAGCCAGCTCATCGGCGATCAGGGCAAGCTGTGGCAATACGCCTCCACCCTGATGTCCAACAACTGCACCGGCTGTCACGGCCTGACCGCCCTGGATCACTTCAATGCGAACCAGTGGATCGGGGTCATCAAGGGCATGGAATCGCGGACCTCCCTCACCCCGGAGCAGTCCCGCATGCTGACCCAATACGTGCAAAAACACGCCAGTGACATGAGTGCGGCCCACTGAGGCTGGAACAGAGGAATTTCCCATGACTTTTTTCAATGACCAAGACACCAATCTGTCCCGCCGCAACCTGCTGAAGGGGTTGGGCGCCTGCGCAGCCCTGCCGCTGCTGGCTGGCCTCTTCCCGAAGAACGCCCTGGCCCAGGCCATCAGCACGGCGCTGGCACAGTTCCCCACCCTGGTGCCCGCCCAGAAGGGCATACTGACCGGCGCCCACTGGGGAGCCTTCGAAGCCATCGTCTCTGATGGCCGCATGATCCGCGTGCAGCCGATCGCCGATGACCCGGCTCCGAACGAGCTCATCGACATGGCCCCCTTCCAGGTTCATGCCAAGAACCGCATCAAGTTCCCCATGGTACGCAAGAGCTGGCTGGAACACGGCCCGGGCGCGAGACCCGAGCTGCGCGGTGCGGATGAGTGGGTCAAGGTGAGCTGGGACAAGGCCATCGAACTGGTGGCCGGCGAGATCAAGCGGGTCCAGAGCGACTTCGGCCCCCAGGCCATTCACGCCGGCTCCTACGGCTGGAAGAGTGTCGGCATGTTCCACAACTGCCGCACCCTGCTGCATCGGCTGATGAACCTGGCGGGTGGCTTCACCGGTTATGCCGGTGACTACTCCACCGGCGCGGCCCAGGTGATCATGTCCCACGTGATGGGCTCCATCGAGGTGTACGAGCAGCAGACGGCCTGGCCGAACGTGGTGGAAAATGCCGAACTGGTGGTGCTCTGGGGGGTCAACGCCCAGGTGACCCTGAAGAACAGCTGGAACATGCCGGATCACGAGGGGCAGGCCGGTTTCAAGGCGCTCAAGGAGAAGGGCACCCGGGTCATCAGCATCGATCCCGTCTACAACGAGACCGCCAAGCTGGCGGGGGCCGAGTGGATTGCTCCCAAGGCTTACACCGACGTGGCCATGATGCTGGGGGTGGCTCACACCCTCTATAGCGAACAGAAGCACGATCAAGCCTTCCTCGATCGCTACACCGCCGGTTTCGACAAGTTCCTCGCCTACCTGCTCGGCAAGGATGATGGCCAGCCCAAGAGCGCCGAGTGGGCCGCCGCCATCTGCGGTGTCGAGGCCAAGGTCATTCGCCAGCTGGCCCTCGACATGGCGGCCAAGCGCACCATGATCATGGCGGGCTGGGGCATGCAGCGACAGCATCACGGCGAACAGCCGAACTGGATGCTGATCACCCTGGCCGCCATGCTGGGGCAGATAGGCCTGCCGGGGGGCGGCTACGGCTTCAGTTATCACTACTCCTCCGGCGGCAGCCCGACTGCCAAGGGCGGCATTCTCGCCGGCATCTCGGCGGGGGCTGCGCCGCAAAACAGCCCGGCCCCGATCCCGGTGGCCCGCATCGCCGACTGCCTCGCCAACCCCGGCAAGACCATCGACTTCAACGGCCGCAAGGTGACCTACCCGGACGTGAAGCTGGTCTACGTGGCGGGGGGCAACCCCTTCCATCACCATCAGGACACCAACAACCTGCTGGAGGCCTGGCGCAAGCCGCAGACCGTCATCGTCCACGAGCCCTACTGGACCGCCACCGCCAAACACGCGGACATCGTCCTGCCGGTGACCACCAGCTATGAACGCAACGACCTGGAGATGGGGGGTGACTACTCCCAGCGCTACGTCTTCCCCATGCACCAGTGCGTGCCGCCCCAGCACGAGGCACGCAACGACTTCGACATCTTCAGCGCCGTCGCCGCCAAGCTCGGCCTGCAGGAAGCCTATACCGAAGGCAAGGACGAGACCCTCTGGCTCAAGCAGATGTACGACGGCATGGCCGCCCAGGCCCGCGGTGCCAAGGTGGCGCTGCCGCCGTTCAACCTGTTCTGGGAGTCCAACAACTACATCCGCTTCCCCATCCCGGAGGCGAATCGCCAGTGGATCCGCCACGCCGATTTTCGCGAGAACCCGCTGCTCAATCCCCTCGGCACCCCGTCCGGCAAGATCGAGATCTTCTCCAGCACGGTCGCGGGCATGAACTACGTCGACTGCGCCGGCCATCCCAGATGGTATGAGCCCAAGGAGTGGTACCAGAGCGAACAGGCCAACCGCTATCCCCTGTCGCTGAACACCTCCCACCCCACCCAGCGGCTGCACTCCCAGCTGGACAACACCCCGCTGCGGGACAAGTTCGCCATCGCCGACCGGGAGGCCATTCTGATCCACCCGGATGATGCCAAGTCACGGGGCATCGCGGACGGGGATCTGGTGCGCGCCTTCAACGAGCGTGGCCAGATCCTGGTGGGCGCCCTGGTGTCGAAAGACATCCGCCCCGGGGTGGTGCGTGTCTGCGAGGGTGCCTGGTTCGATCCGGCCAAGCCGGGCGAGGTGGGCAGCATCTGCAAGAACGGCAACGTCAACTGCCTGACCTTCGACGAGGGCTCCTCCAGCCTGGCGCAGGGCAACTGCGGCCACATGGCCCAGCTGGAGATCGAGAAATACAGCGGGCCCGCGCTGAACAACACGGCCCACGAGGTGCCGGCCAACGCCTGATCCCGGATCCTGGCCATGAAAAACGGCGCCTTCGAGGCGCCGTTTTTTTGTTTGGTGGGAAAACCCGGAATGGAGGCGGGCAGAAAACCCGCATTCAGCAGCATATCCAGCTGCCTGATGCGGCATCTACGGTGTGACGTCTCCTAGAATTCACCCTCGACCATATACTCCTCTGCACACTCCACCAGCTGTGGCCAGAGATCCTCCGGCACCCAGGCCTCGGGGTCATCCTCGTCACCGTCGTACTGGCTCCAGAAGAAGGCCCGCAGCCCGCTGGCGAAATCGTCGCTGATCTCCGCCAGTTCTGACAAGGGCCCCAGCCAGGCGATGCGGCGCAGACCGGAGGCGAGGTCGTTGATGGCATCCATCAGGCTGCGATCGTCCAGGCTCTGCTCCACCAGCAGGGTGAAACGCTCCCGGGCGCTCTCGGTCTGATCCTCATCCAGCTCTCCCACGTCCGCCAGCAGGTCGACGAAATCTTCCAGCAGGAAGGCGATCAGGGCATCCCTGTCTTCGAACCACTGGATCTGGGCGCCCTTGGTACCCAGCACGGAGGCATCGAACGAATCGTCGAGATGACACAGTGCCCACGGATCATCAGTCATTGCTACTCTTCCTACCCCTTGAAATAAGGACTTTATCTTAAGCCGGACGCCCGTCCCTTGCCAGCCCGGACGGGTCGGCGCCTCATGGCAACGTCGGTGGCCTAGCTCTCGATCCGGGCCACCTTGGGCAGGGAGAGGGAGGCGGCCAGGCCACCAAGCTCGGCCCGCCCCATGATGAGGCTGCCACGATAGGCTTCCGCCAGATCGGAGACGATGTTGAGGCCAAGCCCGGAGCCCGGCACCTTCTCGTCGAGGCGCACCCCGCGCAGCACCGCCTTGGCAATCTGATCCTCGCTCATGCCGGGGCCATCATCCTCGATGCGCAGGGTGATCCAGCCCCCCAGCTCGGCGCTGGAGACCCGCAGCCGACCGGCGGACCACTTGAAGGCATTCTCCAGGAGGTTGCCCACCATCTCGTCAAAGTCCTGCTCCTCCACCCCGACCGCCAGGTTGGCGGGCACCTGCAAATCCACCTCCTTGCCCGGGTAGAGACGGGAGAAGGCGCGGCAGATGTACTCCACCCGGGCCCGCACCGGGGTCGACACCCCCAGGATCTTGGCGGCGCCGGTCACCCGGGCTTTGCCGAGGTGATAATCGATGTGGCGCTGGATCTTGTCGAGCTGCTCGCCGATGGCGGCCTGATCCTCTGGCGGCAGCTGGGCCACCTGATTGCGCATGATGCTGAGCGGGGTCTTGAGGGCGTGTGCCAGGTTGCCGGTGTGGGCACGGGCCCGTTGCAACAGCTCGCCGTAGTGGTGCAGCAGCCGGTTGATGTCCTCAACCAGGGGCTGGATCTCCAGCGGATAGCGCAGCCGGAATCCCTCCTGATGGCCCTGATGAACCCGGCTCAACTCCCGGCGCAGCAGGTGCAGCGGGCGCAGGCCGTAGACGATCTGGAACATGAAGCCCAGCACCAGACCGGTGGCGGCGAACCCCAGGCCGAGGAAGAGGCTGATGCGGGTCTTCTTGAGGGTCTGGGTCAGCACAGTGCTGTCTTTCGCCATCACCAGGGTAAACACCCGATCCGAACCCGGCAGCAACACGGTGCGGGTCATGATCAGCAACGGCTCCCGGTTCGGTCCCTTGCCGACGAAGAGATCCGGGTCGCCGAAGGCGGACTTCAGGCCATGGGCGCTGAGGTGGGTATCCCAGAGGGAGCGGGAGCGGCCTATCACCTCACCCCCCAGCTCCAGTTGCCAGTAGTAACCGGAATAGGGCTGACGGTAGCGGGGATCCGCCATGGGCTCGGTGACGACCGGCAAGCCATTGTGCTGGATCTCGAGACGGGAGAGCAGATCGTAGAGCTGCAACCTGAGGCCATCGGCTTCCGCCTCCTGCCAGTAGTTGCGCATCATGGTCTGCAGGCTGAAACCGGTGGCGAACAGGAAGAGCCCGCACCAGACCAGGGCGATGGCCAGCAACCGGCCGCGCAGGGTGCGCACCAGCCTCATGACGCCACCCCGCGGTAATCGGCGCCAATGCCGGCGCCGCCGGTCAGGGGGATCATTCGTTGATCCTGTACCCGAGTCCGCGCACCGTCTCGATCAGATCGGCGTGGGTCTTCTTGCGGATCCGGCCGATGAACACCTCGACAGTGTTGGAGTCCCGATCGAAATCCTGGGCATAGATGTGGTCGATGAGCTCGCTGCGGGAGACCACCTTGCCTCTGTGCTGCATCAGATAACCCAGCACCCGGAATTCGTGGGCGGTCAGCTTGATGGGGGTGCCTTCATACCAGACCTGGGAGGCGGCCATGTCCAGGCGCACTCCGCCTATCTCCAGAATGGAGCTGGCATTGCCTGCGGCGCGGCGCACCAGGGCATGGACCCGGGCCACCAGCTCGGCCACCTGGAACGGCTTGGTGAGGTAGTCGTCGGCTCCGGCGTTGAGCCCTTCAATCTTCTCGTGCAACTGACCGCGGGCGGTCAGCACCAGCACAGGGGTATCGATCCCCTTGCTGCGCCACTCTTTCAGCACGCTCAGGCCATCGCGGCCCGGCAAACCGAGATCCAGGATGATGGCGTCATAGGGTTCGGTCTCGCCGAGGAAGCCCGCCTCGTTGCCATCGTGGCAGAGGTCGGTCACGAAACCGGTCAGGCGCAGCTGTTCAGCCAGCTGGCCCGCCAGGATCTTTTCATCTTCAACTATCAGAATGCGCATGAATCTTCGTCCAAGGTGTGATTGCCAACGGCAAGGGGGTTGATGTCCCCGCCTGCGCGGTTCGGGACAAGGTGCGGAACTGTGTCCGGTACGGGCAAGCCGGAGGAATCAGCAGACTCACTCTTCTTCCGGTGAGGGGCGGGGCTCGAACAGGCGCTCAAGATGGTGCCCATTGAGCCATACCATCTCCAGATTATCGGCCCGATAGCCCACCTTGATCACGCTGTTTTCGTCGTCGATGAGCTTGAGTTCATAGAGCCAGACACCGTCTTCCTCCCCCAGATCGACGCGCAGCACCCGTACCGGCAGGCGGGAAGCCACCTCCATCAACTCATGAAAAGGCCGGATCTTCCCCTCGCTGACCGCTTGCTGCAGCAACGCCTCGTTCGGCATGGCCGCCTGGACCAGGGCCGGCAGCAACAGGGCCAGCAGCAACAGGGCCAGCAGGGGCAGGGCTCTATTCATGGGTGATTCATCTCTTAAAACCTAACATAATGGCGTTTATAGTGTGCCAGCCATGAATCCGGAATGAATATGATCCCACGCAGTATCCTGCTGATCCTTTGTCTTTTTTCTTCATCTGGCTGGGCAACATTGACCCGCCTGGACATGCCGGCCCTGGTCAAGCTGCTGCTGGCTCAAGGGTATCACGACATTCGTGAAATTGAGCTGGAAGGGGACAGATTTGAGGTGCGCACCCTGGATGCCAGGGAGCAGAAGGTGCGACTGAGCGTCGATGCCTACACCGGCGAGATCACCCAGCAAAAAGAGGCCGAATAGGCCTCTTTTTTCGTCTGGATGAAACATCGTCCGGGCTCAGGCCTCTTTCAGGCCGGTCCGCCGCTGCTGGCGCTGGCGCCAGGGCCGCAGCAGTTTTTCCCGCCTCGGCACCAGTAGGGCGCAGGCCATCAGCAGATAGACTAGCGGCTCCTGCCAGCCGCTCTTGACCGACCACCAATAATGAATGGGCACCAGCAGGGCCAGGGCATAGATCCAGTTGTGCAGCCGCTGCCAGCTCGGCCCCATGGTCCGCAACAAGGCCGGGATTGAAGTGATGCTCAGGACGAGCAGGATCAGCAGGGCCAATGCCCCCACCACGATGTAGCTGCGCTTAACCAGCTCGCCGCCGATCAACCCCCAGTCGAATTGCAGATCCAGCCCGAGCCACACCATGAAGTGCAATCCCGCCCAGGCGGCGCACCAGAGCCCGAGCGGGCGGCGCAGCTTGATGAGCTGCCCCTGGCGCCAGCGTTTGGCCAGCGGCGATACCAGCAGGGTCAGCAGCAGCAGGTGCAAAGCTCCCTTGCCGAGGTAATGAGTCAGCCCCTGCACCGGGTCCCCTCCCAACAGCCCCGCCGGCACGGCATAACCGAGCCACAGCAGGAAACCCAGCGACCCCAGATGCACCAGGGCCCGCAATCCGGTGATATGGCGCGCCGTCAATCTCAATGCCATGGCTTCAACCCCGCTTCGCAAGAGTCATTCCTGCCGCCGCCCTGCCGACCCTCGGCCCGGGTTAGCGCCCCCATTCTCAATACCATTTGCGCAGATCCATCCCCTGATAAAGGGAGGCCACTTCATCGCCATAACCATTGAACATCAATGTCGGCTGACGCTTGGCACCGAAGATGCCCCCTTCGCCGATGAAGCGCTCGCTGGCCTGACTCCAGCGCGGGTGATCTACCTGTGGATTGACGTTGGCGTAGAAGCCATATTCGTTCGGTGCCAGCAGATTCCAGGTGGTGGGAGGCATCTCCTCTACCAGCCGGATGGAGACGATGCTCTTGATGCTCTTGAAGCCATACTTCCAGGGCACCACCAGCCGGATGGGCGCCCCGTTCTGGGCGGGCAGCGTCTTGCCGTAGAGCCCCATCGCCAGGAAGGAGAGCGGGTGCATCGCCTCGTCCATGCGCAGCCCCTCCACGTAGGGGTAATCGATGCCGCCCCCCAAACCGCGAGACGCCTGCCCCGGCAGTTGCTCAGGATCGTAGAGGGTCTCGAACGCCACGAACTTGGCCCGACTGGTGGGTTCGGCGCGGCGGATGATCTCCGCCAGCGAGATACCGCTCCAGGGCAGCACCATGGACCAGGCCTCCACGCAGCGCAGCCGATAGATCCGCTCCTCCAGGGTCTGCTTGTTGATGAGATCCCACACATCCAGGGTGAACGGCTTGGCCACCTCCCCCTCCACCTTCAGGGTCCAGGGCTCCGGCTTGAGGTAATGGGCGTTGCGGGCCGGATCCCCCTTGTCGGTGCCGAGTTCATAGAAGTTGTTGTGGGTAATCGCCTTGTCCAGCGGAGTGAGGATCACCCCTTCCGGTCGAGTGGCCGCCTGGTAGTTGAGTGCCTTGGTCGCGGGGGCCGGCACCGCCTTCTCGGAGGAGAAGAGATCCAGCAGGCTGGCCTGGGCCGGGAAGGCCAGGGTCGCGGCGGCGCCCAGTCCCAACCCCTTGAGGATGAGACGACGATCCTGATAGACGGATTCCGGGGTGACATCCCGTTCGGTCGGCTGATGGGGGGTAGAACGCTTGATCAACATGAGGAAACTCCCGGGGCTGTGAGGCGACATATACTAAGACCGGCCCCGGCGAGATTTTATTTCACGGCTTACATCATCTGGTAGAGCGGCAAGGCCTTGGCCATGGTTCCAACCAGAAACAGCAGGACGAAGACCAGCAGAGGAACGATCACGTTTGGCGCCATCAGACTCACTCCAGGAGCAGGACAGGGCCTCTAACTATGGTGCAGCGTTCAAAAAGCCACCATGAATTTTTTTCGCGAGCGCAAGCGTATTCCCGAGTTGAAAAGAGTGACCAAGATCACACACAATCCCGCCCCTGCTTGCCGCCCTGCATTCGAGGGGTAGGCTGCCTGCTTTTCCGGATCCATCACTGAGAATCATGACATGAGCCCACTGATCGCCATCGCCATCACGACCGGTCTTCTCTCCGCCGTCTGGGGTGGACTGGCCGCCGCCCTCGGTCTCATCTCCTGGGTCGGCTTCCTCGGCTGCACCAGCTATTTTGCCTCCAGCGGCGGCTACAAGGCACTGCTGCAGACCCTGTTGTGCAATGCCACCGGCATGCTGTGGGCCCTGTTGCTGATCCACGGCGAGAGCTGGTGGGGCGCTGGCATGGCGGGCTATCTGATGACAGGGGTGGTCGCCACCCTGATGTGCGTGCAGGCCAAACAACAGTGGCTCGCCTACATTCCCGGCACCTTCGCCGGTTGCTGCGCCACCTTCGGGGCGGCCGGGGAGTGGCAGCTGATCCTGCCATCCCTGGTGATTGGCGCCCTCTTCGGCTACCTGATGAAGGCGAGCGGACTCTGGCTGTCCCGCAAGACCCAGGCCCAGGCAAACGCGGTCGATCCCGCCCGCTCCTGACAAACGGCGCGCCATAGCAAACGGCCTGACCACAATGTGGTCAGGCCGTTTCGTTTTCCCCTGGGGCTAGGCTGCCGTTCACCCCTTCAACTTGAAGTTTGCCGCCTCGATGCTGTGGCGATTCAACAACTTGTAGAAATCGGTACGGTTACGGCCCGCCATGTTGGCCGCCAGGGTGACGTTGCCTTCCGTGGTACGCAACAGGCGGATCAGATACTCCTTCTCGAACTCGGCGCGGGCCTCGTTGAAGGAGGGGATGCCACCGACTCCGCCGCTCAGGGCCGATTCCACCATGGCCGCCCCGATCACCGGGCTGCAGCAGAGGCTGGCGAGCTGATCCACCACCCCGCAGAGCTGGCGCACGTTGCCGGGCCAGGCCGCTGCCGCCAGCAGGGCCAGCGCCTCCGGCGAGAAGCCAAGGGCGGCACAATTGTCGTGGCGACTGCGATAATCGTCCAGTGCCTGGCGCGCCAGCAGTGGAATATCCTCGCTGCGGGCACTCAGGGGGGGCAAGGTAATGTTGGCGACGTTGAGACGGTAGAAGAGATCCTCCCGAAAACGCCCCTCCTCCATGGCCGTGACCAGATCCTGGTGGCTGGAGCTGATGACCCTCACCTCCGGGGTGCCCTGACCATATTCTGCCAGCACCTGCAGCAGCTTGGCCTGCAGGGACTCCGACAGGTTGCCTATCTCGTCGAGGAATAGGGTCGCGCCCTTTGCCTGGGCAAACAGGCCGGACTGGCCGTCCTCCCCGAACAGTTGCAGATCCAGCGCGGCCCAGGGCAGAGCGGCGCAGTTGATGGTGTGCAGCGGCTTGTCGTGCCGGGTGCTGGCCTGATGCAGCGCCTGGGTCATGACCCCCTTGCCGGATCCCGACGGCCCCAGGATCAGCACCGGCACCTCCATGGTGGCGATGCTGCTCGCCTGGATCAGCAACTGTTCCATCTGTGGATTGCGGGTCTGGATGAGGGACTGCCACTCCTGCTGCTGCTTGGGGCGAGTGAGACTGAGGGCATGTTCGATGGTCACCAGCAGCTCATCCTTGTCGATGGGCTTGGTGAGGAAGCTGAACACCCCGGAGCGGGTCGCCTGGATGGCATCGGGAATGGTACCGTGGGCCGTCATGATGATGACCGGCATGCCGAGCCACTGGGACTGGATCCGCTCGAACAGCGCCAACCCGTCCATGCCCCCCATGCGCAGGTCGCTCAGCACCAGATCGGCCCGCTGCTGGCGCAACCTGTCCAGCGCCCCTTCTGCGCTGTCGGCGGTATCCACCTCATAGCCCTGGCTGCGCAGGCGCATGCTCATCAGTTTGAGCAGGCTGGCATCGTCATCCACCAGCAGAATGCGGCTCATACCCTCCCCCCTTTCACCAGAATTGCCCCCTTCATGGCTTTGCCAGACGCACTTGTCATGGTTGGGTACCACCATTGAGCTTACGCTGATTCAGCTGCTCATCGATGGTGGTGAGCTGTTCAATCTGGCGGCGCAGACGCTGCACCTCCTGATTCTGGTCATCCCGGCGGCTGTCACGGGCCAGCAGCTCCTCGCCGAGGGCGATCCAGCTGCGCAGGAAGGCCTGGGCATCCAGCCCGAGTTCGGGCAACAGGGTCTTGAGCTGATCCAGCCCGGCCCGGCGGCTCGCCACCGATTCGGAGGGATGGGTGTTGACCATGGCCAGACTGACCCGGCTCTCGAGGTCACTGGCCCCCTTGAGGCGCTGGCGCTCCTGCACCCGCTGCTGGGGATGGCTGGCCAGCAGCCAGTCCGAGTACTGCAGGCGAACCTGCATCTCTTTATTGGCAAATTCCATGCGCTTGGCGATGGCTTCATCAGACGGGGTCGTGAGACTGCCCGACGGCAACAGGGAGCAGCCCGAGAGCAGGCTCATCATCAATATGGGCACAACGAATCGTTTCATTTTGGACTTCACTTCAGATCCAAGCGGGAGACAGGCAGCGGCCTGTCTGACGTCAATCAATCTCATCTTCAATCACCCGGGCACCGGATATTCTGAATGGCGCCGGCTCGGGGTTCACTTCAGCGTCAGGCGAAAACAGACATCCGCCTGTTCATCCTCGACCAGTTTCAACTCGCCCCCCAGACTCATCGCCGACTCGCGGGCGATGGAGAGGCCCATGCCAGAGCCCTTCAACAGGCCCTGGCGTACCGTGCTGCCCTGTTCGAACGGTTCGAAGATCCGTTCACGCTCGGCAGGGGGAATGGCGGGGCCTTCGTTGGCCACTTCCAGCCAGCTGCCGCCCGCCTCCACGCCGGCCCGGATCCAGATCTGCCCCCCCTTGGCGCCGTAGCTGACGGCGTTGGAGAACAGGTTGTCCAGGATGAGCCGCAGACGATAGGGCTCAGCTTGCAGGCTGAGGGGTTCGGACGGCAAGTGTACACTGATTTGCTTGGATTCCAGCGCCAGCCGGTACTCTGCAGACAATTCTGACAACAAGGGACCCAAAGGTACCGCAGTCAAGCTGAACGCCTCCTGCTGGCTGAGTCGATTGAAGTCCAGCAGCCGCTCGATCAGGGTCTGCAGACGGCGGCTATTCTCCTCCAGCATCTGGCAGATCTCCTGCTGATCCGGGTTGAGGGGGCCCACCAGCTGTTCAGACAGCAGATCCGCCCCTTCCCGCAACACGGCCAGCGGGGTCTTGAGTTCATGGGAAACATGGCGCAGGAACTGATACTTCTGCTGCTCCAGCTCCTTGAGCTTCTCGTGCAGCCAGCCGATCCGCTCCCCCAGCAGCACCAGCTCGGCGGGGCCGTCCACCGGACGCTTGTCCGGTTCCACCCCGGCACCCAGGCTCAGGATCCGCGACTCAATCTGACGTACCGGGTGGATGATAAGGTAGGTGAACAGCAACACCAGCAACAGGCTGAGCACGGCCACGAAGCCGCTGGCCCACAGGATCTCGGTCTTCAGGTCGGCGATGGCGGAGCGCATGCGTATGACCTGCTCATCGACCTGGCCGCCGGTGATCGCCTCCAGCTGATCGTTGAGCCGGTTGAACTCTTCAAATCTGCTGTTGTTCTCGTCGCTCTTGGCCTTGCGCAGATCCTGCAAGCCGTCCAGCCAGCTCAGGGCCGCGTCGAGATCGGTATAGATGGCTACGTCAGGAATGGACTGTTGATGGGTGGCAAGCAGGGCGCGATAGCTCGCCAGCTGCTGTTGGTAGCTGCCAAGGATGCGTTCGTCCCCCAGGATCGCGTAACGGCGCAGGGTGCGCTCCAGATCGACCGCCTGGGCACCGAGCAGGGTCGCACGGCGAGTATCGCGCACCGCCCGCTCCAGCTCATCGCTGGTCAGCTGGCTCAGGTGGGAGAGCGCCTGGCTGTCGTGCCAGATCATGCCTCCCAGGGGCATCAAGACCAGCACGAAGCCCATCAACACCACCTGAAGAAGAGAACGGGGCCGTACCTTGGTCATCTCGAACTGTCTCGCTTTTTCATGGGTGGGTCAGCATATCCGCACTCCCCCAAAAAGCAAAACCGGCCAGAGGGCCGGTTCATTTCGATCGGAGGACTCACGCCAATCCGACGGATAACACACAGATGACGATAATAAAGGCCAATGCCCCGGAGGCGGTCAACAACGCCCATTTCATTTCAACACTCATATGAACCTCCTTTCTGCCAATCAGATTTGGATCACAACAGCTAAAACCATGTTAATTCATAGTGAACACGATAACCGTGAGCTGCGTATATATTTCAGACGAGCCCATCCCAAGGAAGCGGAAAGCATGTTTTATCTCTGTAGCATTGGATCGAATCTGGAGCCTGCCCAACATGTCGGTCAGGCCGTCGCCGAACTGCTTGCCCGTTTCGGCCATCTGCGGCTGAGTTCGGTGATCCAGACCAAACCGGTGGGCATGCACTCGCGCCACGACTTTCTCAACTGTCTGTTCATCATCGAGAGCGAGCTCTCCCTGCCCCAGCTGAAAGCCGAGTTCGTCCTCATGGAGCTGGCCCATGGCCGGGATCGCAACAACCCCCTGTGCAAGGTGGCGGACAGACCCCTGGATATCGACATCCTTGCACAAGGAGAGAGGGACGACTTCGCGAAGGCCGGGGTGGATGCCTATCTGGAAGAGCTGCTGGCCGAATTCTATGGCCGGGGTCAGGTGCACGATCGCAAGGTGGCGCTGCGGCTGCCGACCAGCAAGGTCTTCACCGCCCCCCTGCTCGGGCAGGAGCCCGTCGAACTGTGGCAACCGCTGGAGGAGGGCAAGATCCCGGCCCCGCCGCAGACGGTGCACCCCCATCCCGGCGTCCCCCGTCACTGACCCATCCTGCTCCCCGGCCTGAGGCCGGGGCTTGTCCCTAGATGACCGCCAGGGAGCGGCCGCCATCCACCCGGATGCTGGCCCCCGTCATGTAGTCATTGCTCATCAACAGCTGTACCGCCTGCCAGATGGGCTCCAGTCCTCCCTCTCTTGCCAGCGGTGTGCGGGCCAGCACCTGCTGGCGCCAGGCGTCCCCGTGTTCATCGAGAAACAGGATGGGGCCGGGCTCGATGGTGTTGACTCTCACCCCCGGTGCCAGCTCGCGGGCGAAGCTCATGGCGAGGGAATGGGCCCCGGCCTTGGTGGCCACGTAGGCGGCAAACTGGGGAGCGGGGGCGTGGATATAGATGTCGGTGATGTGGATGATGCCGGCATTGGGCTGGCTTGAGAGCTGGGATGCCAGGGCCCGATTGAGCGCAAAAGGCGCCGCCATGTGCACCCGATAGAAGCGATCGAACTGCTCGTGCTGCGCCGCCGCCTCCCTCGCCTCGGGCTCGAAGGCGGAGGCGTTGTGGATGATGAGCGCCAGATCCTCGTGGGCACGCAGGGCATCGATGAGCCGCTCCACCTCCCCAGCCTGGGCAAAATCGGCCTGCACCAGTTCCACCCCGAGGGCGCGCAGCCGCGCCAGCTCCGGCCGCTCGCTGCGATAACTGCCCGTCACTTGCCAACCGGCAGCCACCAGCCGCTCACACAGGTAGAAACCCAGTCGGCGGCCGCAGCCCGTCACCAATGCACGCATACCCTCTCCTTGTCTGACAGCGCCCGCCGACGTCTCCGGCGGGCCACAACCTTGCGCCCCGCGCCTATCAATGGGTGAGGCAAAACCCATTGGCCCACCCGTCCTTTCGACGGGCATAGTGACTCCATTGAAACGTACGGAGACTCAAGATGCTACAAGTTCGCGATCATATGCAGCGCCTGACCCAGGCACTCACCCCCGGCATGGGCCTCGCCGAGGCGCTGGATCGGCTGCACGGCACCGGCCTGAGCGGTCTGCCGGTACTGGATGCCCAACGGCAGCTCGTCGGCTTCCTGTCAGAGCAGGACTGCATCCCCAGCCTGCTGAGCGGCAGCTACTACTGCGATACCCGCACCCGGGTCGAGGATCTGATGAACCGCAACCCGCTCAGCGTCGGCCCTGACGACAGTATTCTGGATCTGGCTCGCCAGATGACCGGCGCCAAGCCCAAGATCTACCCGGTGTTGCAGCAAGGCAAGGTGACCGGCCTCATCAGCCGTCGGCAGGTGATGGCCGCCCTCAACCAGCAGATGAAACAGTGCCAGGCGACCTAGAGCTGGTAGCGGCTGCGATCCCCGATATCGAAATGGAGCGGCATGCGCCACTTGGCCAGACTGAGCAGGCCGAGCAGCAGGCCGCTCGCCAGCGCCACCAGGGCACTCGCCCACGCCAGGTGCAGCACCTCCAGCAACCAGCAGAGGGGGAGCAGCACCGGTAGCAGCCGGATGCCCGGGATGGCGAAACAGAACTGCTCCTTGAAGGCCAATCCGCTCAGGGTGGCCAGCGCCGCCCCCAGCACCAGCGCATCCGACGCCCCGCAGGCGGCCAGCAGCAGTGCCCCCCATCCCAATCCCTGCAAGAGGAAGCGTATCCGCTTGTCATAGAGGTGCAGGCAAAACGCGCACAGGCTGCTCGCCACCGCCAGGGCCGTCAGCCAGTGGGATGGCGACAATAAATCCAGCCCCGTCAATGCACGACTCCCTCGACACAGGAGCAGCAAAGCTGCCAGACTGAGACCGAGCCGATAGAGCATGACCGCCACCTTGTCGATGCCATCCAGTTCGCTTTCTATTTCAGGATTCGCCATCTGCTGTCGTCTCTGTGACATAGGTGTCGGCTACTATACCCAAATGATCGCGAGCCTGCCCCGCCCACTCAGGAGATGTGATTTGCGAGCCTTGCTGCTGTTCTGTCTGCTGTTGCCCTGCTGGCTGTCTGCCAAGACGCTGGTCATCGGCGGTACCATAGAGCCGCCCCTGAAGTGGCTGGATGCCGCTGGCCGGCCACAGGGGCTGGATGTGGATCTGGTCAGCACCATCTTCGGCGCGCTCAGGGTGCCGATCAGAATCGATCTGATAGAAGCAGGAGCCCGCCTTACCCGCAACGCCCAGAACGGCGAGTACGATCTGGTGCTGACCCACTCCTACAAGCCGGAGCGGGACGCCTACCTCCTCTATCCCAAGCAGGCTCACCTGCTGCACAGCTGGCACTTCTTCGTGCGCAAGGAGGACAAGGAGAAGATCCACTATCAGCAGCTCGCCGACCTCAAGCCCTGGCGCATCGGCATCACCAGGGATTTCGCCTATACCCCCGAGCTGATGGCCGCCAGCCGGGATCCGGCCTATCACTTCCAGGAGATCCCCATCAATGCCTTGCAACTGCGCAAGCTGATCGCCGGGCGCATCGACCTGGTGCCCATGCCCCTGGTGACCGCCTTTGCCCAGATCCATGAGGAGCATCTGGAAGGCCAGCTCGACTACCTGCCCAAGCCCCTGCGCACCAGTCCCTATTTCAACGCCTGGACCCGTGCCCGCGCCGATGCCGACACCCCGGCACTGATGGCCGCCTATGACGCCGAGCTGCTGCACATGAAGCAGGATGGACGCCTGCAGGCCCTCTACGAGAAGCACGGCATCCCCTATCTCGTCCCCTGAAGCGGCTCCGCCGTGCCGGGGCTGCCGATTCCAGCCTGGCTGAGGCAGTCAAACTCACTGCAAAATTAAATTTTACCTCTCTCTATATCCACCATATATCAATAAATCAGCGTATTTATCTATCTCATCCGCCATCGCCTCGACAAGTCGTCACTCCATTCACCTCCGCCACCACAGCCAACCGCCATGCTCAGGGCTTCACGTCTCGCAGGATGGGGTTTTGCAACGAGATCAGGGTCTCGGTGGACTGGATCTCGTCGATAGTCTGGATCTTGTGGATCAGCACCGTCTGCAACTCGTCGATGGAACGGGTCATCACCTTCATGAAGATGCTGTAGTGGCCCGTGGTGTAGTAGGCCTCCACCACCTCGTCCAGGGCCTGCAGCTTGGCCAGGGCCGAGGGGTAGTCTTTCGCACTCTTCAGATTGATCCCGATGAAGCAGCAGACGTCGTAACCCAGCTTTTTGGGGTTCACCTGCACCCGGGTGCCCTCGATGATCCCCCCCTGCTTCATCTTCTCCACCCGCACATGGATGGTGCCCGGGCTGACCGCCAGCTGCTTGGCCAGCTCCGCATAGGGGATGCGCGCATTCTCCATCAGGGCGGTGAGGATGGCCTGATCGAGATTATCGATCCGATAATTTTCCGGCATTTTTTTGCACTCCCGTTAACGATACGATATTAATTCACAGCTTATTTTGAAGAAAAAAACACGACAAGCCTATTTCTATTATCGAATATTGAATTTAATGGTTCATCTGTTGAAGAATCACCACATCCAACGGGTTCGAGACAGGTACTTCAGCATGAAACAGCACTACATTCGCAGCCAACAGCAGATCAGCTTCGTCAAAGAGATGTTCTCCCGCCAACTCGCACTGCAACTCGGTCTGATGGAGGTGCAAGCCCCCATCCTGAGCCGGGTCGGTGATGGCACCCAGGACAATCTCTCCGGCTGCGAGCATGCGGTGCAGGTCAAGGTGAAGACCCTGCCCGAGCACAGCTACGAGGTGGTGCATTCCCTCGCCAAATGGAAACGCCAGACCCTGGGTCGCTTCGGTTTCGGCCCGGGCGAGGGCATCTACACCCACATGAAGGCGCTGCGCCCGGACGAAGACCGCCTCACCCCCATCCACTCGGTCTACGTGGATCAGTGGGACTGGGAGAAGGTGATGCCGAGCGAGCGCCGGGATCTGGCCTACTTGAAGGAGACGGTACGCGGCATCTGGAGCGCCATCAAGGCCACCGAGCGCGCGGTCTGCGCCGAGCACGAGCTGACCCCCTTCCTGCCGAGCGAGATCCAGTTCCTGCACAGTGAAGAGCTGCTGAGCCGTTACCCGAACCTCGACGCCAAGGGCCGCGAGCGCGCCATCGCCAAGGAGCTGGGGGCCGTGTTCCTCATCGGCATCGGCGGGGCTCTGTCTCACGGCGAGCGCCACGACGTGCGCGCCCCGGACTACGACGACTGGAGCAGCGAGAACGATCTCGGTCAGGGGCTTGCCGGTCTGAACGGCGACATCCTGGTGTGGAACCCGGTGCTCAAGGACAGCTTCGAGATCTCCTCCATGGGGATCCGGGTGGACGCCGAGGCCCTGCGCCGCCAGCTCGCCACCACAGGGGACGAGGATCGCCTGCTATATGACTGGCACCAGGCGCTGCTGGCGGGCGAGATGCCCCAGACCATCGGCGGCGGCATCGGCCAGTCCCGCCTCGCCATGCTGCTGCTGCAAAAAGAGCACATCGGTCAGGTCCAGGTCGGCGTCTGGCCGGCGGAGATGAAGGCTGCCGTAGCGGGCATGCTGTAAGAGATTGATTTGATTGCATCTGGTCCCGTGTTGCGGGAACCGATGCGATAGTGAAGCTGGTCGGCCGGGGTGGAGAGCGTATCCCGGCTGATTGTAAGGCGGGCGTGCCTGCCGACCTTGGGGCTTGCCCCTGCGATCCGCTCAACCCACCTCAGATCGCATCGAATACATTCCTCTCGGCAATCTTCGGATTGCCGCTTTTTTTGTCTTTTCCACATGATTCAGGCCAGAAAAAAGGGGCCTGAGCCCCTGTTTTCATCACTACTGCCGTCAGTACGCCTTGCTGCCCAGCAGATGGCCATCCACCGGCGAGGCGAGCCCGTACTGGGAATACTTGCCGTGGAACTCCTTGGTGGTCTGGCCGAGATCCCCCTTGTATCGGGGATCCTGGGGGCGCTCCTGACTGTTGATGTAGAAGGAGACGTCCCAGGCCTGCTGATCGCTCAGGCTCCCGCCCTGGGAGAGGGGCATGTTGCTCTTGATGAAGGCGGCGGCCTTGTCGATGCCGTGCATGCCCGCCCCCCAGTTGTAGCTCTCCTTGCCCCACAGCGGCGGGAACACGAAGCGCTCGGCGATCTTCTTGCCCTCGCCGCTGGCGCCGTGGCAATCGGCGCAGCGTTCCCCATAGACGGCCTGACCCCGCTTGAAGTCGGGGGCCTGGGGCGGCTCGGCCACTGCGAAGAAGTTGCGGCCCGGCAACTTGTCACTGATGGCCGCCCCGCTCGCCAGCCAGTAGGAGTAGGCCACCAGATCCCGAATGGCCAGGCTGTCATAGGCCGGTGGCTCGCCGCCCTTGGCATTCATGGAGAACAGGAAGCAGCCCTGCAGTCTGTCTTCATAGGTATTCACCTTGTTGTTCTTCTTGCGATAGGCGGGATAGGCGGGATAGGCCCCCCACAGCGGGCTGGCGCCGGGGATGATGCCACTGCCCAGATGGCAGTTGCTGCACTGCAGGCCGTTGCCTGACTGCCCCTGTCCCTTGAGCTGCTGGGTGTTGACGAACAGGCTGTAGCCACGTTTGATGGCGGCCCCCATTTCGCCGTCCGGTACCTTCGACCAGTCGGGCACCTGATGATACTGGCCATCCGGCGCCTTCTCGCCGAGGGGGACGCTGAACTGATCGTCGAAGGATGCGGCCTGGGCAAATCCGGCCAGCAGGCAAAGCAGCAAATAGGACTGTCTCATTTCGCCACCCCCAACGTCGCAAAGTAGTTGGCCACCGCATCCACCTCGGCGTCGCTCAGGGCCTTGGCGATGGCGGGCATGGAACCCATGGCGCCATCCGGGCGCTTGTTCGCCTTCCAGTAATGAAGCTGACGCTTGAGGTAGGCAGGATCCTGCCCGGCAAGGCGCGGGAACAGCGGGCTTACGCCGATACCGCTCGGGCCATGGCAGGCCACGCAGGCGGGCAGGTTGCGATCCGGCTTGCCCGCCAGGGCCAGCCGCTCACCCGCTTCCATGTCCCCCGGCCACTTGTCACCGCTCCAGTGCAGGGGGATCTCCTTCGCCTCTGCCTGACTCGAGAAGTGCTTGGCGGCGCGGGCAATCTGCTCATCGCTGAGTTGATAGATGATGGGATTCATGAAGTCGCTGACCCGCTTGCCGCTGCGAAAGGCCCGCAACTGCTCGCTGATATAGGCTTCGGACTGCCCCCACAGGTTGGGGATGTTCGGCTCCTTGGGGACGCCGTTCATGCTGTGGCAGGTGGCACAGATCTCGGGCACATCCTGAACGGCCTGCTCCGCCATCGCCAAGGGCGACCCCAGACTGGCGCAAAGCAGGATGAGTGAGCATGGTATTTTCATCGGCAAAGGTCCCTCTTCTGAAAATAACAACATAATCATCAATGATATGCAGCGTAGCATCCCGGCCAGACGAGACCCAGCCCTATCTCCATAAATTGGTTATGGGTATAGGAGAGACGCGACAACACCAGTCCCAAGGCTGGCGTTGTCGTGCAGAGAGAAGATGTATGAAAGCGATGAAAATCCTTCTTTAACGGCCGTTCACGCCAGCATCAGGGTGACTTTCACCCCATTGTAGAGAATACCGAACAGCGACACGGCGAGCAGGAACAGGGATGAGATCAGGGCGATGCGGGGGCTGTGCCGGGCGGGCATCCAGCGCTTTACCAGCAGGACATAGAGGCTCAATACCAGCAGATCGAAGAAGAACCACACCAGGGAGAGGGTCAGGATGCTGGTGCCAAAGCGGGGCGTCACCGCGATGAACTGCGGGAAGAAGGCGACGAAGAACAGGATGTCCTTGGGGTTCGCCACCCCGATCATGAAGCCTCGCACAAAGCCGCCTCCTTCAGGATCGGATCCCTCGGGGGAGGGCTCTCGCCCCGCACAGGCCATCAGCCCGCGCACGGCCGTGTAGCCGATGTACAGGGACCCCACCCCGCCCAGCAGGTAGAGCCACAGGGGCGGCAGGGAGACTACACCGGCCAGGACCAGGGTGGCCAGCCCGATCAAAATCAGGGAGGCACCGTTGGTCCCGAGCAGGGTCATCCCGGCCTTGCGATAACCGTGGCGCGCCGCCGTGCCGGTGACGAGGGCCACCACGGGGCCGGGGGTCAGCAACAGCAGCAATACGGACAGGGTATAGGCCCCCAGTAGCGTCATGTTCATCTCGGTCATTCTCCTTTGTATCGATACCGGCATCGCCGCTTTTGTGTCCGGGCAATGCAGGCATGTCCTGGCTCCCAGACCGGATTCCGGCTGGCCACGCCATGGCAGCCATGATGAGTCGTTCTCACCCATATCCAAGCATGGCCGGCATTATTTCCCAGTAATGGCCGCTTGAGAAACGGGTAAAACTCCCATTCAATGTGAGCAAAACTCACACTGGCCTCGACCCATGTCACTCCCTCCCCTCTATGCGCTGCGTGCGTTTGAAGCCGCGGCCCGACTCGGCTCCTTCAGCAAGGCGGCGGCCTCATTGAATCTGACGCCGGGGGCCGTCAGCCGCCACGTCCAGACCCTGGAAGCCTGGTTCGAATGCGAGCTCTTCCACCGCCATGGCCCCAGGGTCGAGGTGACGGACGCTGGGCGCGCTCTGGCGGGACAATTGACGGAGGGGTTCCAGCGTCTGGAGCAGGCCTGCCACGCCTTTCGTAGCCATCGCCGGACGCTGCGCCTGAAGGCGCCGTCGACCCTGACCATGCGCTGGCTGCTGGAGGTGCTCGGCAACTTCCGTGCCCATCACACCAGCCCCAAGATAGAGGCCTCCAGCGTCTGGATGGACATAGACGGGGTGGATTTCGACCGCGAACCCTATGACTGCGCCATCCTGCTGGGGAATGGTCATTTCGGGGGCGATGTTGAAAGCAGGTTGCTGTTCGAGGAGTGGCTGATCCCCCTCTGTGCGCCAGCCCTGGTGGAGGATGCGAGCCGGGATCTGGCGATGTGCGAGCTGATCCATCCCTCGCCGGATCGCCGGGACTGGCGCCGGTGGCTCAAGGGGACCGGCATCCAGCCCGGTCTCAACCTGGCCGGCGGCAAGGTGTTCGACACCCTGGAGCAGGGCAATATGGCGGCCATCAGCGGCCACGGCATCTCGGTCGGGGATCTGCTGCTGAGCCAGGAGGCGATCACAAGCGGCCTGCTGGCCCTGCCCTTCGAGCAGGCTGTCGCCACCGGTGACGGCTACTACCTGGTGTGGCCGAGACAGACACCGTGCCGACAGCATATCGACAGTCTGTGCCGCTGGCTGCTCGACTCCAGACCACACAACACGCTACAAAACGCAATAATGACGAAATAAATATCTACAAAAACACAAGGGAAGCGCCCTGGTCACCGGGTGTCGCCCATAAAAAAACGCAGGCACCAGGCCTGCGTTTTTCATTAGTGACACCTTTTATGGCTGACTCATGGTGAGACCATTGCTGTCGGCTCCCAGCAGCAGCTTCTTGCCGGGGATGACCCGGCCGCTGAGCAGGGCCTGGGCCAGCGGGTTCTCCACCTTCTGCTGGATCGCCCGCTTGAGGGGGCGCGCCCCGTAGACGGGATCGAAACCGGCATGCACCAGCTTGGTCAGCAGCTCCTCGCTCACCTCCACCTCGTAGCCCTGGGACTCCAGGCGGCCCATCAGGCTCTTGAGCTGGATGCGGGCGATGGACTTGATGTGATCCTCGCCGAGGGGGTGGAACACCACGGTCTCGTCGATCCGGTTGATGAACTCAGGCCGGAAGCTGCGGGTCAGCAGCTCCATCAGCAGGCCCTTCATCTCCTCGTAATCCTTCTCGGCATAGTGCTCCTGGATCAGATCCGAGCCGAGGTTGGAGGTCATGATGACGACCGTATTGCGGAAGTCCACGGTGCGGCCCTGACCGTCGGTCAGACGACCGTCGTCCAGCACCTGCAACAGGATGTTGAACACATCCGGGTGGGCCTTCTCCACCTCGTCCAGCAGGATCACCGAGTAGGGGCGACGGCGCACCGCCTCGGTCAGATAACCGCCCTCCTCATACCCCACGTATCCCGGAGGCGCACCCACCAGGCGGGCCACGCTGTGCTTCTCCATGAATTCGGACATGTCGATGCGCACCATGGCGTCCTGGGTATCGAACAGGAACTCCGCCAACGCCTTGCACAGCTCGGTCTTGCCCACCCCGGTGGGGCCGAGGAACAGGAAGGAGCCAATGGGACGGTTCGGGTCCGACAAGCCCGCCCGGGAGCGGCGAATCGCGTTGGAGACGGCGTCCACCGCCTCCTCCTGGCCGATCACCCGGCTGTGCAGCTGATCCTCCATCCTCAGCAGCTTGTCACGCTCCCCTTCCAGCATCCGCGCCACCGGGATGCCGGTCCAGCGGGCCAGCACATCGGCAATCTCCACATCGGTGACGCGGTTGCGCAGCAGGCTGGTCTCCTGCATCTCGGCCTGGGTGGCGAGGTCGAGCTGTTTCTCGAGCTCGGGGATGCGGCCATATTGCAGCTCGGACATGCGGGCCAAGTCGCCTGCGCGGCGCGCCACATCCAGATCCTGACGGGCCTGCTCCAGCGCAGCCTTGATGTGCTGGGTGCCGGCGAGGGCGGCCTTCTCGGCCTTCCACACCTCTTCCAGCTCGTTGTATTCCCGCTCTTTTTCAGACAGCTCCTGATTGAGCAAGTCCAGACGCTTGCGGCTGGCATCGTCGTCTTCTTTCAACAGCGCCTGCTGCTCCAGTTTCAACTGAATGATGCGCCGCTCGAGCCGGTCCAGGGACTCCGGCTTGGAGTCTATCTGCAGCCGGATGCTGGCCGCCGCCTCGTCGATGAGGTCGATGGCTTTGTCCGGCAGCTGGCGATCCGCGATGTAGCGGTGGGAGAGCTGGGCCGCCGCAACAATAGCGGGATCTGTGATCTGCACGTGATGGTGCAGCTCGTAGCGTTCTTTAAGGCCGCGCAGGATGGCGATGGTGTCCTCCACCGAGGGCTCTTCCACCAGCACCTTCTGGAAGCGGCGCTCCAGGGCGGCATCTTTCTCCACGTACTGTCTGTACTCATCGAGCGTGGTGGCACCGACGCAGTGCAGCTCACCGCGCGCCAGGGCCGGTTTGAGCATGTTGCCCGCGTCCATGGCCCCCTCGCCCTTGCCGGCGCCCACCATGGTGTGCAGCTCGTCCACGAACAGGATGACGCTGCCCTCCTCCTTGGCGAGATCATTGAGCACAGCCTTGAGGCGCTCCTCGAACTCGCCGCGATACTTGGCGCCGGCCACCAGGGCCCCCATATCCAGGGAGAGCACCCGCTTGTTCTTGAGTCCTTCCGGCACCTCGCCGTTGACGATGCGTTGGGCCAACCCCTCGACGATGGCGGTCTTGCCCACGCCCGGGGCCCCGATCAGCACGGGGTTGTTCTTGGTGCGGCGCTGCAGCACCTGGATGGTGCGGCGGATCTCGTCATCACGACCGATGACGGGGTCGAGTTTGCCGAGTTCGGCCCGCTCGGTGAGATCGATGGTGTACTTCTCCAGCGCCTGGCGGTTCTCCTCGGCGTTGGCGTCATCCACCTTCTTGCCACCGCGCACCTTGTCGATGGCGGCCTCGAGTTTCTCCTTGGTCAGCCCCTGGGCACGCAGCAGCTCACCCAGGGTGCCCTTCTCGTTCAGGGCGGCCAGCACGAACAGTTCGGATGAGATGAACTGATCCTTGCGTTGCTGGGCCAGCTTGTCACAGACGTTGAGCAGGCGACCGAGGCCGTTGGAGAGCTGCACGTCCCCCTCGACCCCGCTCACGCGAGGCAGGCGATCGAGCTCCTCCCCCAGGCGCGAGCGCAGGGCATTGATGTCCAACCCGGTCAGGGTCAGCAGCGGACGAATGGAGCCGCCATCCTGATTGACCAGGGCGGTCATCAGATGGACGGGTTCGATGAATTGATGATCACGACCCAGTGCCAATGACTGGGCGTCGGAAATTGCGACTTGGAATTTGCTGGTCAGGCGATCGAGGCGCATTGCACTCCCCCTCTTCAGACAGACGCCGCCGGGGCGGCAACAACAGAACTTTCTGACAGGGAAGATGAGGTCTTGGAATGGAATTTCAAGGGGTGACTGTTTATTTTTCCCTCAATAGCGGTGCCAAAAGAGCGCCGCCCTGCATCACAGGGCGGCGCCGGGAAAGGCTATCGCGGGTCTCCGAGCACTTCTCGAATTATTCCGCCAACCAGATGATGGAGGCCATGCGACCGGTCTGGCCGTCACGGCGATAGGAGAAGAAGCGCCCCTCCTCACCGAAGGTGCAGTGTTCGCCACCATAGACGGCGGTCACCCCGGCACGGGCCAGGCGCAGCCTCGCCAGCTGATAGATATCCGCCAGCCACTTGCCCTCGTTGGCCGACGGCACGAAGGCCGCGACCGCCTCAGCCTGCTCGGCCATAAAGGCATCGCGCACCTCTCCCCCCACCTCGAACGCCGTGGGGCCGATGGCGGGGCCGAGCCAGGCGAGAATGTCGTTCGGCTCGCAGCCCATTGCGGCGATGCTGGCTTCCAGCACGCCGGCATGAAGGCCACGCCAGCCGGCGTGGGCGGCTGCCACCCGGGTGCCGGCCTTGTCGCAGAACAGCACCGGCAGGCAGTCGGCGGTCATGACGATGCAGGCAAGGCCAGCGTCTCTGGCGCAGGCTGCATCGGCATCCGGCGCGGCGTCGTAGTCGTTGCTGACGGGATGGACGGCAACGCCGTGCACCTGATTGAGCCAGTTGAGCCGACCCGGGATCCCGGCAGCCTGTTGCAGCAGGGCGCGGCTCGCCTCGACCCGCCCGGGGTCATCCCCCACGTGGGCCCCCAGGTTCAATCCCTGAAAGACGCCCTCGCTGATGCCCCCATCCCGGGTGGTCGACAGGGCTCTGACGTTGGCAGCCGCCGGCCAGTGGGGGACTATCCAGTTCATCCGCGATTCCTTCATTGATTCACCTCATATGAAAACGGGGCCCCGCCAAGGGAGCCCCGCTCGATTCATCGTTCAGGCCGAATGCCGAATAACGGCAAGATCCGACGCAGACAGGCTGCATCAGTTCCAGACCAGATCATCCGGGTTGGCCAGGGTGTCTGCCCGCAACACCTCCATCAGATCCAGCATGTCCTGCGGCGTGGAGGAGTGCCACTCCATGACTTCGCCGGTGATGGGGTGAGCCAGCTTCAACATGGTGGCGTGCAGTGCCTGACGGTTGAAGTTGCGCAGGGCCAGGGTCAGCTCCGGGGTCGCATTGCGCAGCAGACGCAGACGGCCACCGTAGGCGGGATCCCCTACCAGCGGGTGCTTGATGTGAGCCATGTGTACCCGGATCTGGTGGGTACGTCCGGTCTCGAGGCGCAGCCGCAGGCGGGTATGGCCGCGGAACTTCTCGTGCACCCGGAAGTGGGTCACGGAGGGACGGCCATTGGGCACCACGGCCATGTGGGTACGCTGGGTCGGGTGACGGCCGATGGGGGCATCGACGGTGCCACCTGCGGTCATGTGACCGATGGCAACGGCCTCGTACTCACGGGTGATCTGGCGTGCCTGCAGGGCTTCCACCAGATGGGTCTGGGCCGGAATGGTCTTGGCGACCACCATCAACCCAGTGGTGTCTTTATCCAGACGGTGCACGATACCGGCGCGGGGCACCTCGGCAATGCCGGGGTAGCGGTGCAGCAGGGCGTTGAGAATGGTGCCATCCGGCGTGCCCGCACCCGGGTGAACCACCAGGCCGGCAGGCTTGTCGATCACCAGAATGTGTTCATCTTCGTAGACGATGTTGAGTTCGATGTGCTGGGCATCCCAGCGGGTATCGTCTTCCAGTTCGACATCTACATGTACCTGTTGCCCGGCCAGGATCTTCTCGCGCGGGGTATTGGCAACCTGACCATCCAGGGTCACTCTGTCCTGTAAAATCCACTCCTTGATGCGGGTTCTGGAGTAGTCTGGAAACAATTCAGCCAGGGCCTGGTCGAGTCGCTGCCCGAATTGGTGATCCTGAAATTCGCCTGTCAGTTCAATATGCTGGCTCATGTATGGTCTCTTGAGCGGGGGTATCAATTCGAAATAATCCGGGTATTCTAGCTTTTCTTTTAGCCAAGCATAACGGATACTTTGCCAATTTCGTGGAAATGGACCGGATGTTGTTGATGGGAAAGAAGTCTCACCTGCTGATGTCACTCGCCTTGATCGCTACCCTGATCACTGGTTGTTCCAGCACCAAACCCAAGGTTCCCGACGAGCCGCCGGAAGTTCTGTACCAGCAAGCCCGCCTCAAACTGGACACTGGTAACTACCTGAACGCCATCGAACTGCTGGAAGCCCTCGACTCTCGCTACCCGTTCGGTGCCTACTCCAACCAGGTCCAGCTCGATCTCATCTACGCCTACTACAAGCAGGACGATACCGCTCAGGCCATCGCCAATATCGACCGCTTCATCCGTCTGAACCCTGCCCACAAGAACATCGACTACGTGTTCTACATGCGCGGGCTGACCAACATGGCGGCGGATTACAACTTCTTCCAGGATTTCCTCGGCATCAACCGGGATGACAAGGATCCGGCCTACGCTCGTCAGGCGTTCCAGGACTTCAAGACTCTGCTGCAGAATTACCCGACCAGCCAGTATGCCGCCGATGCCCGTGCCCGCATGATTGGTCTGAAGACCCGTCTCGCCCGCTACGATCTCAGCGTGGCAGAGTACTACGTCAAGCGTGATGCCCTGATCGCCGCCGCCAACCGTGCCAAGTTGATCGTCGAGACCTACCCCGACACGGTCGAAACCGAGAAGGCGCTGGAGATCATGGTCGAATCCTACGACACCCTGAAGATGCCGACCCTGGCACGCCACGCCCGCGAAGTGCTGGCCAAGAACTACCCGGACAATCGCCTCGGCCGCGGCTGACGCGCATCGTTCTGCCATAAAAAAACCGGAGCCTGGGCTCCGGTTTTTTTATGGGCGTTTTTATCCATATCGGCCCCAGCATGGGGAGAGATGGGGCCGACGAATCGCGTCACCTCTTACTTGGCCACGTTGCCCGCCACGTTGAGGGCATCCCAGGTACGGGAGAAGGGCGGGGCGTAGGCGAAGTCCAGCATGCCGAGCTGCTCCGTCGTCACCCCCATGGTGATGGCGACCGCCAGGGCGTCGATACGGTGCACGGCTCCCTTGCGGCCCAGGATCTGTCCCCCCAGCATGCGCTTGCTGCCTGCCTCATACACCAGCTTGATATGGATGTCGGACTGGCCTGGGCAGTAGTTGGTGTGGCACTTGTCCTTGATGACCACGGTACGATAGTCGATGCCCATCTGCTGGGCCTCTTTCTCAGAGAGCCCGGTGCGACCCGCCTCCAGCCCCAGCACCTTGAGGGCCGCCGAGCCCAAGGTCCCCGGGAACACCTGTTCGGCCCCCGCCAGGTTCTCCCCCACCATGCGACCCAGCTTGTTGGCGATGGTGGCAAGCGGTACATAGACCTGCTGCTGCTTGACGCCGTGCCAGACGCTGGCGCAATCCCCCGCCGACCAGACGTTCGGCAAGGAGCTGCGGCCCTGACGGTCGACCTCGATGGCGCCGTTGGCCAGCCGCTTGATGCCGGTCTCGACCAGAAACTCGGTGTTGGGCCTGACCCCGGTGCAGACCACCACGATATCGGCCTCGTACACGCCCTGATTGGTGCGCACACCGCTCACCTGCCCTTCCCCCAGCAAGGCTTCGACCCGCTCGCCCAGATGCAGGGAGACGCCCTGCTCCCGCAGCTCGGTCTCGATGTGCTGGGTGATCTCGCTATCGAACGCATCCGGGATGACCCGCTCGGCCAACTCGATGAGGCGCACCTCCTTGCCCTGATGGACCAGCGCCTCCACCACCTCCAGCCCGATAAAACCGGAGCCGATGACGACCGCCTTCTTGTTGGCCTTGTTCTGCACCGCAGCCTTGAGGGCCAGGCCGTCCGCCATGCGGCGCAGGCCGAATACGCCCTCCTGCTGCAGGCCGGGAATGGGAGGCATCACCTCACGGGCGCCGGTGGCGATCATCAGCCGATCGTAGCGATCGGTGAAGGTGTCACCGTCGTGTTCCACCACCAGGGTCTGGGCCGCCGCATCCAGGCTCAGCACCCGGTGACCGGTCTTGACCTCGATCCCCTTGGCGGCGAACTGCTCGACGCTGAGCTCGGCCATGAAGCCGGGATCCTGGAAGTCGTCGCCGACGAAATAGGGCAGACCACAGGCACCGAAGGAGATCACTTCGGACGCCTCATAGACCAGGATCTCCGCATCCTTGGCCAGCCGGCGAGCCTTGGCGGCCGCACTCATGCCGGCGGCTTCGCCCCCTATGATGACAATACGCATTGCTTGACTCCTGTAACGACAGGGGAGGCATCGCCTCCCCGTTTCATAGTTCGATGATTAAGAACGTGGGCCAGCTCAGACCCTGGATTCTTCCCCATCCAGGCTTATCTCGGCATCGTTATTGAACACCGTCATGTCGGTCTGTCCCATCAGCTTGCTGGTGATGGTGCCCGCCGTGATGGAGCCGGAGACGTTGAGGGCGGTGCGGCCCATGTCGATGAGGGGTTCGATGGAGATGAGCAGACCCGCCAGGGCCACCGGGAAGTCCAGGGCGGAGAGCACGATCAGCGCCGCGAAGGTGGCGCCGCCCCCGACCCCGGCCACCCCGAATGAGCTGACGGTGATGATGGCGATCAGGGTCATGATGAAGCCGGGATCCAGAGGATTGACCCCCACGGTCGGGGCTATCATCACCGCCAGCATGGCCGGGTAGATACCGGCGCAACCGTTTTGGCCTATGGTGGCGCCGAAGGAGGCGGCGAAGTTGGCGATCCCCTCCGGGATGCCGAGCGCCTTGGTCTGGGTCTGCACGTTCATGGGGATGGAGCCCGCGCTGGTGCGGGAGGTAAAGGCGAAGGCCAGCACCGGCATGATCTTCTTCAGGAAGCGGGCCGGATTGATCCCCACCAGGCTCACCAGCAGCAGGTGCACGGCGAACATGATGGCGATGGCGCCGTAGGAGGCCAGCACGAAGTTCAGCAGGTTGAGGATGTCCGCATAGTTGGAGCCGGACACCACCTTGGCCATCAGCGCCAACACGCCGTAGGGAGTGAGGCGCAGCACCAGGGTCACCATTCGCATGACGATGGCGTGGGCCACCTGCATGAAGCGCTCGAAGCTGGCGAAGATCTCCGGCTGCTTGCGGGCGATGCCGGTGGCCGACAGGCCGATGAAGATGGAGAAGATCACCACGGCGATGGTGGACGTCTTGCGCACCCCCGTCATGTCGAGGAAGGGATTGGCCGGAATGAACTCCAGCACCATCTTGGCAAACGACATGTGTTCGACGCTGCCGAGGCTGGTCTGCAAGGCGGCCCCGCGGGCGGTCTCGGCGGCGCCGGCGGTGAGCCCCTCGGCCGTCAGGCCGAACAGGTTGGACATCAGAATACCCGCACCGGCCGCAATCATGGTGGTGAAGATCAGCACCCCTATGGTCAGGCCGCTGATCTTGCCGAGTGCACTGCCGCCGGAGAGTTTCAGGATGGCGCCGATGATGGAGACCATGATGAGGGGGATGATGATCATCTGCAGCAGCTTCACATAGCCGCTGCCGACGATATCCAGATAGTCGACGGTCTTCACCAGTACATCGGCGCCGACACCATACAGCAGCTGCAGTGCGCCGCCGAACAGGATGCCGAGGCCCAGACCCGCGAAGACCCGGCGGGTGAAGCTGACGTGGGTTTGCTGCAGGCGATAGAGAAACAGCAGCAACATGACCAGGATGGCCAGATTACCGATAACGCTAAGTGTCATGATATTCCCCAAATGACCGGGCCTGGCCCGGGATGAATGGACGAGCACCTCATGTGCATCCGCCCTGAAACTGGCCGCATCGTGGCGGCACACCCCCCGGTATGGCCGGGGTGGCGCCAGTCAAAGACAGAGGGTGGCCTGCGCCACCCTCTTCATCAGCTCGCCTTGCCTTGTTGCTTGGCCCGCATGATGTTGATGATCTCGATATCGGTATCCAGCATCCCCTGCTTGGAGAGCCGGCCCAGGTTGGCGATGGTCTGGTCCACGTCATCGGAGACGATCCCCTCGCTCTGGGGCACTCTCAGGTTGTTGATGGCCATCAGGGAGGATTTGACCGCCGCCGAGGTGGAAGTGGAGACCTTCATGGAGCAGGCGCTGCCCGCTCCGTCGCAGATAATACCGGAAACGTCGCCAATCATGTTGTTGATGCAGTGGCTGATCTGTTCGAACTGGCCGCCCAGCAGCCAGGTGATGGCGGCACCCGAACCCATGGCGGCGGTACTGGCGGCGCACAAGGCCGACAGCTTGTTCTGATAGGCCTTGATATAAATGGCCACCAGGTGGCTCATCACCAGGGCCCGGGCCAGCTGCTCGTCGCTCGCGTTGAGGAAGCGGGCGGCGGCGACCACCGGCATGGTGGCGGCGATGCCCTGATTGCCGGAGCCGGAGTTGGACATGGCGGGCAGCATGGCGCCATCCATGCGCGCATCGGAAGCGGCAGAGGAGAGGCGCATGGCCAGCGTCATCAGGTCGTCGGAGAGCAGCTTGCGCTCCACCTGATCGGTCAGGATCTTGCCGATGCGCAGGCCATAGCCCTGCAACCCCTCATCCGCCAGCGCCTGGTTCATGCTGGCCGCCTCGCGAATGAAGTCGATCTCCGCCAGTGGCGCTTCCAGCGCAAACTCCACGATCTCCTTCAGGGTCATGGTGGGTTTGTCGGATTTGGCGGGCTGGATCTGCACCCCGGGGGCGCTGTCCTGCTCCATCAGCACCTCGCCATCCTTCTCCATCAGCACGATGCGGGTGTGATCGGTGCAGATCACCACCCGGGCGCTGTGGCCATCGGCCTCGGCCAGCACCTCGGCGTAGAGCACATCCGGCACATCCTTCACATCCACCTGAATGAGGGGGAGCAGCGTCTTGGCCGCCTCCACCTGGGCTGGCGTCAGGGTTTTGAGCACCTCGAGGCCCGCATCCGGGTTGCCTCCTGTGATACCGACGGCGGCGGCCACCGGCAGACCGATCATGCCGGTGCCGGGCACGCCCACCCCCATGCCGTTCTTGAACAGGTTGCCGCTCACCCAGACGCTGATGCGGGCGGGATCCTGTCCCAGCAGCCTGCGGCAGTTGGCCGCCGCCAGCGCCACCGACATGGGTTCGGTGCAGCCAAGGGCCGGCACCACTTCACGCTTGAGCAGGGTTATGAAATCGGTCCATTGTGCTTTCATCTGTGGTTCTCGTATTCACTGTGCCGCGTGACATTGCTGGCCCGGCGGATGGATCTGGTGGAAGGAGGGCCGCTGCGGGCCCGCCCGTTCCTGTAACTTTATTTGATTTTAATGACGTCAGAATCAAATAAAATTGAAGCCGTTCGCCTTTTGCCGCCATTATGCCTTCCAGCAGGAGGAACGTCACCGGATTGCGATCCGGATCTCCATTTGGAGTCCAAACGAACCTGCTCGTCGCCGATGCAAAACTTCCCCCGGCCCCCGGCCCAACCGTCTGTGCTCGGGCCGAACGCCCAATGCCGGGCAATAAAAAAGGAGGCCGAAGCCTCCTTTTTCCATTCCGCTGACGCTTACAGCGCCTTGAGGATCGCCTCGACGCTGGCCTTGGCATCGCCAAACAGCATCTGGGTATTTTCCTTGAAGAACAGCGGGTTCTGGACACCGGCGTAGCCAGTGTTCATGGAGCGCTTGAAGCCGATGACGTTCTGCGCCTTCCACACTTCCAGCACCGGCATGCCGGCAATGGGGCTGCCCGGATCTTCCATGGCGGCCGGGTTGACGGTGTCGTTCGCACCGATCACCAGCACCACGTCGGTATCGCTGAAGTCCTCGTTGATCTCGTCCATTTCCAGCACGATATCGTACGGGACCTTGGCTTCCGCCAGCAGCACGTTCATGTGACCCGGCAGACGACCGGCCACCGGGTGGATGCCGAAGCGTACCTTGACGCCACGATCACGCAGCTTCTGGGTGATCTCGGCCACCGGATACTGAGCCTGTGCCACCGCCATGCCGTAGCCCGGGGTGATGATGACGGAGCTGGCGCTTTTCAGCATCTCGGCCACGTCTTCAGCATTGGTCTCGCGGTATTCGCCCAGTTCCTGGTCGGCGGTGGAGGCCACGCCGTCGGAGCCGAAGCCACCGGCGATGACAGAGATGAAGGAGCGGTTCATCGCCTTGCACATGATGTAAGAGAGGATGGCACCGGAGGATCCCACCAGGGCACCGGTCACGATCAGCAGGTCGTTGGAGAGCATGAAGCCCGCCGCCGCCGCCGCCCAGCCGGAGTAGGAGTTCAGCATGGAGACCACGACCGGCATGTCGGCGCCACCGATGGAGGCGACCAGGTGCCAACCGAACGCGAAGGCGATCAGGGTCATCAGCAACAGGGCGAAGGTGGAGCCACCGGCGTTCACGAAGTGGATCATCAGCGCCAGCGACACGACCACGGCCAGCAGGTTCAGCTTGTGGCGATGGGGCAGTTGCAGCGGCTTGGAGGAGATGAGGCCACGCAGCTTGCCAAACGCAACGATGGAACCGGTAAAGGTCACGGCACCGATGAAGACGCCGAGGAAGACTTCCACCAGGTGGATGTTCAGCATGGCGCCAGACAGGTGCTCGACCTGGGCGACACTGGCCGCCTGCTCGAACGCCGCCCGGGCTGCCGCCAGGGTGGCATCCAGGTTGGAACCGACGGAGACCACCACCTCGGCAGGGGCGGACGGGTGCAGGTCGATGAAGCTGTTGAAGCCCACCAGCACCGCCGCCATGCCCACGAAGCTGTGCAGCACGGCCACCAGCTCGGGCATCTCGGTCATCTCGACCTTGAGTGCCAGCCGCACGCCGATGGCGCCGCCGATGACCATGGCCAGGATGATCCAGTGCACGCCACTGGTTTCCGGGTTGAAGACGGTGGCGAGCAGGGCGATGGCCATCCCCGCGATACCGAACAGGTTGCCATGCTTGGCCGTCTCTTGCTTCGACAGTCCCGCGAGACTGAGGATGAAGAGCACGGCGGCAACGATATAGGATGCTGTTACCAGTCCTTGAGACACGTTAAACCCCCTTAATCCTTACGGAACATCTTCAGCATGCGCTGAGTAACGGTGAAGCCACCGAAGATGTTGATACTGGCAATCAGCACGGCGATAAAGGCCAACACGGTGACCAGGGTCGACCCTTGCCCTATCTGCAGCAGAGCACCGACCACGATGATGCCGGAGATGGCATTGGTGACCGACATCAGCGGCGTGTGCAGGGAGTGGGAGACGTTCCACACCACGTAGTAACCGACCACGCAAGCCAGGATGAAGACGGTGAAGTGGGAGAGGAAGGCGGCAGGGGCCACCGCAGCCACCCAACCGAAGGCGGCGATGCCGAGGGCACCGAACACGAACTTCTTGTTGGAGGGTTTCTTCTCTTCAACCTTCTTCGGCGCAGCCTTGGCGGCCGGCTTCTGGGGAGCGGCGGAGACGGAGATCGCGGGGGGCGGGAAGGTCACTTCACCGGCCTGGATCACCGTCATGTTGCGCTGGACCACGTCCTCGAAGTCGATGGCAACGTTGCCGTCCTTCTCCTTGCACATCAGCTTCATCAGGTTGACCAGGTTGGTCCCGTAGAGCTGGGAGGATTGGGCAGGCAGACGACCCGGCAGGTCGGTGTAACCGATCACCTTGACGCCGTTCGGGGTGACGAACAGCTCGGTCGGCACCGTGTATTCGCAGTTGCCGCCGGTGGCGGCCGCGAGATCCACGATCACCGAACCCGGCTTCATGCTGTCCACCATCTCTTTGGTGATGAGCTTGGGAGCAGGGCGGCCCGGGATCAGGGCGGTGGTGATGATGATGTCCACTTCCTTGGCCTGCTGGGCGAACAGCTCCATCTCGGCCTTGATGAACTCATCGGACATGACCTTGGCGTAACCGTCGCTGGAGGCGCCATCTTCGCCGCCGAAGTCCAGCTTGAGGAACTCGCCACCCATGGACTCGATCTGCTCTGCCACTTCCAGACGGGTGTCGAAGGCACGCACGATGGCGCCGAGGGAACCGGCGGTCCCGATGGCGGCCAGACCGGCCACGCCGGCACCGATCACCAGTACCTTGGCAGGGGGAACCTTGCCAGCGGCGGTGATCTGACCGGTGAAGAAGCGACCAAACTGATGGGCGGCTTCGACCACGGCGCGATAGCCACCGATGTTGGCCATGGAGGAGAGGGCATCCAGGGACTGGGCACGGGAGATCCGCGGCACCATGTCCATCGCCATCACATTGATGTTGCGCGCGGACAGCTTCTCGACCAGCTCGGGGTTCTGGGCGGGCCAGATGAAGCTCACCAGGGTGGCGCCATCCTTAATTTCTGCGATCTCGGCGTCGGTCGGCGCATTGACCTTGAAGATGAGGTCGGCTTGCCAGACGCTCGGCACCACGCTGGCACCGGCAGCCTCGAAGGCGGCATCATCGAAGCTGGCCAGCTGGCCGGCACCGGCCTCGATGGCAACCTCGAAGCCGAGCTTTTTCAGCTGCTCGACGGTGGCCGGGGTCGCTGCGACCCGGGTCTCACCGGCGAGACTCTCTCTCGGTATTCCAATCTGCATGACTATTCCCTGATGGTTAATAAACAATCATTGCCCAGTCTCTCATGTCTGAGCAGACAAGGCATGACCAAAGTACAGGTCACGGGCCCTTTGTTATGAAAATCAGCAGGCTTTACCTCAACCTCCTGTCATGGTCAGGCCCCCGCTTTTCAGGCGCGAAGGTGATTAGTATCAAATTTTGGAGTTTTATTACAACCGCAGCCCGGACGGCGTCGGTACAGAATTCAGCCCAACCCGACCCATGATTAAAAAAAACAAACTAAATTAGCGACTTATACCAGCAAAAAGCACCAAAAAAAGTGATCCAACCAGTCAAAAAAAATGTTTAACCGGCCCTCTATCTTAGCGTTTTTTGTTCTTACGAAATCTGCCGTTGGCGCATGGGATGAGACGAAGCGGAAAAAAGTAACCGTTTTGTAACGAGAACGGGGCCGCTTCCCCGCCCACAGGCTGAGGAAGGGCCCCGCTATACATAGCCGAGTGGCACTGGCAGTAGCTGGGCGCCGCTTACCAGGCAGCCTCATAAATATGCTTGCTCTGGGCAAGATCGATGTCGCCGTGCTCACCCAGGCTGGTCATGCCGTGCTCTTCCAGCTTGGCCAGCAGGGTATCGATGCCCGCATCCGCCAGACCATAGTCCCGCAGGCGGGTCTTGATCCCCATCCGCTCGAAGAAGTCGCGGGTGGCTTTGATGGCGCCGTCGATGCGCTCTTCCTCGGTGCCACTGCGCAGATCCCAGACTCGCTCGGCGTATTGCAGCAGCTTGGCATGTTTCTGCTCACGCTTGGCCTGCAGCAGGGCCGGCAGCACTACCGCCAGGGTCTGGGCGTGATCCAGGCCGTGCAGGGCGGTGATCTCGTGGCCCAGCATGTGGGTCGCCCAGTCTTGCGGCACGCCGGCACCGATCAGGCCGTTCAGGGCCAGGGTGGCGCTCCACATGATGTTGGCACGCACGTCGTAGTTTTCCGGCTCCACCAGCGCCTTGGGACCTTCCTCGGCCAGGGTCAGCAGCAGGCCTTCGGCGAAGCGATCCTGCACCTTGGCGTCGACCGGGAAGGTGAGGTACTGCTCCAGGGTGTGGATGAAGGCATCCACCACGCCGTTGGCGACCTGACGGGCCGGCAGGGTATAGGTCAGCACGGGATCCAGCACGGCGAAGCGCGGCATCACGAAGGGGGAGAAGAAGTGCTGCTTGTCACCACTGCTCTTGCGGGTGATGACGGCGCCCATGTTCATCTCGGAGCCGGTGGCCGGCAGGGTCAGCACGGCGCCGAGGGGGATGGCGGAAGCCACCTCACCGCCAACGGTCTCGAGGATGTGCCAGGGGTCTTTGGCCAGATCGTAGTGGGCGGCGGCGGCGATGAACTTGGTGCCGTCCAGCACGGAGCCACCACCGACCGCCAGCAGGAAGTCGACCTTCTCGGCGCGGGCCAGCTCGACGGCGCCCATCAGGGTCTCATAGGTGGGGTTCGGCTCGATGCCGCCGAATTCGAACAGGGTCATGCCCGCCAGATCCTGCTTGATCTGGGCCAGCAGGCCGCTGCGCACCACGCTGCCACCACCGTAGGTGATGAGGATGCGGGCGTCCTGGGGGAGCTGCTCGCGCAGATGGGCGACCTGGCCCTTGCCGAACAACACCTTGGTCGGAGTGTGCAGAGTGAAGTTGTACATTGGGATTACCTCTGGATGGCTGCGCGGCCTGGCCGCAAAATGATGATTGCATTTTTCTACAGTCAGACCTTACCATCAAGGCAACATTCTGCAGATTGCTTGCCTATTTCTGCAAACATTGAAATTTACCTGGAGTACCTATGTCCGACCGCTACGCCGACCTCGCCGCCCGGCTGACCCGCCACGTGGCGGCCCCGGGCATCACTCCCTCCCCGGTCTCCCAGGTCAATCTCATCTACACCACCGAGCCCCACGGCCGCCTGCCGGTGCTCTACCAGCCGCGGATGATAGTGATCTTGCAGGGCCACAAGGTGGGCTACCTGGCGGATCAGGTGTTTCGCTACGATCCCAGCCATTACCTGCTGATGACCCTGCCCCTGCCCTGCGAGTGCGAGTGTTTCGCCTCCCCCGAGCAGCCCCTCATCGGCTTCTCCCTGGAGATCAACGTGGCCACCCTGCAGGAGCTGCTGCTGGAACTGGGGGACAATCTGCCGCCCCCGCCGCCCCAGAAGAGCGGCGTGCTGGCGGTGCCCCTCTCGGAGCAGATGTTCTGCGCCGCCGAGCGACTCATCGACCTGATGGACAAGCCCCATCACGCCCGGGTGCTGGGGCCCCAGACGGTACGGGAGATGCTGTTCTACGCCCTGCACGAGGGGGGCGGCCCGGCCCTGCAAGCCCTGGCCAACCGCCACAACCACATGGGGCAGATCGCCCGCGTGCTGCGGCTCATCGAGCAGCGCTACGCCGACACCCTGACCATGGAGGAGCTGGCGCGGGAGGTGAACATGAGCGTGTCCGCCTTCCATCACCACTTCAAGGCGGTCACCGCCACCTCGCCCCTGCAGTACATCAAGTCGTTCCGGCTGCACAAGGCGCGGATGATGATGCTGCACGACGGCATCAAGGCCGGGGCGGCGGCGGCCCGGGTCGGCTACGAGAGCGGCTCCCAGTTCAGCCGGGAGTACAAGCGCTTCTTCGGCAGCACCCCCACGGATCAGGCCTCCCGCTTTCGGGACGGGCAACTGCGCATCATGGAGGGGTGATTTCCTTGTCCACGGTCATCGCCGGGATCCCGAATGGCCGTGGCTAACTTTCATGCGCGGAGTCCCTCTGGCAGCGCCACAGGGCCGGATGAGTACCCATTATTCATCCGGTGCATGCGGTTGCAGTTTCCATTCTCACCATGAATAAAGGCGGCCTGTGCCGCCTTTGTGATCGTCGTGACGCCCCGTTCAGAGCCGGAAGCGGCCAATCTCCTGCTCCAGTCGCTCGGTCAATCCCTTGAGGGTCGCCGCCTGCTTCGCTTCTTCCCGCGCCTGCTCCGCCAGCTCCTGTGAGACGTGGCGGATGTTCTCGGTGTTGCGGCTGATCTCGCCGGTGACCGAAGTCTGCTCCTCCGCCGCCGCCGCAATCTGGGTCGCCATGTCGCTGATGGTACCGATGGCCTCGTTGATCTGGCCGAGGCTCTGGTTCGCCGCTTCGGCATCCTCCACGCTGGTGCCCGCCAGCTGACGGCTGCTCTCCATGCCGCTGACGGCACGGCGGGTGGTCTGCTGCAGCGCCTCTATCATCTGCTGGATCTCGGCGGTGGAGTCATGGGTGCGCCGCGACAGCACCCTCACCTCGTCCGCCACCACCGCAAAGCCGCGCCCCTGCTCCCCGGCCCGGGCCGCCTCGATGGCGGCGTTCAGGGCCAGCAGATTGGTCTGCTCGGCGATGCCGCTGATGGTGGCCAGGATGCCGCTGATCTTCTGGGCATGGGCGTCGAGTTCATGAATGGTCTGGCTGGCATCGGCGACCTCATCGGCGAGGCTCGTGATGCTGCGCTGGCTCTGGCCGACCTGGGACTGGCCCGCCACCGCGAGGTGCACCGCCTCCCCGGAGGTGGTGGCGGCAAACTCGGCGTTGCCGGCGATCTCCTGGGTGGCGGAGGCCATCTCGGTCACCGCGGTGGCCACCATCACGATCTCGTCCTGCTGCTGGCGCACCCGCTCGCTGCGGGACTCGGCACCCCGGGCCTGGGCGCGGGACTGATCCGCCAGTTCGATGGTCACCTCCCGCAGGCGGCTGACGATGCCGTGCAACCTGGCCACGAACTGGTTGAAGCTCTGGGCGAGCTGGCCCACCTCGTCCTGGCTGCGGGTGGCGATCTGCACCGTCAGATCCCCCTCCCCGTGGGCGATGTCGGCCAGCGCCTTCGACACCCGGCCGAGATCGGCGAACAGGTAGTTGAAGGTGGCGATGAGCAGGGCGCTGAACAGCAGCAGGAGCACCAGTGTCAGCCCCACCAGCTGCCACAGCAGGGTGGCGAAGGGCGCCTCCAGCACATCCTGGTACATCACCATGGCCAGCAGCCAGTCGGTACCGGGCACCGCCTGTACCGACAGCAGCACGGCGCGGCCGTCGATGGTGGCCGGGTGCAGCTCGCCGCTCTGGCTCCAGCTCGTCAGGGCCGCCCCCGAGAGATCCGGTGCCAGCTCGGCCACCTGCTTGAGGGCCAGCTCCTTCTGGGGGTGGCCGACGATGAGGCCGGTGCGGTCCAGCAGCATGGCATAGCCCTCCCCCTGCACCTTCATGGCCAGCACCTCGTCGATGAGGGCATCCAGGGAGAGATCCGCCCCGACGGTACCGATCACCTGACCCTGATGCAGCACGGGTTCGGCCAGGGTCACCACCATCTGCTGCATGGTCACGCTCACATAGGGCGGGGTGACGATGAACTTGCCCGCCTTGACCGCGTTCTGGTACCAGGGGCGGGCGCGCGGGTCATAGTTGGCGGTGTTGAGAGAAGGGTCATGACGGGTCATCTGCCCGTCGCTGCCACCGAAGTAGGTGAGCCCGAAGCCGCCGGAGGTGCGGGTCTGCAGCAGATGGGGAACCAGGGTCGCCTGCGGGTTCTCGGCGATGACGGCGGCCAGGGCATCCACCGCGTGCTTGCGGTCCTCCATCCAGTTGCCGATGGCCACCCCGTGGGCATGACCGTAGTTGACGGCCTCGCTCCGGATGGCCTCCAGGGTACGGGACTTGAGGGTCTGGAAGGCGACCACGCCGAGCAACGCCGCCATCAACAGCACTACCCCCAGGCTGGTCGCGAGCAGCTTGCCGCGCAACGAGAGTGTCATGACTACAGATCCTTGTGGTGACGGGAGGCAGAGATACCTCCATCTTGGTAGGACTATCGGCGCTGACGGGGCAGGACTTTAGTGAATCTGATCTATTTATTGATAATTTTCCGCATACTGTACTGCCGATCACGCTTCTGGCTCTGCCTCCTGCTGCCGCAGACCGGCGCCTCCCAGTTCACTCAGCAGCAGATCCAGCAGGGCTGGCGGGCGCTCCCCGTGCCAGGCCAGCGCCGTGGTGACCACCTGCACCTCCCCCGCCAGGGGGCGGATCACCACGTTGGCCGGGGCGCTCTTGTGCAGGGTCTCCGGCACCAGGGCCACCCCCTGGCCGCAGCCGACGAAGGCAACCTGTGAGGCCACGGTGCGCGCCTCGTGCAGCACCCGGGGGGCGAACCCCGCCTCGTGGCAGCAGGCCATCAGGGTATCGAAATAAGCCGGGTTGAGGGCCCGGGGGAACAACACGAACGGCTCCTCCGCCAGGGCGGCGAGGGGCACCGCCGCGTCCTGCGCCAACGGATGGGTGGCAGGCAGCGCCACCGCCAGCCGATCCTGCTTCAGGGGGCGCCCCCTGATGCTCCCCTCGTCCCGCCCGGCCAGCCGCACCAGCGCCAGATCCAGTTCGCCGCTCTCCAGCGCCGGGATGGCATCGGCGCTGTCTATCTCCCGCACCGAGACGGTGACGCCGGGGTGGCTCAGCTTGAGCCGCTCGATCACCGCCGGCAGTTCATCCAGCATGGCGGAGGTGATGGCCCCGATGGTCAGCAATCCCACCTGACCCGATGCTGCCTCCCGCACCGCCAGCTCCAGATGCTCCAGCTGATCCGCCAGCCGCCGCACCGCGGGCAGGATGGCCTGCCCCGCAGGGGTGAGCTGCACGCCCTTGGGGGTGCGATCGAACAGCTTCACCCGCAGGGCGTGCTCCAGCACCTTGATCTGCTCGGTCAGGGGCGGCTGGGTCATGCCGAGACGGCGGGCGGCGCGGCCGAAATGGCGCTCCTCGGCCACCGCCAGAAACAGCCAGAGATGGCGGACGAGTCGGAAGTTGATCATGGTCGATAGCCTGTTCGAATCGGGTCGTTACTTTCTTTGGATTTTACGTATAGGTGGCGCCTCACAACAATGGCGATCACCTCTCGCAACGCGGCACAGGAAGCGCAGTGCAACTCTACCTCATGTTTCTCACCCTGGCGGGGCTCACCATACTGAGCCCGGGCCCCAGCACCCTCAAGTCCCTCACCAATGCCCTCAACCACGGCCTGGGGGCGGCCCTGGTCGGCATGCTTGGCCTCACCTGCGGGGTGCTCGGGGTGGCCATCCTCTCCGCCACCAGCCTGGGCGTGCTCATCGCCACCTCCCCCACCGCCTTCCAGTGGGTGCGCTACGGCGGCGTACTCTACCTGGCCTGGCTCGGGGTGAAGTTGTGGCGCAGCGTCCCCCGCCCCCTCGGTGAGGTGCCACCGACCGCCCGTCGCCATCTGTTTCTGGAGGGGGTCATGCTGCAATTCACGAATCCCAATGCGCTGATCTTCTTCCTATCCATACTGCCCCAGTTTATCGACCACCAGCGGGCCTATCTGCCACAGTTTGTGCTACTGGTTTCCAGTTTCTGTCTGCTGATGATGGGGGTCCACGGCGGCTACATCCTCTCGGCCCGCAAGGCGCGGCGCTGGCTGCAGGGGGGCGGCGGGCGCTGGATCAACCGCATCAGCGCCCTCGCCTTCCTGCTGCTCGCCCTGGTGCTGCTGCGGGGCTGACCGCACCCGCCATCCCGGGTTGCGCGCACCGGGTCGACGCAGCGTGACCGCGGCGTCAAACGGTCCGGTGCGCGATGCCTGCTATTGGCCGAGGTAGCGCTCGCTCTCCTCGAAGAACTCCGCAAGGGCCCACCACATCAGCACCGGGTTCGAATACATGGGGAAGTGGCCACAGCGAGGGATCTCGGTCAGCCTGACTCCGGCCTGCGACAGCGCCCCGAGATAAGAGAGATGGGCGTTCTGTTCCCCGTACATGAAGTGCCGGGGGCACGGCAGGGCGAGGAACTTGCCGAGCAGATCCCCCTCATCGCTGTGCTGCACCATGGAGCGGAAGATGGGCCGCACCGCCCCGCTACGCACCTTGTGCTGCAGGCTGGCGGCGTAAAGGGCGCTCGCCATGTCCCGGCCGTGGCGGGTGCGCGCGATGAAGTCGGCGAAGAAGGCCTCGTCACTCTCTGCCGGATGGGCGTGCACCTGGCGGCTCAGGAAGCAATCCTCCGGTGCCAGGTTGCCCTCGATGCTGGTGAGGCTGAGCACCCGCTCGGGATGGCGATGGGCCAGCAGCAGGGCAGTCAGCCCGCCCATGGAGTGACCCACCAGATGGAAGCGCTCGAACCCCTTGCTCTCTGTCATCCGCACAGCAATCTGCACCAGCAGATCCAGATCGATGCGGGCCGGGACGTCGATGGTGGAGGCGCCACAGCCCGGTGCATCCCAGGCGAGGAAGGGTCTCTCCTCGAAATCGGGATGGTGGACGAGATCGGCGTAATCCTCCTTGGTGGAGCCGAAACCGTGCAGGAAGACGACGGGGGCGCGCAGGCCGGGGCGGCCGATGGCGGCGATCTCGAGCCGCGCCTCCCCCAGTTGCAGGGGTTGGGTCCATTCGGTGAAGCGGGGGGACATGGGATCTCCTGTGAGTGAGCCGGATGGCGGCCCCCGATTATGGCCAGCCCGGCCCGCCCGGTGAATTTTGATCAGCGTATCGGCACCATTCGCTCAGGCTATGGGGATGGGGCCATTGATTCGATTGGCCAGGGTGTCATGCCCCGAATGATGCCACCCCCCTCTGTTTCGCCCATGAAAAAGGCCGCCAGATGGCGGCCTAATGGCGTTCGGGACGGCGCTACTTCACCCTGGCGATGGCGGTGTTGAGCCGCAGGTTGATGGCGTCGAGGCCCGGGGTCTGGCCATGGAAGTCGAAGGCCAGCTCCACCCCCTTGCGAAACACCAGACAGTGGGTCGAGCCGCCGAAGTGGAACATGCCGAGCTGATCCCCCTTCTTCACCCTGTCCCCCGCCTTCACCGTGATGTCGCAGCTCGACACCTCGGCCATGCCCACCGGCACCACGCACATCAGGCCTATTCTGGGGTTGTCCGCCTCGATGAAGATCAGCGCCCGGGTTGCCACCGAGGTGAGGAAGGGCTGGGAGTTGTTGGGGGCGCTGGGATCGGCCCCGTCCGCGTCGAGGAAGCCCTCGTACTGGTTTTCCAGGTAGTAGGTGCCGTTGACGATGCGCACCTTGCGGATGGTGCCGCTCACCGGGCTGTGCCAGCGGTGATAGCTCAAGGCACTGAGGAAGGCCTGGTAGACGGTACCGCCGTCGAACAGGGGCGCGGTGTCATCAAAGTCGAGCATGTTGTCCAGGGAATAGGGCTGCCCCTTGAGCCAGAAGCGATCGCTGCGGCTCACCCCGGTCTTGACCTGCAGCGGTGCCGACTCGCAGGCATTGACGATGACGCCGTCATCCCCGGGAGAGGAGACCGGCCGTACGCCGGGACGGAAGGTGCGGGTGAAAAAATCATCCCAGCAGCCGAAGCCATGGTACGGCTCCGCCGGATGGCACTGGAAGATGGCATCAAAACGGGCCGGGGTCGGATTGCTGCCCTCCCCCCGGGCCGAACCGGCCACCTTCACCATCTCGGCCTGCGCCACCTCTCCGAGCCAGGGGACGATCAGGGTCTCCTTGTCCAGCCGGCTGACCGGCTCGGTCAGCACGTAGCGGGAGGCCGGGCTCTGCAGAAACTGCGACCAGTAGCCGAGGATCTTCTTGAACTGCTGGTTGACCAGGGTGTTGGCAAAGAACAGGTAGCCGGAGCGGGTGGCCATGGGCCAATCCAGCAGGGCATTGATGGGGAAGCCGATGAGACCGGAGGGCTCCTGGCTCGGGATGTCCTGATAGGCTTCCGGGGCCGTGGTCATGATGCCGTTGAGCAGGACCAGAAATTCGTCGAAATCTTTCAGCGCAATCTGCCCGAGAGGGGTCAGATGCTCGTGGCGCCAGGCCTCCTTGAACATGGCATCTGCCTGGGCGTGCAGCAGGGGATCGGATTTCACCAGATCCTGCAACTGGGCGATGGGGGCCACCAGCGGCCGCGGTTGCTGCGCCACATATGCCTGCAACCGCTTGATCCAGCGATCGATGTGGTGCTGATCCTGTGGCACCCAGCCACCGGGGCGGGACTTGTTCAAGCGGGTTTCAACGGCCTTGTTCATGATGACTCTCCTCGCGATGTCCTCAATGCCAGCTAGGGCTGGCGCATCCATGCAGGCGACCGACTCAGACAGGATCATGGTGCCGAGTGGCGCAGCCCATGTGGTGTAGCACAGGGGGCAAGAGCACACGACTGCCAGAAACGACATGGCAGGAAAGCGCGACTGGGACTAGCGCAGGAGCATGCAGACAAGAAATTGAAAAATAACGGGTATTTTTTCTGGATCGAGCGAGCAGGACAGAAGAGGCAAGGCACTGGCCACAGAAAAGTGGCGGGACGGAAATGCGAAAGGCCAGCTCAATGAGCTGGCCTTTCTGAAAAATGGCAGGGGCGGCAGGACTCGAACCCGCAACCATCGGTTTTGGAGACCGCTGTTCTACCAATTGGAACTACGCCCCTGCAACAAACGAGGCGAATTATACAAAGCCGGGATCAAAGGTAAAGGCTTTTTTCGCACTTTCGATGCGATTGCGCAAATCACGAGCAGATGCCGTCGATTTTGGCAGCCTCGGGGGGTAACTCGCTGTATTTACAGCCTTGTCAGGGTAGGAAAGCCACCAAAATGGAGGTAGGGTGGGATCAAGGGCTAGGCAAGAGGAGAGTGCTCATGCTCAATTACCGCTTACTTCAACAACTTGCACCGCTCAACTTCAGGGACGAGAGCAAAACCGAGCCCTTGCCCGACTATCTGGCACGGGTCGGCCCCGCGGTCCCCTTCATTCCCCCCAATGTGCTGAGCCAGTGGATTTACCGTCATTGGCGCGGTTTCGAGTCCAACTGGAGCTTTATCGATCTCGCCAGCCACGACTTCCAGTGCGAACACTGGCTCACGGCGCGCATCCTGGCCGACATCGATTCCCGCCACATGGAAGTGATCGAGCGCTGGGGAGAGCTGCTGCGCCACAATCGCTACGTGCGCCGCTCCTGGCTCGGGGAGAAGATGCTGACCCTGGGCACCTGGACCGAGCCCATCATAGTGCTGGATCCCGCCCTCGTCGCAAGCTCCCCGGATGGCCAGCCCCTGCCCGGCCCCTACTGCCTGCTGGAGGGGCACCACAGACTCGGCTATCTGCGCAGCATGGCGCAGGATGGGCTGCCGTTGCAGGATGAGCACCAGGTCTGGGTTTGCCGACCCGTTCGCGCCAGTTAAACGTTTTTTTGTCGAAAAAATGCCTCAGAAATAAATTTTTGACAATTCAAAAACCGACTCTATAATCGTTGCGGTTTTGAAAAAGGTCAGGACAGGACGATGCCGTTTTTAATGAAAAAAGCAGCCTTGCAGACGAGTGGAACGCACCAGAGCGGCCCCGTTGTTTCCGGTTCCCGACCCACAGATCCCCAATTGTTTTTAAAAAGAGCCCCTGTTTCAGGGGCTTTTTTTTGTGCCCGAAAAACCTTCATTGATGCCAAAGGGAATGCAGACGATGACCAATCCACTCTATAACAAACACGTCATCTCCATCTCGGATCTGACCCGGTCCGACATGGAACTGGTGGTCGCCACCGCACAGCGGTTGAAGGCCGAACCCGACACCCGCCTGCTGAAAGACAAGCTGGTCGCCAGCTGCTTCTTCGAAGCCTCCACCCGCACCCGCCTCTCCTTCGAGACCGCGGTACAGCGCCTCGGCGGCAACATCATCGGCTTCGCCGACGGGGGCAACACCAGCGCCAAGAAGGGGGAGACCCTGGCGGACTCCATCAAGATCATCGGCTCCTACTCCGATGCCGTGGTGATGCGTCATCCGAAGGAAGGGGCGGCCCGCCTCGCCTCCGAGTTCTCCCGGGTGCCCGTCATCAACGGCGGCGACGGCTCCAACCAGCATCCGACCCAGACCCTGCTGGACCTCTTCTCCATCCATGAGACCCAAGGCAAGCTGGACGGCCTCAACGTCGCCTTCGTCGGCGACCTGAAATACGGCCGCACCGTGCACTCCCTGGCCCAGGCCCTCAGCCTGTTCAACTGCCGCTTCTTCTTCATCTCGCCGGAAGCGCTGGCGATGCCGGACTACCTGTGCGAGGAGCTGGAAGAGAAGGGCATCCAGTTCAGCGTGCACGAGACCATGGAAGAGGTGATGCCGGAGCTCGACATCCTCTACATGACCCGGGTCCAGAAGGAGCGCTTCGACGAGACCGAGTACAAGCACATGGCCGCCAAGTTCGTGCTGGAATTGGCCACCCTGGAAGGGGCCAAGCCGACCATGAAGATCCTGCATCCCCTGCCCCGCGTCGACGAGATCGAAGTCGCGGTCGACAAGACGCCCCACGCCTACTACTTCCAGCAGGCGGAGAACGGGGTCTATGCGCGCCAGGCACTGCTGGCACTGGTACTGAACGAAACCGTCTAAGGGAAAGGGGAACATCATGTCCGAGAAGAACCAACTGCAAGTCGAAGCCATCCGTCAGGGCTCCGTCATCGACCACATCCCCGCCGGCCAGGGCATCAAGATCCTCAAGCTGTTCCAGCTGATCGAGACCCAGGAGCGCATCACCGTCGGTTTCAACCTCAAATCCGGCGCCCTCGGCAAGAAGGATCTCATCAAGATCGAGCACACCCGGCTGACCGAACAGCAGGCCAACCAGCTGGCCCTGTTCGCCCCCAAGGCGACCGTCAACATCATCGAAGACTTCGTGGTGGTGAAGAAGCATCAGCTGGCGCTGCCGGAGTTCATCACCGGGGTGTTCCACTGCCCGAACTCCAACTGCATCTCCCACAACGAGCCGGTGGACAGCTACTTCCGGGTACGCGAGGTGAAGGGCGCGGTGCGCATGAAGTGCAAATACTGCGAAAAATCCTTCACCCAGGACATCGTCAGCGAACGTTACTAATAGCCAAGCGGGCCCCACGGGGCCCATTTTTGACCCCTGTCACATCACTTATTCCCCCTTTGGTTATAATTTGCCATCCCATAACGGCTAAACGCCGCTCATTCGCTGCCCGATTCTTTTTCAACAGCATTTTTTGCTAGCAAACGGACATAAGGTAGTGGTGAAGCCTAGCCTCCGGTCATCATCAAAGGACATCCCCGTGGTCAAGACCCTCAGCCGTCCCGTCGAAATCGAGTCCGACCAGGCCCAGCTGGACGCCTGTCGCCAGATCATCGGCCAGCACTGCTACAGCACCCAGGAGGAGATCCGCCGCGAGCTGGCCGACCGGGGCTTCGCCGACATCAGCCAGTCCACCATCTCCCGCCTGCTGCGCCGCCTCGGCGTGGCCAAGGCCCAGAATGCCAACGGCAAGAAGGTCTACACCCTAGTGGACGAGCAGCTGGAACCCGCCGGCAGCACCCGCTCCATCCACGACATGGTGCGCGGCGTGGTTCACAACCAGCAGATGGTGCTGGTCCACACCACCCCGGGGGCTGCCACCGTGGTGGCTCGCCTGCTGGATCGCAACGCCGATCCCGAGATCCTGGGAGCCGTGGCCGGCAACGACGTGGTGCTGGTCGCCCCCCGCCACATCAGCCGCACCCGCCAGGCCCACGCCGCCGTGGTGCGCACCCTGGCCCAGGCCCGCTAAGTTTTTCTCCTCCCATGCAAATAACAAAGGCGACCCCGGGGTCGCCTTTGTTATGCCCGCTCGCGCCGTCTCTCGCTTGCCGCCCCTCTCCCTCAACCGCACGCCTGCCGGCTTTCGAACCGACTCTCCGGCCGGCATGACCTTCCCCAGCCGCAATAAAAAAACGGGAGCCAGTGGCTCCCGTTGTTTAGCGTATGTCCCATCAGGCCAACATGGCACCCAGGCTCAGGCAGACCACGATCAGCACGGTCAGGATGCCGAGCAGCGGGGCTACCCACTTCAGCCAGCGCACATAGGGCACCTTGGCAATTGCCAGGCCACCCATGACCACGGCAGAGGTCGGGGTCACCAGGTTCACCAGGCCGGAGGCAGACTGGTAGGCCGTCACTACCAGCTCGCGACCCACGTTGGCGAAGTCGGCGAGCGGCGCCATGATCGGCATGGTCAGCACCGCCAGACCGGAGGAGGACGGCACCAGGAAGGAGAGCACCACTTCCAGCACAAACATCACGTTGATGAACACCACGGTGGAGAGGCCGGTCACGATGCCTTCCGCACTGTGCAAGATGGTGTGGGTGATCATGCCGTTGTCCATCACCACCACGATACCGCGGGCGATACCGATGATGAGGGCCACGCCGAGCAGGTCACGGGCACCGTCGATGAAGTTGGAGGTCAGCTCCTCCTCGCTCATGCGGGAGATCACGCCGACGATGATGGCGGCAGCCAGGAAGACGCCGGAGATCTGCGCCATCCACCAACCGAGCACGGCCACCCCGTAGATCATCACGGCGAAGGCGGCGACGAAGATGCCCAGCACGATCTTGCGGGTCAGGGTGAACTCCAGCATCTCGTCGCTGCGGTTGCCGAGGAAGTGGACACGGTTCTCTTCCCATTTGTCAGCCACCAGGGACTTGCTCGGATCGTTGCGCACCATCTTGGCGTAGCGCATCACATAGGCCACACACAGCAGCCAGCCGGCCACCAGCATGGCGACACGCAGCCAGATGCCGTCGGTGAAGGAGATGCCCGCCGCGTTGGCGGCAATCACAGTGGCGAAGGGGTTGATGGTGGAGCCCAGGGTGCCGATACCAGCGCCCAGCAGCACAGTGGCGGCGGCGACCACGGGGTCAAAACGGGCGGCCATCATCACCGGCACCAGCAGGGTGTAGAACGGCAGGGACTCTTCCGCCATGCCGTAGATGGTGCCCCCTGCGGCGAACAGCGCCATCAGGATGGGGATCATCCACTCCTCGCGGCCACGCAGACGATCGGTGACGCGCTCGATACCGGCATCGATGGCACCCGTCTTGGTCACTATGCCAAGGAAGCCACCGATGATCAGGATGAAGAGGGAGACGTCGATGGCGCCAGCCTCATAGGTATCGTGGTTGTAGAGGCCGTCGATGGGTGCCAGCAGCACGTCGACGATCCCCTGGGGATTGGCATCCACCAGCTTGTAGGTACCGGCCACCGGTACTTCCTTGCCGAGGGACTCATTCATGGTCATGTCATATTTGCCCGCCGGGACTATCCAGCTCAGGGCGGCCACCAGGGCGATCAGCACAAACAGTATCGTGTAGGCTGACGGGAACTTGAATTTGGTCATGGTCCAGCTTCCTTCTGTGGGTGTGGTATCCATGCAATCTGCGGGTGTAGGGTTAGAGGTATTGTGCCGCTGTCACATGGTCGAAAAGCCGGGGGTCACCCCCCGGCACCACTACTGCGACCTTAGTCGCCCAGCGTAGCAACCATCACTGCCTTGATGGTGTGCATCCGGTTTTCGGCCTCGTCGAATACGATGCTGTGTTCGGATTCGAACACGTCCTCGGTCACTTCCAGACCCTTCATGCCGTATTTGTCGGCCACTTCCTTGCCCATGGTGGTCTCGTCGTTGTGGAACGCCGGCAGGCAGTGCATGAACTTCACATCCGGGTTCTTGGTGGTGTTGATGACGTCCATGTTGACCTGATAGGGGGTCATCAGTTTGACGCGCTGATCCCAGGCTTCTTTCGCTTCACCCATGGAGACCCAGACGTCGGTGTAGAGGAAGTCGGCACCCAGCACGCCCTCTTTCACGTCTTCGGTCAGGTGGATGCGGGCACCGGTCTCTTCGGCGATCTGGCGGCACTGGGCGACCAGCTCTTCTTCCGGCCAGAAGGCCTTGGGCGCAACCAGACGGATGTCCATGCCCATCTTGGCGGCACCGACCATCAGGGAGTTGCCCATGTTGTTGCGAGCGTCACCCAGGTAGGCGAACTTGATCTGGTCCAGACGCTTGCCCTTGCCGTGCTCCAGCATGGTCATGAAGTCGGCCAGGATCTGGGTCGGGTGGAATTCGTTGGTCAGGCCGTTCCAGACCGGCACACCGGCATGGGCACCCAGCTCTTCCACGATCTCCTGACCGAAGCCACGGTACTCGATGCCGTCATACATGCGACCGAGGACGCGGGCGGTATCCTTCATGGACTCCTTGTGACCAATCTGGGAACCGCTTGGGCCGAGGTAGGAGACTTGTGCCCCCTGGTCGAAGGCCGCGACTTCAAACGCGCAACGGGTGCGGGTGGAGGTCTTCTCGAAGATCAGGGCGATGTTCTTGCCGGTGAGGTGCTTGCGCTCATAGCCACCGTATTTGGCCTTCTTCAGGTCGATGGCGAGATCGATCATGTATTGGATTTCGCGCGGGGTGAAGTCCAGCAGTTTCAGGAAGTTACGGTTACGCAGATTAAAAGCCATGATGAGTTCTCTCTATATTTGTTCAGACCAATGTGGGCAGTGTTATTGACTACGCAGTGATTCAACGACTCAGGCATTCACGGTATTGGTGGCGACGATATTGGTGCCGGCTTCGCCCCTCAGGATGGCCAGGCCATCTTCCAGGGAACCGATCCCGACCATGCCGCCGGTCGCCTTGACGAATTCGCAGGACGCTTCGACCTTGGGCCCCATGGAACCGGCATCGAACTTGACGCCAGCCAGCTCGTCCGGGCTGGTGATCCGCAGCGGACGCTGGGTCGGCTTGCCCCAATCCAGGTAGACGGCATCGGCGTCGGTCAGGATCAGCAGGGCGTCGGCCTTGATCTGCTTGGCCAGGTAGGCGGCAGACATGTCCTTGTCGATGACGGCTTCGATGCCGGTCAGGCTCTGGCCATCCCAGGTCACCGGAATGCCACCACCACCGGTACAGATGATGAGATGGCCCTGGGCGATCAGGGTTTCGATGGCGTCGCCTTCGACGATGCGCTGGGGCAGCGGGGACGGCACCACACGGCGGAAGAACTTGCCGTCAGCCTTGACGCTCCACTGCTTCTCGGCAGCCAGGGCACGGGCTTCCGCCTCTTCGTAGACGGGACCGATGAACTTGGTCGGGTTGGCGAAGGCGGGATCCTTGGGATCAACCTGCACCTGGGTCAGCAGCGCGGTGACGTTGCGGCTCGGCATCAGGTTCTTCAGCTCCTGGATCAGCATGTAGCCGATCATGCCCTGGGACTCGGCGCCCAGCACATCCAGGGGATAGGGAGAAACCTTGGTATAGGCACTGTTTTGCAGGGCCAGCAGACCGACTTGCGGGCCGTTGCCGTGCACCAGCACCACGTTGTAATCCTCGGCGATGCGGGCGATGGTCTTGGCAGCGGTGGCGATGTTCTTGCGCTGGATGTCCGCTTCGAGGGGCTCACCGCGGCGGAGCAAGGCATTGCCACCCAGGGCGACGACGACAGTTGGTTTTTTCATGATATTGATCTCGAAAGTGAGTCTGTGTGGCGCCAGCCTCCGCCGGCGCCACGCCGTCGGTTAGATGCCGTCACGTTCCATCGGGCAGCTCATGCAGCGGGCGCCGCCGCGGCCACGTCCCAGCTCTTCACCCGGGATGGGCAGCACAGTGATGCCGGCCTTGTCGTATTTCTCGTTGGTGTAGGTGTTGCGCTCGTAACCCACGACCACGCCAGGACGCACGGTCAGCACGTTGTTGGCGTCATTCCACTGCTCACGCTCGGCCTCGAAGGTGTCGCCGCCGGTGGTGATGAGTTTCAGCTGATCCACACCCAGCGCCTTCTCGATGGCGGTCACGAAGTAGCCTTCTTCCTTGATGTTCATGCCGGTGGCGCCGCCCGGAGTCAGGCTCCAGCAGTTCACATCCTTGCGGATGACTTCCGGATAGACGGAGAAGGTATCTATGTCCATGTGGGTCATGACGGTGTCCAGGTGCATGCAGCTGCGGTGTTTCGGCAGTTGCATGGCGATGACCTGCTTGGCCTGGCCGTGTTTGAACAGGCCGCGAGCCAGATGCTCGACACCCTGCGGTGTGGTGCGCTCGGACATACCGATGAGTACGGCGCCGCGGCCGATGACCAGGACGTCGCCCCCTTCGATGGTGGAGTTGTCGTAGTCACGCTCTTCGTCACCGAAGTACTTGATGAAGTCCTGACCGGCAAACTGCGGGTGCCAGCGGTAGATGGCCTTCACATGGTTGGTTTCACGGCGACGGGCGGCCTTGGCCATGGGGTTGATGGAGACGCCACCGTAGACCCAGCAGGAGGTGTCACGGGTGAAGAGGTGGTTGGGCAGCGGCTCGATGATGAAGTCGGTCGGAGCGTGCATGCCCACGACCATGTTGACGCCGCTGTAGGGCATCTCGGAGTAGGTCAAGCCGCCGGAGAGGATGCGGGCCAGCTCGCGGTGCGGCATGTCAGCCAGGAAGCAGCGCACGTCATTGGCCAGTGCGGTGCCGAGGCGATAATCGGAGACCTGGTTTTGCAGCAGCCAGGCTTTGGCTTCCGGCACATCCAGGGTTTCGGCCAGCAGATTGGTCAGCAGGAAGACTTCGACATTCTGATCGCGCAGCACTTGAGCGAATTTGTCGTGCTCCTGGCCGGCGCGTTCCACGGACAGGACGTCATCGAACAGCAGATCCTGACAGTTGGAAGGGGTCAGACGCTTCAGACTGAGGTTGGGGCGGTGCAGCATGACACGGCGCAATTGGCCAACTTCAGAACCTACATAAAATTTGCTCATGATTATATTCCGTCTAGCAGTGGTCCCTGCGAGTGATTGAATAGATTCCTTCTATTCTGGCTCGTGGCTAAGGCGGGATATTCTTTATGTAGGGTACTCAGCTTGTGTTCTATCCTGCCCTTGCCTTTCGACGCAGAGATTAGGCCTGCAAATCACTGCAAACTTAGACATTGATCACATTCAATCCGAACTGAATAAAACCATGAGTTAATTTTTGATGGAGTTTACATAACTGGCATTTAGCCATTCACCCCATCCGAATCGATAAGCAAAAAACACCTTGTTTATTTCAATTAGAGACCGTTTTCATTCACGTGAAATATCTACAAAGGGAAATGCCAGATAATAAATACAGAACAAAATCAACCAGATAAAAGCAAATTACAGATGAATTGAATTTTCTATGATGAAGAGTGAATGGATCGCCAAAAAAATCCCGCCCGGCCTCCACATAAATAGTCGCTCGCATCACCGAGCCTGCATAATCAGTTTCTTGTCCAAGATCATGGCAATGACGCCAAGCCGCCTTCCCAGTACTCCAAATGACAAGATTCGTCCTATGTCATTTATATGGATATGCATTTTGTTCGCATCCGAACGGTGCTTTTTTCAACCCGATGATGGCGACCCGATTTTAAACTTTTTTCATTAGTTGAATTTATCGTCCCTCCTTGCGGCGTCCCCCACCTCGACTTAACTCAAAAAGTGATTCAGATCACACCGAGTCCTGTCACCAAGGAGATATCCATGAAGATCAAATCGCTGTTTCTGCTCATCGCCCTGGTCCTGCCTGCCACCCCGACTCTGGTCAGCGCCCAGGGCGCTCCCGCCATTCCCCTGGTGGTCTGTCATGTCGGCCAGGCTCCCCAGATGCTGGTACCCGAATATGTGTGCCAATGGCATGGCGGCAGCCAGCACTATTAACCCCTGAGCCCAAGGGGAGGTTTCTTCCTCCTCTTGGCCAGCTCCCCGCGAGCGCCATCATTCCCCGCGTATACCTTCATTCATCCAGACCATCAGAGCTCGCCACAGGCATCGGGGCCAGCGTTTCCCGCTCACCGCCGTTGATGGGCAAGTCTCTGGCCCTCTCCGTGTCACCATTCCTTGCAAGATGGTTTCCTCTCTCGGGAAGGCTAGCCGGGTGCCCTTTGGGAGGAATGGCCTGGTGCTGCGACTCGGGTCAGATGGCTGGCGTTCCGGCTCTCCTTCGCAAACGACTCCGCCATTTGTCAGGTTCCTGAACCCCAGTTAAATGGCGTGTGAGACATTCGCCATTGCATGCGTAAGTCAGACTCCCGACAAGATCCCGCCATAGTCGGAATAACGGATCGAAAAACCTGCCATAAAAAACAATAATTTATTGATAAATAAAGATATAAGTCTTTCTTTGTTTCCTGAGAAACGAGTTGAGTAAAAACGTTTTTCAGCATGCCGTTGTCGTCCCCCGCGAAATCCTTATAGTTACTCCTGCACGGACGCAATGAAGTCGATCAGGACGATTGGCTGCCAGGGTTGGGCAAATGGACTCACCACAGGAAGTGGTAAAGGACACCTCCCAGGACGGAGAAAGTGCGACGGGAATGGATGACTCGTCAGGCCATGATGGCTAAAGGACACCCCAAAGGATTGGGAAGGGGAAACCTAAAGGAAGAGGTATAGTCAGGGATTGCAGGGAGCAACTTCGTTCAAGGACATGAGCGATAAGACTATCGGGGGCGACGCAAGTCGCCCCCATCTTTTTTGCCCGTTTTCTGGTTTTTCCGATATGCCGGCCGGGGCAACCCCGACCAGCCTCTTAATGCCTCACCGATAAAATCTCACTGCCAACGGTCATGGCTGCCGCTCATTGCAGGCGAAAGTGCCCCACTATCTCCCTCAGCCTGTCATAGGTGCGCTGCATGGACGCCGAACTGTCCACCGTCCGCTCGCCGTTACCCTTGAGCTGAGTGATCACCTCGGCAATGGCGCTCATGTTGCGATTGATCTCCTCCGCCACCGCGCTCTGTTCCTCGGCCGCAGTGGCGATATGGCTGATGAGATCGTTGATCTCCACCACCTCTCCCGCCATGGCATCCAGGGAGGCATTCACCTTGTTGGTATTCTGCGCCGCATCCTGACAGCTCTGGCGGGTGTTGCCCATGGCCTCCACCACCGTCTGGGTGCCGCGCTGCAACCGGCTCAGCATGGTCTGGATTTCGGCGGTGCTCTGCTGGGTGCGCCCGGCGAGAGAACGCACCTCGTCTGCCACCACGGCGAAACCGCGACCCTGCTCTCCAGCCCGGGCCGCCTCGATGGCCGCGTTGAGGGCCAGCAGGTTGGTCTGCTCGGCAATACCGCCAATGACCCCGAGGATGGAGCCTATCTGCTGCACATCCTGCTGCATGGCAGCGATGGAGCTGGCGGTGGTCTCGACCTCCGCCACCAGCGCGGTCACGCTGTTCATGGCTCTGTCCACCACCAGTCGTGACTCACTCGCCAGCTGCTGGCTCTGACCGGTCAGCTGGGCCGTGCTGGCCGCACTCTCCGATACCGAGATGGCGGTACGGCTCATCTCGTTGATGGCGGTGACCACCAGTTCCGTCTCGCGCACATGTTCCGCCAGCAACCCCTGGGCCGAGCCCGTCTGCCTGGCGAGATCCGAGATCCCCTCGTTGAGCTGGCCGCTAGCCTTGCTCACCTCTCCCATCATCTCCTGCAGCCGCTCGATGAAGCGGTTGATGCCGGCGGAGATCTGGCCCAGATCGTCCTTGCTGGTGACCGCCAGGCGGCGAGTCAGATCCCCGCTGCCCTGAGAGAGCTCCTGCACCAGATCCCGCAGTGAGAGGATGGGGCGGTAGGCCAGATTGAGCGCCACCACGGAAATAATCAGCACCAGGACTGCCACCCCGAGCAGGGCCATGGTGATCTTGCCGTTGAGGGCCTGGGTCATGGTCTGGATATGGTCCAGATCCACGTAGCCGGTCAGGGTCCACTGACTGCCACGGATATCCAGCGAATTGGGACGCGTCTCACTCTCCCCCTTTGGCTTGCCGTCAAGGAGCACGTTGCCCTGGCTGTCGGTCAGGGAGAAGTAGCGCCCCTCCCCGCTCACCTTCTCAAGCAGGTGCTTGAATTCGCTCATGTCTAGGTAATAGAGGTAGGCCGAATCCGCCCCCCTGGGCACCAGGATGGAGATGACCGGCTTGCCGTCGAGCTGCTCCAGCGGGCTCACGGTGATCTGGTTGTTGGCGGCGGGGATGAGCTTGCGCAGGGCCTCCACCCTGGCGCTGTCGTCAATGACCCCGTTCACGTCGAACGCCATGTCTCCCACCAGCTTGACGATGTTGTGGAAGCCGGTCTCCTGCAGGGCCTTCTTGACGCTGGTGACCCCGAGGTTGAGGTTAGCCGCCAGCAGCACTCGCTGGTTGATGTCTCCCGCCAGCTTCTCCTTGACCAGGGTGATCTGCTCGTTGATGTTCTGGGTGGCCTGGGTGCGGATGTAGTTGCTGATGAAGTGATTGACGCTGAGCCAGGCGGTACCGATGGTGGCCAGGATGGCGAGCAGCAGCAGGACGTTGATTTTGACTTTGAACGGCATGGGATGGATCCCTCCAAATAAAGAGGGCTGGAATTGCTCCAGCCCTCTTCGCAATGCTTACTTCTTCTTGGCGTACTTCATGGAATCCAGCGCCACCGCCAGTATGATGATGCCGCCCTTGATGATGAACTGCCAGTAGGGGCTGACCCCGATGTAGGTCAGACCGTAGTTGATCAGGGTAAAGATGAGCACACCGGTGATGACCCCGGCCACCGTACCCACACCACCGGCAAACGATACCCCGCCCACCACACAGGCCGCGATGGCATCGAGTTCATACATGAAGCCAAGGTTGTTGGTGGCACTGCCGACCCGGCCCGCTTCCAGCATGCCGCCGAAGGCGTAGAAGATACCGGCCAGGGCATAGATCATCACCAGGTTGACGGCCACGTTGACGCCGGAGACCTTGGCGGCTTCCGGGTTGCCGCCGATGGCGAAGATGTTCTTGCCAAAGCGAGTCTTGTTCCACAGAACCCAGACGAAGATACTAGCTATGGCCGCATAGAAGGTCAGATACGATAGTTTAAAGCCCCCTATCCGTATAAAACCCTGCGCAAAGCTGGAGAAACGGGGATCAAAACCCGCTACCGGCGAGGCACCCACGGAGTCGAAATAGAGGGAGTTGATGCCGTAGACGATGATCATGGTCCCCAGGGTGGTGATGAAGGGGGTCACGTTCAGATAGGCCACGATCAGGCCGTTGATGAGACCAATCACCGCACCCACGACGCAGACCAGCAGGATCACCGCCGGGATGGGGATTTCTCCCAGGCTTGGGAACACCTTGTTGATGTTGGTTGTGGCCTGCAGCATGGTCGCCGCAATCAGCGCTGCCAGACCGACCTGACGGCCAGCCGACAGATCCGTCCCCTGGGTGATGATAATGCCTGCCACCCCGAGGGCGATGATGACCCGCACCGAGGACTGGGTCAGGATGTTGCTGAGGTTGGTGAGGCTCAGGAAGGAGGGTTCCTTGATCACGATGACCATGAGCAACACCAGCAACACCACATAGATGCCGTTCTCTTTGAGCGCCTGCATCAGATTGAAATTTTTAGCCGACTCCATAAATGCCTTCCTGTCTTATAGGTACAGAGATGCCAGGCGCAGGATCTCGCTCTGGTCAGTTTCTTTGGTGTTGACGATCCCCGCGACCCGGCCATTGCTCATGACCATGATCCTGTCCGTGATCCCCAGCAATTCGGGCATCTCGGACGAGATGATGACGATCCCCTTGTCCTTCTTGGCCAGCTCCAGGATCAGCTGATAGATCTCGAACTTGGCCCCCACGTCGATACCGCGGGTCGGTTCGTCCAGCATCAGGATCTCGGGCTGGGTCAGCAGCCAGCGGCCTATGATGACCTTCTGCTGGTTGCCGCCGGACAGGGAGCCTATCTGGGTCTGCTGGGTCGGGGTCTTGACCCGCATGGAGTCGATGACCCACTGGGTATCGCTTTTCATCTTGTTGTCGCTGAGCAGCCCCATGGAGCTCTTGTAGCTGTCCATGTTGGCGATCAGGGAATTGAAGGCGATGTCGAGACGCGAATAGATGCCGGTGGAGCGACGCTCCTCGGTCACCAGGGCGAAACCGTTCTGGATCGCCTCGTGGGCATTATGGTTCGCCACCGCTTTGCCGTGCAGCTTGATGGTGCCCTCGCTGCGATCGCGGATGCCGAACAGGGTCTCGACGATGTCGGTACGCTTGGCCCCCACCAGTCCGGCGATGCCGAGGATCTCCCCCTTGTGCAGGTTGAAGGTCACGTCCTGAATGGAGGGTTGGTTCTTCGCCGTCAGGTGTTCGACCTCGAGGATCACCTCCTTCGGCTGGTTGGTTTTCTCCGGGAAGCGCTGGGTGAGCTCACGGCCGACCATCATGCCGATGATCTGATCCATGGTCATGCCCTTGAGCGGCTGAGTCGCTACCCATTGCCCATCCCGCAATATGGTGATCTCGTCACACAGCTGGAAGATCTCTTCCATCTTGTGGGAGATGTAGACGATGCCGCAGCCCTTCTCCTTGAGTTTGTTGATGATCTTGAAGAGGTGATTGACCTCTTTCTCGGTCAGGGAGGAGGTGGGCTCATCCATGATGACGATCTTGGCGTCGTAGGAGAACGCCTTGGCGATCTCGATCATCTGCATCTGGGAGACGGACAGGGTGCCGACCTTGACCCGCGGATCGATGTCGATGTCCAGCTCGTCGAAGATCTGCTTGGTCTCTTCATACATCTTGCCGTGATCGATGAACCAGCCCTTGGTGGGGTAGCGGCCGAGCCACATGTTGTCCATCACGGTGCGCTGCAACACCAGGTTCAGCTCCTGGTGCACCATGGAAACGCCGTTCTCCAGCGCCTCCTTGGAAGAGGTGAAGTTGATCTCCTCCCCCTTGAAGAAGATCTTGCCCTCATCCTTCTCGTAGATGCCGAACAAGCACTTGAGCAGCGTGGATTTCCCCGCGCCATTCTCGCCCATCAACGCATGCACAGAATGAGGACGGACCCGTAAATTGACTTTATCGAGTGCCTTGACGCCAGGGAAACTCTTACTGACGTCAATCATCTCCAACAGCCATTCTGATTGTTGCCGTGTTGTCATATCAGCCATCACATCTGGTTGAAACGAAGGGCAAGGGGGTGACCCTTGCCCGGGAGGAGGGAATTACTCGAACTGGGACAGATTGTCTTTATCCACGCCCACGTAAGGAACACGCACAATCTTGTTGTCGATCTTCCAGTTGGTGCCTTCACCGGCCGGCTTGCCTTCAGCCAGGTTCTTGACCAGGTCGAAGGTCGCCTTGGCCTGGTTGGCCGCATCGTTCAGCACGGTACCCGCCATGGCACCGCTCTTGACCATGGCCAGGGCTTCCGGCAGGGCATCGACGCCGAACACCGGAATGGCACTCTTGCCCTGGGCTTTCAGGGATTCAACAGCCCCCATCGCCATACCGTCGTTGTTGGCGATGACCACTTCGATCTTGTTGGCGTTCGGGCCGGAGATCCAGGCGTCCATCTTGTCTTTCGCCATGGCGGTATCCCACATACCGGTATCCATGTGCAGCTGCTGGGTCTTGATGCCGCCGTCATTCAGGGTCTTGACGACATAGGTGGTGCGGGCTTCCGCATCCGGGTGGCCCGGCTCGCCCTTGAGCAGCACGAACTGGATGACGCCATCCTTGTTCAGATCCCACTCGGGGTGTGCCTTCCAGTGCTTGGCGATCAGCTGGCCCTGGATGATGCCTGACTCCTTGGAGTCGGTACCCACGTAGTAGGCCTTGTCATAGCTGGCCATGTCCGCCGCGCTCGGTTCCTTGTTGTAGAACACCACGGGGATCTCGTCGGCACGCGCCTTCTCGATCACGACAGAGGCCGCCGCCGGGTCGACCAGGTTGATGGCCAGCGCTTTCACGCCCTTGGCCAACAGCACGTCGATCTGGTCATTCTGCTTGGACTGGTCGTTCTGGGAGTCATTCATCAACAGCTCAACATCCGGGTTGGCCGTTGCTTCCTTCTCGATGGCCTTGCGCACAACGGCCATGAAGTTGTCGTCATATTTGTAGACGGTGACCCCGATACGGGTATCAGCCTGGGCTTGGGCTCCCGCCATCAGTCCCATCAGCAGGGTGGCGACTGTCGTGAGTTTTTTCATTGTTATGCTCCGATCTCTATATCTGTTTTTGTAGGGAATGCTGTACACCATCTGAGCTGGCGCCAGCCTAATGTAATCAATTTGTTGTCCAATGTTCTGTGATCCTGACAACAAAATGAAAACGTTTACACTCTGTTACATAGACATGAAACGCTTAAAAATCAATGCAATACAAACCAATGGGGCTCTAGTGACGCTTATCGCCTATTCTGGCGGGCCAGACTCAGCGTAGAACACAGTTCCAATAGTAGCTCCCCGGCCGCAGCCAATATTCCGGTCGCACGCTCTGGCTCCAGGAGTCATCCCCGCCGATCCCCATGTGGAAGCCATCGAGGCAGAGGTGCAATCCCCCTTCGGCCACCAGATCGGTCTGGTGACGGGCCAGGGCGAGTTGCTGCTGGCTGTAGCGACTGAGGCTGAAATGGAAGCGGCCCTGGATGTCGATATCCCCCAGCTGCAGTTGGCGGGTGTCGCAGCGCAGCCCGTTGTCGGTCGGGAATACATAGGGGGTGTGCAGCCCATCGAGCGGCAGTTGCCAGCGGCCCTGATCGGCGGCGAGCAGCCGGTCCGGGTAGTTCTCATGGGGGCCGCGTCCCAGCCAGCTCACCCCATCCGTTGCCGTCATCACCTCGTCCACCAGCCAGAGCCTGGCGCCGATCCGGGGCAGAGAAGGCATGCCAGGGGCCACCTCCACCTCGATGGCGAGCTGCATGGCCCCATCGGCTGAGAAGGCGTGGCGCCAGCGGGTCAGCAGTTTCAGGCTGTCATCGGCGAAATAACCGTGGGTGACCACAATCACCCCCTGCTCCGGGCTCGCCGTCATGCCGAGGCAGCGGTGTTGCAGCCCGTTAAGGCCAGCCTCCTGCCAGCGGGCAATCCAGGCGTTGGGGTCCGCGTGATCCGCCTCGCTGGTGCCGATGTCGTTGTCGAGCGGCGCCCGGTAGAAGTGATCGGCGATGGCCTCCTTCAACTGCTCCCGCCCCTGCTTGCGCCAGTTGCGGATACGGCCGCTCACCTTGTCCAGTTGCCATTCACTGCCTGCAGCGGCAGCAAGCCAATGATCCGGCTGCTCAAGCAAGGCCGTGCAGTGGAATGCCACTGGCAATGCCAGGGGGGATGGCAGAATAAACTGCTGACGAGCCACCTCGTGGCCCGCCTCGGCCCAGGCCGTGGCCGCGGGCTGCACTATGGCCAGGTCCAGCGAGACCAGGCTCCCCGGGGCAAAGGCCGGCAGCGATGCCAGCAGGGTCAGCGCCGCGCCAGCCTGGGGAGCCAGGCTGAGTGGGCATTCACCTTCCTGCAGTACGCGGCCATCCTCTCGCAGTTGCCAGTGCAGCCGCTCGTTGTCCGTGGCACGGAACAGATAGTCGCTCACCACCTCCACCACCAATGGCTGCTGGCTCACCAGTCTCAGCTCGAACAGCTGCTGGGCCCGCTTGGCCTCGGCCAGGGAGGGATGGGGACTTCTGTCCGGGAACAGCAGCCCGTTGCAGCAGAACTGGCGGTCGTTGGGGGTGTCGCCAAAATCGCCGCCATAGGCCCAGAAATGGCGGCCGTCATCGGTCAGCTTGTCGAGCCCCTGATCCACCCAATCCCAGACGAAACCGCCCTGCAGACGCGGATGGGTGCGAAACGCCTGCCAATACTCGGCATAGCCTCCCAGGCTGTTGCCCATGGCATGGGCGTACTCGCACAGGATCAGCGGCCGGGTCTCGCCGGGCAGGCCTATCCACTTGGCCAGCGCCCACTTGGGCACCGCCGGGAAGGGTTGATCCTGATGGGTACGGGCATACATGGGGCAGATGATGTCGGTGGCCGGGGTATCGGCGCCGCCCCCCTCGTACTGGACCGGGCGGCTCGGGTCGCTCCCCTTGACCCACTGATACATGGCGTCGTGGGCGGGGCCATAGCCGGATTCATTGCCGAGCGACCAGATGATGATGCTGGGATGGTTGAAGTCCCGCGCCACCATGCGGGTCACCCGCTCGAGGAAGGCGCCGCTCCAGGCGGGGTCCCGCGCCAGCCGCCCCATGGGGGTCATGCCATGGGTCTCCAGATTCGCCTCGTCCACCACGTAAAGGCCGAGCCTGTCGCACAGCCGATAGAATTCCGGGTGGTTGGGATAGTGGGAGCAGCGCACCGCATTGAAGTTGTTCTGCTTCATCAGCCGCAGATCCAGCGCCATGGCGGCGGGGGTCACCACGTGGCCGAGGGCCGGATCGTGCTCGTGGCGGTTGGTGCCGCGAATGAGCAGGGGCTGGCCGTTGACCCGCAGCAGGCCGCCACGGATCTCCACCGCCCGAAAGCCCACGTCATAGGCCTCGCACTCGATGCACTCACCCTGCTCGTCCAGCAGGGCCAGGGTCAGCCGGTAGAGATGGGGGGTCTCGGCGCTCCACTTGTGGGGGGCGGGCACCTCCAGCCACAGCTCGCTCCTGTCCTCAAAGGCCCCCTTCTCGTCGATGGGTGCCGTGCCGAGGGGTTGGCGCTTGCTCACCACCAGGGCGTCGCCGAAATAGAGGGCCGCCTCCACCAGAAGGCCGGCGCCGACACTCGCCTGCACCTCCAGCTTGAGGCGGGCATCCCGGTAACAGGCATCCAGCACCGGAGTCAGCCGCACGTCCATCAGCTGGCGTTCCGGTTTATGCAGCAGTGTGACGGAGCGAAAGATGCCACTCATGCGCCACATGTCCTGATCTTCGAGATAGGAGCCATCGGACCAGCGCAGCACCAGGGCTGCCAGCCGGTTCTGACCGGCCTGCAGGAAGGGGGTCAGATCGAATTCGGCGGGCAGGCGGCTGTCCTGGGAGTAACCGACCCAGCAGCCGTTGCAGAACAGATAGAAGGCGCTGTCCACCCCATCAAACGTGATGCGGACCTGACCTTCAGCCAGCCAGTCGGCGGGCAGGCTGAAGGTGCGGGAGTAGCAGCCGGTAGGGTTTTGCGCAGGCACCCTGGGGGGATCGCAGGGGAAGGGATACTTGATGTTGGTGTAGATGGGGCGATCGAAGCCCTGCAACTGCCAGTTGCCGGGAACCTGCACCGTGGTGGCATCCGCCAGGTCCTGTTCGATCCACTCCGACGGCACCTGCTCGGGGGCATCGAAGAAGGAGAACTGCCAGTCGCCATCCAGCAGCAGGCGCGAAGGGGACGGGATCCCGGTCCGGGCATCCGCCTCGCTGCGCCAGCTGGACAAGGGGGTGTGGGCAGGCAACCGGTTGACGGATGTGATCGCCTGGGTTTGCCAATCCTGACGGGCCAAGATCTCCCTGAGCATCCTTATCTCTCCCTGCATTGAGTCGTGTCTATGAAAACGTCTGCAGTGTAGGAGAGTTTGATTCGGGAAACGGCGATCCCGCTCACACAGGTGTAAACGATTACACTGCAAATGTTAAGTAAAACGAGGTAAAAACGATTAAAGATAAGTAAAAACCAGATCTGCGTCATGAGATAACCGATGACGGATGAAAAGGAGGGAAACAGGGGGTGGAAGAGGGCCTGAAGTAGAGAGAGGGAGCCGCGCCCTCACCCCGGTGCAACCCGAAGCATGACGCGAGTCTGGGTATGGGGCGCAGGGGATAGCACCGCCCGCCTTCGTGTTGAAAACAAGCTCAGTGTCTGGCCGATATCACCGGGGTTGTGGGTCAGGGGTGAGCATGCAGGGATGATTTATGCCAGCAGCCACATAACCCTGCCACACCGGGGTCAGGCCTGGCCAGGGTCACTGGATGGAAATTGATCCGCGAGTCGTGCAGACGCAGACATTGCCAGTCCTGTGTCTGCTGGCGAGAGGAGAGATCAGTATCTGACCGCTCCATCGGGTGGTGATTGATCTGTGATGTCTCGTGCAGCCGCAGATGCTACCGATCTCGCGCCTTCTGACGAGCGACTAGGTCAGAGGCTGGCCGGAGTCAGCAGATGGAGATGGATCCACGATATGCCGTGCAGGGGCGGCCCTATCGACCAGCGTGCCCCCTGTCACACCGGGGTCAGAGCCTGACCGGGGCGACCGAGTGGCGGTTGATCAGGGTCGGCGTGTAGACGCGGCTCGCCACCGCCTCGCTCTCTCCGGCTGCCAGTTGCAGAGCCAGCTTGGCCGCCTGGGCCGCCATCAGCTCGATGGGGTAGCGCATGGTAGAGAGCTTGGGTCTCAGGTATCTGGCATAAATGATGTCATCGAAACCGACCACGGAGACCTCTTCCGGCACCTTGAGGCCGTTGTCCGCCAGCACCGAGATGGCTCCCGCCGCCATGGCATCGTTGTAGGCCACCACAGCCGTGATGGGCAGCCCCTTGGCCAGCAGGTTGAGCATGGCCCGCTCGCCCCCTTCCTCGTTCGGCACGCCATTCTCCACCAGTTCGGGATCCACCGAGATACCCGCCTCCAGCAGGGCATCCTGGTAGCCCTGATGACGCAAGATGGCATCCTCGATGGCGTGATCCGAGCTGACGAAGGCGATATGGCGGTGTCCCAGATCCAGCAGATGGCGGGTGGCGGTCGCCGCCCCCTGGCGGTTGTTGAGGGAGATGCAGCGCCCCTTCAGCGCCGGAATGTCGCGGTTGATCAGCACCATGCCGGGGGAGCGCTGGGCATAATCGATCAACTCCTCATCGCTCAGCGCCTTGCTGTGGACCACCAGCGCATCGCAGCGCTTGCCGATCAACAGCTCGATGGCGGCTCGTTCCGGCTCCGCCTTGTGAAAACCATTACCCATCAGGAGGTGTAACCCCTGCTCCACCGCCACCCCGGCGACCCCCTTGACCAGGGCACCGAAGAAGGGATCGGCCACGTCACCCACCACCACCCCCATGGTATCGCAGGTCTGGCTGACCAGGGCCCGAGCGTTGGCATTGGGGGTATAACCCAGCTCGGCCATGGCTTTCTGGACCACCTCGCGGGAGGCGGCACTGGCCTTGGGTGAGTTGTTCATCACCCGTGAAACCGTTGCCACCGAAACATTGGCCAAACGGGCGACATCCTTGATGGTACTCATGCTGTTTTCACTTATTTCACTGTGCAAGACGGGGCCATTATACCGAGCAATCCCACTGATAACAGGGGAAAAACCGAGATGACCCGGGTTTTGCCCACCATCATCAGTGTAATCGTTTACATAAATATGTTACCCCGCTCACAGTTTGGGAATGAAGCCCTCGGCTAGACTCCTGCTCAGACTGTTCAAGTAGGGAGCACAGACGTGGAGAAGAGGATAAAAGTGTTGGTCACCGGCGGTTGCGGCTATATCGGCAGCCACACCTGTCTCGCCTTGCAGGCCGCCGGCATGGAGCCGGTGGTGGTGGACAACCTCTGCAACAGCAAGCAAGCCGTCTTGGCCAGGATCGCCGCCATCAGCGGCCAGGCGCCCTTGTTTTACGAGGGAGACATCCGCGACGAGGCCCTGCTGACCCGCATCTTCGCCGAGCAGGAGATAACCGCCGTCATCCACTTCGCCGCCCTCAAGGCCGTCGGCGAGTCCACCCGCATTCCCCTCGCCTACTACCAGAACAACCTCGCCGGCACCCTCTGCCTGCTGCAGGCCATGAAGCAGGCCGGCGTCCACAATCTGGTGTTCAGCTCGTCCGCCACCGTCTACGGCGATCCGGCCAGCACTCCCATCCGGGAAGCCTTCCCCCGCAGCGCCACCAATCCCTACGGGCGATCCAAGCTGATCATCGAGGAGATCCTCGAGGATCTGCAGGCCGCCGAACCCCAGTGGAGCATGACGCTGCTGCGTTACTTCAATCCGGTCGGCGCCCATGAATCCGGCACCATGGGGGAAGATCCCCAGGGCGTACCGAACAATCTGATGCCCTTCCTGACCCAGGTCGCCATCGGTCGCCGCGAGCACCTCTCCATCTTTGGAAACGATTACAACACCCCGGACGGCACTGGGGTACGCGACTACATCCACGTGATGGATCTCGCCGAGGGACACGTCAAGGCGCTGCATCACTGTGCGGGTCGGGGTGGCGTCCATACCTACAATCTGGGGACCGGCCAGGGGCAGAGCGTGTTGCAGATGGTGGCGGCCTTCGAGGCAGCCAGCGGTCGTCCCCTGCCTTATCGCATCGAGCCAAGACGCCCGGGGGATATCGCCGAATGCTGGGCCGATCCGGCCAAGGCCGAGCGCGAGCTGGGCTGGCGTGCCAGCCGGGATCTCGCGGCCATGTGTGCCGACAGCTGGCGCTGGCAATCCGCCAACCCGAACGGTTACGAAGAGTAGGCCCAGGCCGGCTCCCCACGATGTTCTCTTACCTCATTATCTGGAGTGATGATGTTCAACCCGATTGATCACCCGCACCGTCGTTTCAACCCGTTGACCGGCCAGTATGTGCTGGTCTCCCCCCACAGGGCCAAACGCCCCTGGCAGGGTCAGATCGAGAAGATAAGCCAGACGCCGAGCCAGGCCCACGATCCCGATTGCTTCCTCTGCGCGGGCAACAAGCGCGTCTCCGGCGACCAGAACCCCGACTATCGGGACACCTTCGTCTTCACCAACGACTTCGCCGCCCTGATGCAGGACACCCCGGCCGCCGCCACCGAACAGGATCCCCTGCTCAAGCTGGAAGCCGCCCGCGGCACCAGCCGGGTCATCTGCTTCTCGCCGGATCATGGCAAGACACTCCCGGAGCTGTCTCTGCCCGCCATCGAGGCGGTGATCACCACCTGGATGAGCCAGGTGGCCGAGCTGTCCCGGCAGTGGGAATGGGTGCAGGTGTTCGAAAACAAGGGCGCCGTCATGGGCTGCTCCAACCCGCATCCCCACGGTCAGCTGTGGGGCAGCGACTTCCTGCCCAACGAAATAGCCCGTGAGGAGGCGAATCAGCGCGCCTGGCTGGCCGATCACGGCAGCCCGCTGCTGGTCGACTATGTGCAGCGGGAGCTGGCGGATCGTTCGCGCATCGTGGTGGAGACGGAACATTGGCTGGCGGTAGTGCCCTTCTGGGCGGCCTGGCCATTCGAGACCCTGTTGCTGCCCAAGGCCCATGTGCCCTCCATGCTGGACCTCACCCCGGCCCAGCAACAGGATCTGGCGGTGGCCCTCAAGGAGCTCACCAGCCGTTACGACAACCTGTTCGAGTGCAGCTTCCCCTACTCCATGGGCTGGCACTTCGCCCCGCCGAACACGGATAGCCCCGAGGCCTGGCAGCTGCACGCCCACTTCTACCCGCCCCTGCTGCGCTCCGCCACCGTGCGCAAGTTCATGGTGGGCTTCGAGATGCTGGCGGAAACCCAGCGAGACCTGACGCCGGAACAGGCCGCAGAGCGGCTGCGCGCGCTCTCCCCCATTCATTACAAGCAGCAAGCCAATGAGGTGACCCCATGACCCCCAGCCAACGCGTCAGCGCCGTCTTCGCAGAACAGTTTGAACGCCAGCCCGATCTGCTGGTGCGCGCCCCCGGCCGCGTCAACCTCATCGGCGAGCACACCGACTACAACGACGGCTTCGTGCTGCCCTGCGCCATCGACTACGAGACCTGCGTCGCCATCGGCCTGCGCGATGACCACCTGGTCCATGTGATCGCCGCCGACTACGGCAACCAGCGCGACCTGTTCAACCTGGATGAAGCCATCACCCACCACCCGGATCAGCGCTGGAGCGACTATATCCGCGGCGTGGTGAAATACCTGCAGGCGCGCGGTCATGCCTTGCGCGGCCTCAACCTGGTGGTCTCCGGCAACGTGCCTCAGGGCACGGGGCTCTCTTCGTCCGCCTCCCTGGAAGTGGCCATCGGCCAGGCCTTCAAGGAGGCGCTGGGGCTCGACATCAGTCAGGCCGAGATCGCCCTCAACGGCCAGCAGGCGGAGAACCAGTTCGTCGGCTGCAACTGCGGCATCATGGATCAGATGATCTCCGCCAGCGGCGAGGTGGATCACGCCCTGCTGCTGGATTGCCGATCCCTGGAAACCCGCCTCATCCCCATGCCAACCAACCTGGCGGTGCTCATCGTCAACTCCAACGTGCGTCGCGGCCTGGTGGACAGCGAATACAACACCCGCCGCCAGCAGTGCGAGCACGCCGCCCGCCACTACGGGGTCAAGGCGCTGCGCGACCTGGATCTGGCCGCGCTGGAAGCAGGCAAGGAGGGGCTCGATGAGACCAGCTATCGCCGCGCCCGCCACGTGGTGGGCGAGAATGGTCGCACCCTGGCCGCCGCCGATGCCCTGGCGAGCGGCGATCTGGTGCGCCTCGGCGAACTGATGGCCGAGTCCCACGCCGCCATGCGGGACGACTTCGAGATAACCGTGCCCCCCATCGACGGTCTGGTGGAGATCATCAAGGCCCAGATCGGCACTGAGGGCGGCGTGCGCATGACGGGGGGTGGCTTTGGCGGCTGCATCGTCGCCCTGCTGCGCCCGGAACAGGTGGACGCCGTGATCGCCAGGGTCGAGTCCGAATACCCGGCCCGCTTCGGTCTCAAGGCCGATTGCTATGTCTGCAGCGCCAAGGCCGGGGCGGGCAGGCTATGACCCAGGCCAGACAGGCGCACGACCCCCTGATCCCCTTCGAACTGGAGAACGAGACGGGGCTGCGCCTGCGCGGCCTCGACTTCGGCGCGACCCTGACCTCCCTCAGCCTGCTGGTGAGGGGAGAGCGACGAGAGGTGCTGCTCGGCTGCGCCGACGAGGATTACCCCGCCCAGCAGGTGTGGCTGGGGGCGGTGGCGGGGCGCTTTGCCAACCGCATCGGCGGCGCCGAACTGACCCGAAACGGTCAACATTGGCAGCTGGATGCCAACCAGCCCCCCCACTGCCTGCACGGCGGCCGCGATGGCTTTCATCGCCGCCGCTGGCAGCGGGTTCGGCAGACCAGCGACAGCATCAGCCTGAGCCTGGTCTCTCCGGCGGGGGATCAGGGCTTCCCCGGTCAGCTGCGGGTCACGCTGACCTATCGGCTGGAGGGGCAGGATCTGGTGATCGATTTCGAGGCCAAGAGCGATGCCCCCACCCCGGTCAGCCTCACCAGCCACGCCTATTTCAACCTGGATGGGGACAGCCCCGCTGGGGATGTGCGTCAGCATGCCATCACCCTGCGGGCGAACAGCTTCCTGCCCACCGATGCCAGCGGGTTGCCGCTGGCCATCACCCCGGTGGAGGGCCCCTTCGATCTGCGCGCCGAGCGCCCTATCGGCCAGGCCTGGCTGAGCCATGCCCAGCAGATGCAGGCCAAGGGGTACGATCACGCCTATCTGCTGCATGGGGCGGAGCAGCAGGGCAAGTCCGGGCAGACCTGGGCGGCCCGCGTGCGTTCCGCCGATCGGCAGCTGGCGATGGAGGTCTATACCAATCAGCCCTCCTTGCAGTTCTACAGCGGCAACTGGCTCGCCAACACACCGGATCGCACCGGCCGGGGCTACGGGGATCACGCCGGCTTCTGCCTGGAGGCGCAGCAGTTGCCGGACAGCCCGAATCGCCCGGCGCTGGGGGATCCCTGGCTGCTGCCGGGCCAGCGTTATCACCACCAAACCCGTTACCGTTTTATTCCCGCCGGCTGATGCCGCCCTGGCCCGTGTCTCAGGAAGCGGGCCAGGGGCCATCAGCGTCGAATCGACACAGGAGTCTTGATGGACATGGATGCGCACTACCAGGCCGCCGCTGACCGCTATCAGCGCCAACCTTACCGACCCGCTGGCCGCCATGGCCTGCGTCTGCCCAGCATTGGCCTCGGGCTCTGGCACAACTTCGGCGAGGGGAGCGATCCCGCCAGGGTGAAGGCCATGGTGCATCAGGCGTTCGATCTGGGGATCACCCACTTCGATCTGGCCAACAACTACGGCCCCCCGCCGGGCAGCGCCGAGACCACGTTCGGCACCCTGCTCAAGGGCAGCCTGGCCCCTTATCGGGACGAGCTCATCATCGCCAGCAAGGCGGGCTATGTGATGTGGGACGGCCCCTACGGTGACGGAGGCAGCGCCAAATATCTGTTTGCCAGCCTGCACCAGAGCCTGCGCCGGCTCGGTCTCGACTATGTGGACATCTTCTATCACCACAGGCCGGATCCCCGCACGCCGCTGGAGGAAACCTGCCAGACGCTGGCGCTCATGGTCCGTCAGGGCAAGGCGCTCTACATCGGTCTCTCCAACTACCCCGCCGAGCTTGCCGCCAGGGCCGCGACCCGGCTGGCCGAGCTCGGCACCCCTTGCCTCGTGAATCAGCTCAAGTACTCCCTGTTTCAGCGGGACATCGAGGCGCAGACCCTGCCAGTCTGCCGTGAACAAGGGGTGGGCGTGGTCGCCTTCTCCCCCCTGGCGGGCGGCCTGCTGAGCGATCGCTATCTGGCCGGGATCCCGAGCGACTCTCGCGCCGCCAGCGCCAGTCCCTTCCTGCAGCCCGACCAGATCACCCCGGACAAGCTGGAGAAAATCCGCGCCCTGCACGCCCTGGCCAGGCAGCGGGGACAAGCCCTGTCACAGCTCGCCCTGCAATGGGTACTGCGGGACGCCGTGGTGAGCTGCGCCCTGATCGGTGCCAGCAGTGCGCAGCAGATTGTCAGCGCGGTGGATGCCCTGAGTCTGCCCCCCCTGGAGGCAGAGCTGCAGCAGAAGATCCTGACCATCATGGATTGAGCAGAATGTTGAGAGGGTTAATTCTTCCTTAATTATTGCCATGCCATCATGGGATGGAAAATGGCAGCAAAATATCCCGCCAGCACCAGCGAGTGACGCCAAAATATTCTCTGGTTGCCAGCGGGCTTTTCCGCCATCATTGGCTGCCCCGACTCCGCTCGGGGCTGATTTTATCCGGCACCATCAACCAAGAGACCTGATCCATGACCGATTCCTACGCCCTGTTTGTCGCCTTCGTGCTGGGCATAGTGGAAGGCCTGACCGAGTTTTTACCCGTATCCTCCACCGGCCACATGATCATCGTCGGCCACCTGCTCGGATTCGAGGGCCCCAAGGCTGCCACCTTCGAAGTCGTGATCCAGCTGGGCTCCATTCTGGCGGTGGTCGCCGTGTTCTGGCGCCGCCTGTTCGGCTTGATCGGTATTCATTTCGGTCAGAAACCGGCGCCTGGCCACGCCACCCTCTCCCTGGTACACATCATCCTCGGCATGATGCCCGCGGTGATCATCGGTCTGGCCATCCACAGCTGGATCAAGGCCAATCTGTTCGGACCCGAGACCGTCATGTACGCCCTGGTGGCCGGCGGCATCCTGCTCATCATCGCCGAGAAGTGCCGCCCCGCCGTGCGCTCCGAAACCCTGGATGACATCAGCTACAAGCAGGCGCTCGGCATCGGCCTGTTCCAGTGTCTGGCGCTCTGGCCGGGCTTCTCCCGCTCCGGCGCCACCATCAGCGGCGGCATGCTGATGGGGATCAGCCGTCAGGCGGCGGCCGAGTTCTCCTTCATCCTGGCGGTGCCCATGATGGTGGCCGCGAGCGGCCTGGATCTCTACAAGAGCCGGGACTTTCTCTCCATGGCGGACTTCCCCATGTTTGCGGTGGGCTTCATCACCGCCTTCGCGGTCGCCATGATCGCCATCAAGACCTTCCTGGCGCTGATCCGTCGTCTCGATTTCATCCCGTTCGCCATCTACCGCTTCGTGGTGGCCTTCGCCGTCTACCTGGTATTCGTCGCCTGACAGGGCCGAGCCGCCATGAAAAAAGGGACCGCAAGGGTCCCTTTTTTATGGGTCTGATAGCTCAATAAAGACGATGGCTGATACGGTTGAGCAGCCGTGGCAACCCCTTGGTGAAGCGGATGGGGGCATCCTGCACTATGTAGCAGAGACAGCCGTCCGGCGTATGGGGGCTGTGATGGTGGCGGGCATCCCGCCAGATGAAGTCTCCCGCCTGATAGCGCACCTCCCCCTCCTGCAGGCTGCCGGCCAGCAACAGAGTCAGCTCATAGCCCTGGTGGGTGTGATCCGGGATCTGCCCGCCCGTCGCCACGTGCAAGAGGCTGGCCCGTATCCCCTGTTCCGCCAGCGGCAGGCGACAGTGGCGGATGCCGCCGATACGCCGCCAGCTCGCCTGGTGATAGCGGGCCAGCGCTCGGGGCAAGGGATAGCCCCGATCCCCGACTCTCAGCTCCGTGGCCGGGCGGGCCTGAACCTCCTGATGAGCGGCCGGCTGTTGCAAGATGGCCGCCAGCACGGCATCCAGCGCGGGGGCCGGGGCCGCCTCTTCCAGATGGCTGGCCGCCAGCTCCGCCTCCCAGACGTTCACGTCGGCGCCACATTCGGCGCAAAGCTCGCAGTGAGCGGCGACCCCGACCGTCAGCGGCAGCGGCAGCTCGTCGGCCGCGTAGGCGCGCAGCAGGGCCGGGGTGGGATGGGCTTTAATCATGGTCTTGCTCCACTTGTTCCTTGAGTTTCTGCAGTGCCAGCCGCAGCCGCGACTTGATGGTCCCGAGCGGCACGCCGAGCAACTCCGCCAGCTCCTGCTGGGAGAGTTCCTGCAGGTAGATGCCGCGCACCACCTGCTGCTGGGCCTGCGGCAGGATGGCGAGGTGATGGGCCATCTGGCTCGTCAGCACGCTCCCCTCCCCGTCACTCAGCTGATCCTCCTGCGCCCTGAACTCCAGCAGGGGCCAGAGCTCCTCGGCACAGAGATCCTCTTTACTGGCACGGCGACGGCGCAACATGTCGAAGCACTGGTTGCGCATGACGGTGTAAATCCAGGTGGTGGGGGCCCCCTTGTCGGGGCGATAGAGTCGCGCCTTCTGCCATACCAGCAGCATGGTCTCCTGCACCAGTTCGAGGGCATTGGCCTCGCTGCCGAGGTGGCGCAGGCCATAACCCCGGATGCGCGGCGCGAAGTGGTGGAACAGGGCGGCAAAGGCGGCCTTGTCGGCCTGCTCCGCCACCCGCAGCAGCTGGGCGGTCAGATCACCATCGGGATTATCCATGGGGGACGAGGTCCTGAATGGAACATGTGATGGTTGGCTAGTATATGTCATCTCGCCCTGCCTCGGTGGTCACCCATCCATAGATGCAAAGAGATACGACGTCCGCCAGAAAAAGATCACGAGGCACCCGGATTCAGTGGCTTGCTACCAGCAGGCCGCTCAGCAAGGAGAGCGCCGGCTGGTTGTTCTCCGCCGCCACCAGCCACTGCTTGTGTTCCACCGGGATCGGCAGCACCTCGAGCCAGCGCTGCACCACCCAGCTGGCATCGTCCCAGTCCGGCTGGACATAGAGGGCGGCGTACTCCGGGTAGTCGTTGAACACATCCTGCAGCGCCTTGGCCAGGGAGTGCTGATCGGCGTTGAGCCGACTGGTCTGCCAGGGCGGCAGGGGCTCCACCTCCCCCACCCGCAGGCCATCGGACTCCTGCCAGAGATCGGTGATCCGCACCCGGCTCACCCCGAGCACCGTGATGCCGAGCAGGCCGTCCGGCAGCAGATCGAAGTCGGCGATCCGCACCCGGGTGGCGATCGGATACATGTTGCGCAGCGCCTCGGGCTGGCGGGGATCCAGCATGCAGAGCGCAAACTCCCTGCGCTCGGCTTCGGCGACCATGCGCTGATAGCGAGGCTCGAAGATACGCAGCGGCATGATGCCGCCGGGCAGCAGGTGAGCGGAGAGGGGGAAGAGCGCCAGTTTCATCGAAATCATCCTCGGTCGATGTCACCTAATGATACGACCGCCCGGGGCGAGGAGATCATTCATGACAATGGCGGCCGAAAGACCCTTTAACAAACAGGGGAAAATAGCCTGGACAAGTCGCTTCGATATGCAGTAGAAATGGATAAGCACCAGTTATTCCACGTAATATTCTGGAATTATCGGTCAAAAGCAGTGAAATATCCGCCACCCCGACAGGGGCGGGCCATTCCTGTAGTTTTCTCGGCCCGATGCGGGTAAAATTCACGCCCTTATCCAGTCAGTCATTTTTCGACGCGCAACCTCGGTGGTCAGTTATGAAAGAGCATATTCATCATCTACTTGAACAAACGGTAGCCAATCTCAAGTCCGCTGGCGTCCTGCCCGCCGACCTGGAAGCCCGGGTGCAAGTGGATCGATGCAAGGAAAAAGCTCACGGTGACCTGGCCACCAACCTGGCCATGCTGCTGGCCAAACCGGCCCGCAAGAACCCCCGCGAGCTGGCTGCCGCCATCATCGAGCATCTGCCCGCCTCCGACCTCGTCGCCAAGGTGGAGATCGCCGGTCCCGGCTTCATCAACTTCTTCTTCGACACCAGCTGGCTGGCCGGTCAGGTCGAGACCATGGTGCACAGCGACAACGCCAGCGTGAAGCTGCCCGCGCCGCAAACCGTGGTGGTGGACTACTCCGCCCCCAACGTGGCCAAGGAGATGGCGGTGCACCACATCCGTTCCACCGTCCTCGGTGACGTGGCGGCCCGTGCCCTGGAGTTCCTCGGCCACAAGGTGGTGCGTGCCAACCACATCGGCGACTGGGGCACCCAGTTCGGCATGCTGATCGCCTATCTGGAGAAGATGGAAAACGAGCACGCCAGTGACATGCAGCTCAAGGATCTGGAAGCCTTCTACACCCAGGCCAAGCGTCTGTATGACGAAGACGAGGCCTTCGCCGAGCGCGCTCGCAACTACGTGGTCAAGCTGCAGGGTGGTGATGAATACTGCCGCACCATGTGGAAGAAGCTGGTCGACATGACCATGGAGCAGAACCAGCGCAACTACGACCGCCTGAATGTCTCTCTGACCGAGAAGGACATCATGGGCGAGTCCATGTACAACGACATGCTGCCCGCCATCGTGACCGATCTGAAGGCCCGTGGCCTCGCGGTCGAGAGCGAAGGCGCCACCGTCGTCTATCTGGACGAGTACAAGAACAAGGATGGGGAGCCCATGGGGGTCATCATCCAGAAGAGCGATGGCGGTTTCCTCTACACCACCACCGACATCGCCTGTGCCAAGTACCGTTATGAAACCCTGGGCGCCGATCGGGTGATGTACTTCATCGACTCCCGTCAGCACCAGCACCTGATGCAGGCCTGGACCATCACCCGCAAGGCGGGCTATGTACCGGCCTCCGTGCCCCTCGAGCACCACGCCTTCGGCATGATGCTGGGCAAGGACGGTCGTCCCTACAAGACCCGTTCCGGCGGCACCGTCAAGCTGGTCGAGCTGCTGAACGAGGCCGAAGAGCGCGCCAAGGCCTTGCTGGAGAGCCGCAACAGCGATCTCTCCGACGAAGAGAAGGCCAAGGTGGTGCACGCCATCGCCATGGGCGCGGTCAAGTATGCGGATCTCTCCAAGAACCGTACCACCGACTACATCTTCGACTGGGATCTGATGCTCTCCTTTGAAGGCAACACCGCACCCTACCTGCAATATGCCTACACCCGGATCCAGTCCATCTTCCGCAAGGCCGGCGTCAACGAAGCCAGCCTGACCGGCAAGATAGTGCTGAACGAGGAAGCGGAAGAGACCCTGGCCCAGAAGCTGATCCAGTTCTCCGACGCGGTCAACAGCGTCGCGGACAAGGGCATGCCGCACCTGCTCTGCACCTATCTGTACGAGCTGTCCGGCAACTTCATGACCTTCTACGAAGCCTGCCCGATCAACAAGGATGGCGTCGACGAAGCCACCCGCAACAGCCGTCTGCTGCTGTGCGCCGCCACCGCCAAGGTACTGAAACTCGGCCTCGGCGTACTGGGCATCCACACCCTGGAGCGCATGTAATAGATGGCAACCCGGGATTACGTCGGCAACAGCCCGAGACGTCGGGCCGGTGGTCGTAACACCAAGAAAGCGGCACCTCGCCGCTTTCCTGTTATCCCGGCACTGCTGGCCGGGGGCCTGGTGGTCGGCTTTGGCGCCTTCCTCTACCTCATCAATGGCAAGGGGGCCGATGCCCCCACCATCGAAGAGCAGGTGAAGGCCAACAAGCCCAAAGCCCAAGGCAATGGCCTGCCCCAGGAGAAGTGGAGCTACATCGAACGACTGGAGAACAAGCAGGTGGACGTCATCGAGCCGCCGCCCCAGCCGGGCGTACTGCCACCGCCTCCTGCCGAGACCCTGACCCTGCAGCCGGACAAGCTGCCCAAACCGGTGGAGACCGCCATCCCGCAACCGGGCACCCCCATCGGGCAGGTGAAGCCTTATCAGCCGCAGCCGGTGCAGCCGACCAAGCCCGCCACCGGCGCGCCGGTGGCCAGCGCCCAGGAGCAGGTGATCGATCGCAAGGCCGAACGTGACCGGATGGAGCGGGAGCTGCGCGCCGAGATGGAGCGGGAACAGGCCGCCAAGGCCAAGGCCGCCTCCCAGACCGCGGCAGCGGCCGACAGCGGGCGTTACATGATGCAGTGCGCCGCCCTGCGCTCGCAGGATTCTGCCGAGTCGCTCAAGGCCCGCATCGCCTTCACCGCCGGGCTCTCCTCCAGCCTGCAGGTGGTCAATGGTGCCAATGGCGCCGTCTACAAGGTGATGGTCGGCCCCTTCAATGGCAAGGCCGCCGCCGATGGCGCCAACCGCAAGCTGCAGGGGGCCGGCATCAGCGGCTGTATCCCCAAGAAGGGCTGATCCCTTCACCGAAAACAGGAAGGCAGGGCCGGCGCCCTGCCTTCTTTTTATCTGCAATGTGACCTTCAACCCAAACGAGCCCCCTTTTGCCCCCCTTGCGACTCAGGGTTGAAAAGCCCGGATCCGACCCCCATCTTTCTTGCCATGCACAGTCAGGCCGTTTTTCGGCTCAAGCGAGGTAAGTAAAGTGACTACCATAGTTTCTGTCCGCCGCAACGGCCAAGTCGTGATCGGTGGCGATGGCCAGGTCTCCCTGGGCAACACCGTCATGAAGGGCAACGCCCGCAAGGTTCACCGCCTCTACAACGGCAAGGTACTGGCTGGTTTCGCCGGCGGCACCGCCGATGCCTTCACCCTGCTCGAGCGCTTCGAGGCCAAGCTGCAGGCCCACCAGGGCAACCTGGAACGTGCCGCCGTGGCCCTGGCCAAAGACTGGCGCACCGACCGCGCCCTGCGTCGCCTCGAGGCCCTGCTGGCCGTGGCCGATGAGCACAAGTCCTTCATCATCACCGGCAACGGTGACGTGGTGCAGCCGGAGCATGACCTCATCGCCATCGGCAGCGGCGGCAACTTCGCCCAGTCCGCCGCCATCGCCCTGCTGGAAAATACCGACCTGGATGCCAGGAGCATCGTCGAGAAGTCCCTCAAGATCGCGGGCGATATCTGCGTCTTCACCAATGGCAACCACACCATTGAAGTGCTGGACTATGCGCCGAAAGAAGTCGAGCCGAAATAAGGCGACCCCATTTTGCAAGGGGTGGGCCCTGCCCGCCCCGGATACAGGAATTGCATCATGTCCGAGATGACCCCGAGAGAAATCGTCCACGAGCTGGACCGCCACATCATTGGTCAGGCCGACGCCAAGCGCGCGGTGGCCGTGGCCCTGCGCAACCGCTGGCGCCGCATGCAGCTCTCCGAGGAGATGCGCCACGAGGTGACTCCGAAAAACATCCTGATGATAGGCCCGACCGGCGTCGGCAAGACCGAGATCGCCCGTCGTCTGGCCAAGCTGGCCAACGCCCCCTTCATCAAGGTGGAAGCCACCAAGTTCACCGAGGTGGGCTATGTGGGCAAGGAAGTGGACAGCATCATCCGTGACCTGACCGATGTCGCCATCAAGCTGGTGCGCGAGACCGAGATGGAGAAGATGAAGTACCGCGCCGAAGAGGCCGCCGAAGAGCGCATCCTCGACGCCCTGCTGCCGAACCCGCGCAACAGCTGGGGTGAGGAAGAAAAGGCCGACAACTCCAACACTCGCCAGATCTTCCGCAAGAAACTGCGGGAAGGTCAGCTGGATGACAAGGAGATCGAGCTGGAGCTCTCCGCCAGCCCCATGGGCGTCGACATCATGACCCCGCCGGGCATGGAAGAGATGGCCAACCAGTTGCAGGGCCTGTTCCAGAACCTGGGCCAGCAGCAGAAGAAGAAGCGCAAGATCAAGGTCAAGGAGGCCATGAAGGCGCTGATCGAAGAAGAGGCGGCCCGTCTGGTCAACCCGGAAGAGCTGAAGCAGAAGGCCATCCACGCGGTGGAGAACAACGGCATCGTCTTCCTCGACGAGATCGACAAGATCTGCAAGCGCGGCGAGAGCTCGGGTCCCGACGTCTCCCGCGAGGGGGTGCAGCGGGATCTGCTGCCTCTGGTGGAAGGTTGCACCGTCAACACCAAGCACGGCATGGTGAAGACGGATCATATCCTGTTTGTCGCCTCCGGCGCCTTCCAGGTGGCCCGTCCGTCCGACCTCATCCCCGAGCTGCAGGGCCGTCTGCCGATCCGGGTCGAGCTGACCGCGCTCACCACCGAAGACTTCGAGCGCATCCTGACCGAGCCGAACGCCTCCCTGACCGATCAGTACCAGGCGCTGATGGCTACCGAAGGGGTCAAGATCGAGTTCACCCAGGATGGCATCCGTCGCCTGGCCGAGGCCGCCTGGCAGGTCAACGAGCGCACCGAGAACATCGGCGCCCGTCGCCTGCACACCGTGATGGAGCGACTGATGGAAGACATCTCCTACGACGCCTCCGAAAAATCCGGTGAGACCTTCGTGATCAACGCCGACTACGTCAACGCCCACCTCGGCAAGTTGATCGAGGACGAGGATCTGAGCCGCTTCATCCTGTAAGTGCACTCAGACCCGGTAAAAGCGCCTCCCTCGCGGAGGCGTTTTTGTATCCGCGATTCATGCCCGGGGCAACTCTCACCCGGTCCGACGATTCAACCAGAGCGCCAGCCCGAGCAGCAACCCGGCCGCCACAAAGCTGAGCTGCATGCCCGTTCTCAGTGCCATGGCGCTGGCTCCCCCCATTTCGCTCCCGACCAGGGCGCTGAACAGGGCGCCGAGTCCGGCCGCACCACCGAACTGCCCCAGGTTGCGGGCCAGGGTCAGCAAACCCGCCACAGCGCCACGATCCCGCTCGTGCGCCCCACCCACCACGGCGCCGTTGTTGGCGGTCTGGAACAGGGCATACCCTGCCGTCAGCAGCAAGATGGGTAACAGATAGCCGAGGGGCCCCCAGGATGTCGGAAGCATCACTAGCCCCAGGGTGGCGAGCAGCATGCCCCCGAGACCGATCCGCAACACGGCTCCGCTACCCAGCCTGTCCACCAGCCAACCGGCTGGCAGGCCTGTACATGCCGCCAGCAGGGGGCCGCCCGAGATCCAAAGGCCCACCTCGGTCAGGCTGAGACCAAACATTCCGTGCAAGTAGAAGGGGCCGATCAACAGGGTCAGCACCATCACGCTCGCCACCAGGGCGCTGCCGAGCAGGCCGTCCCGCAGGGGTGCCTCCCGCAGCAGTGCCAGTGGCAGCAGGCTCCCCAGCCTCACGCCATCACCCCGAGGACCAGCCTCGTCGGCAGGCAGACCGAGCAGCGCGAGCACCAGAGCCAGCAGACCCAGGGGCACCAGCAACAGGAAGGGGGCCTGCCAGCCCAGACTGTCGACCAGCCAACCGCCCATCAGGGGGCCGAGGGCCGTGCCGCAGGCCGACAGCGTGCCGAGCAGCCCCATGCCCCAGCCGCGCCGCTGCGGGGCCACTTGCCGCCCCACCATGGCAAGCGCCAGGGAGAGCATGCAGGCCGCCCCCGCCCCTTGCAGAGCCCGCGCAGCGACAAGCCAACCCATGCTCGGCGCCAGGGCACAGAGCAGGGAAGCCAGCGTGAACAACACCACACCCCAGCACAGCAATTGGCGACGGCCGAGACGATCGCCCAGACGGCCCGCCACCACGGACAGACTGGTGATCCCCAGCAGGTAGGCCACCAGCACCCACTGCAGGCTGGCGAGGGGAATGGCCAACTCGACCCCCAATGCCGGCAGCGCCATGTTGCCCATGCTGCCCGCCAGCATGGGCAACAGCGTCGAGAACCCCAAGGCCGGCAGGCCCATGGAGCGAGCGGTGAAAACAGGGGTGACCATGGGGGATGACATAGGTGGATCTCGGCAGAGGGAAGATGCCGATAGCCTAGTCAGGGGGCTGAGCGGGCGGAAGGCGCACGGCTTGCAGCTAATCAGTGCATCTCACGCCATATATCCCGCCGTGGCATCTTGTATGATGAGCAAGAAGGGCTGGCAGCGTCACCGCGGGCTCAAGGTATCACTCGGCGAGGGCATCATCATGAGCACACCGGACCTCAATTTGCTGATCACCCTGACTACCCTGCTCGACGAGGGCAGCGTGGCGGGCGCCGCCAGGCGGTTGGGCTTGAGCCCCTCCGCCATGAGTCGGGCCCTTGCCCGCCTGCGTGACACCACGGGGGATCCCCTGCTGGTACGGGCGGGCCGCGGATTGGTGCCCACCCCCCGCGCCCTGGCGCTGCGGGAGCGGGTCGGCGCGCTGGTGCAGGAAGCGGGCGCCATGCTGAGCCCTTTGCAGGAGATCGAGCCCGCCAGGCTGGTGCGAACCTTCCGACTGCGTGCCAGCGATGGCTTCGTGGAAACCGTCGGCCCCGCCCTGCTGGCCCGGCTCGCCGCCGAAGCCCCCGGGGTACGGCTGCACTTCGTGGCCAAGCCCGACAAGGAGAGCGGCGCCCTGCGCCACGGTGAACTGGACTTCGAAACCGGGGTGATAGGCGCCAGCACGGCACCCGAGCTGCATACCCAGGCCCTGTTCCGGGATCACTTCGTCGCCGTGGTGCGCCCCGATCATCCCCTGTGCCAGGGCCCTCTGAGCGCCACACGCTATGCCGCCGCCCAGCACGTCATGGTGTCGCGGCGCGGGCGGGAGCACGGCCCCATCGACGACGCCCTCGCCGTGTTCAAGCTGGAGCGCCATGTCGCGACCCTGGTGCTGGGTTTTGCCACGGCCCTGGCGCTGGTGCAGGCCAGCGATCTGGTGGCGACCGTGCCCGAGTTGCACTGCGCCAGCCTCTACCCGGATCTGGTGAGGCTTCCCCTGCCCTTTTCCCTGCCCGCCATCACCCTGGCCCTGCTCTGGCACCCGCGACTGGACGCCGATCCGGCCCATCGCTGGCTACGCCATCTCATCCGGGATCTCTGTGCCCGCCCACCCTATGGCAACTGACCGACGAAAGTTAACGACAGTCCCGGTATAAAAATTAGCCACGCCCCTGCACTCACCCTGGTTTTCCAGCCCCACCACTGGGGCCAGTTCCCGCCCCCCTGAGGTCGCGACGCCGACACACCCCAATCCCATTCGCCATGGGAAGTAGAGCCATTCAGGCACCCATTTATGGATAGCCTTTCAACCTGTTCGAATTACCCCATAGGAGATATATAAATAGACAGTTGATTTGCATCAATTGCCCGCCCCCTGCAACTGGGTAGCCTAACGTCAGATTGATGTTTTATTACTCCAAACCAGAGGCAATCATGAGCAAAGTCAGACTGGCCGTCATCGGTAACGGCATGGTGGGGCACCGCTTCATCGAAGAGTTGATCGAACGGGCCGACCCCGGCCAGTTCGAGATCACCGTCTTCGGTGCAGAACCCCGCCCCGCCTACGATCGTGTCCATCTCTCCTCTTATTTCTCCCACCACACCAGCGAAGATCTCTCCCTCGTCAAACCCGGCTTCTATGAGAAACACGGCATCCGCCTGCTGCTCGGCGAGGCGGTCAAACTCATCGATCGCGCCAAGGGCGAGGTGCACTCCAACAAGGGCACTGTGGTCGCCTATGACAAGCTGATCCTGGCGACCGGCTCCTATCCCTGGGTCCCTCCCATCCAGGGCAGCCAGCACCACGAATGCTTCGTCTATCGCACCATCGAGGATCTGAAAGAGATCCGCAGCGCCGCCAAAAGCGGCAAGAGCGGTGTGGTGATCGGCGGCGGCCTGCTCGGTCTGGAAGCCGCGGGAGCCCTCAAGGCGCTGGGCCTCGAGACCCACGTGGTGGAATTCGCTCCCGTGCTGATGGCGGAACAGCTCGACGGCCAGGGCGGCCAGCTGCTGCGCCGCAAGATTGAATCCATGGGGGTGCAGGTTCACACCAGCAAGAGCACCAGCGAGATCCTGATGCACGGCGGCAAGGAGGCGAAGCATCGCCTCGCCTTCGCCGATGGCAGCATGCTGGAAGTGGACGTGGTGGTCTTCTCCACCGGTATCCGTCCGCAAGACACCCTCGGCCGTTACTGCGAGCTGACCATCGCCGACCGTGGCGGTGTGCTGATCGACGATCACTGCCTCACCTCGGATCCCGACATCTATGCCATCGGCGAGTGCGCCGCCTGGCAGGGACGCTTCTTCGGTCTGGTGGCGCCGGGCTACAAGATGGCCCAGGTCACCGTGGACCACCTGCTCGGCGGCGACAACCGCTTCGAAGGGGCGGACATGAGCGCCAAGCTCAAGCTGCTCGGCGTCTCCGTCGGCTCCATCGGCGATGCCCATGGCCGCACGCCCGGCAGTCACAGCTATGTGTTCCAGGACGATCAGGCTGGCGTCTACAAGAAAATCGTGGTGAGCGAGGACAACAGCCGGTTGCTCGGCGCCGTGCTGGTGGGTGACGTGGAAGATTACGGCAACCTGCTGCAGATGATGCTCAATGCCCTGCCGCTGCCGGCCCACCCGGATGCGCTGATCCTGCCCGCCTATGCCGGCGCCAAGCCGACCCTGGGGGTCGACGCCCTGCCGGAATCCGCCCAGATCTGCTCCTGCTTCGACGTCTCCAAGGGCGACATCGCCCGGGCGGTCGCCGAGGGCCACACCACGCTCGCCGCCATCAAGCAGCACACCAAGGCCGGTACCGGCTGCGGCGGCTGCGTACCCCTCATCAGCCAGGTGCTCAACGCCGAGCTGGTGAAGCAGGGCATCGAGGTCAACAACCACCTCTGCGGCCACTTCCCCTACTCCCGTCAGGAGCTGTTCCACCTGGTCAAGGTGGAGGGGATCAAGAGCTTCGACGAGCTGCTGGCCAAGCACGGTCACGGCCATGGCTGCGAGGTGTGCAAACCCACCGTCGGCTCCATCCTCGCCTCCTGCTGGAACGACTATGTGCTGACCCCGCAGAACACCCAGCTGCAGGACACCAACGACATCTTCCTCGGCAACATGCAAAAGGACGGCACCTACTCCGTCATCCCGCGCATGGCCGGTGGTGAAGTCACGCCGGAAGGCCTGCTGGCGGTAGCCGAGGTGGCCCGCGACTACCAGCTCTACACCAAGATCACCGGTGCCCAGCGCATCGGCCTGTTCGGCGCCCAGAAAGACGACTTGCCCGCCATCTGGCGCAAGTTGCTGGCCGCCGGTTTCGAGACCGGCCAGGCCTACGCCAAGGCGCTGCGCATGGCCAAGACCTGCGTCGGCAGCACCTGGTGCCGCTTTGGGGTGCAGGACAGCGTCGGCCTCGGGGTCTTCCTCGAGAACCGCTACAAGGGCATTCGCACCCCCCACAAGATGAAGTTCGGTGTCTCTGGCTGTACCCGCGAATGTGCGGAGGCCCAGGGCAAGGATGTCGGCATCATCGCCACCGACGCGGGCTGGAACCTCTATGTCGGCGGCAACGGCGGCATGAAACCGCGCCACGCCGACCTGCTCGCCTCGGATCTCGACCGCGAGACCCTGATCACGCTGATCGACCGCTTTATGATGTTCTACGTCACCAGCGCCGACAAACTGCAGCGTACCGCCAGCTGGCTCACCAGCCTGGAAGGCGGTATCGACTACCTGCGCGAGGTGATCGTCGATGACAAGCTCGGACTGAACGAGACCCTGGAGCGCGACATCCAGGCCCTCATCGACAGCTACGAATGCGAGTGGTCCCGCACCCTGAATGAAGAAGAGCAGCTCAAACGCTTCAGCCACTTCATCAACAGCGACAAGCGCGATCCGGACGTGCAGTTCGTCACCGAGCGGGAGCAGCACAGACCGGCCACCCCGGCCGAGCGCATCCCCGTCTACCAGATAGAAATGGAGGCAAAGTGATGAAACTCGCATGCCAACTCAATGACATATTCCCGGGTACCGGCGTCTGCGCCCTGCTGGAAGGACGCCAGATCGCCCTGTTCCGCCCGAGCGAAGCGCCCGAAGTGTTCGCCATCGACAACCGGGATCCCTTCTTCGCCGCCAGCGTGCTGTCGCGGGGCATCATCTGCGAACACGAGGGGGAACTCTGGGTCGCCAGTCCGCTCAAGAAGCAGCACTTCCGCCTGAGCGACGGTCACTGCCTCGAAAATGCGGCCATGTCGGTGCAGAGCTACCCCGTCGAAGTCCGCGACCAACAGGTCTGGGTCGCCGTCTAACACCGTGCATATCAGGGCTGCCCACGGGCGGCCCTCTTGAAGGAAACAAACATGTATACCGAAACCATCAACAAGTGCGCCGCCAACGCGGCCCGCATCAACCGCTTCGAGCGCAGCGACAAGCTCGGCTTCTGGCTCAGCGCCGCCATGGCGGGAGCCTATGTGGGCCTTGGCATCATCCTCATCTTCACCCTGGGCAACCTGGTGGATGCCAGCGTGCGTCCGCTGGTGATGGGGGCCACCTTCGGCATCGCCCTGACCCTGGTGATCATCGCCGGCTCCGAGCTGTTCACCGGCCACACCATGTTCCTCACCTTCGGGGTGAAGACCAGCAAGATTTCCATGGGGGATCTGCTGCGCATCCTGCCCCAGACCTGGGCCGGCAACCTGCTCGGCTCCATCGCGGTGGCGCTGATCTACTCCTACGGCGGCAGCCTGCTGCCGGACGCGGGCAGCCTGGCCCACAAGGTGGCGCTGGCCAAGACCCAGGCCCCGGCCCTGACCCTGTTCATGAAAGGGATCCTCTGTAACTGGCTGGTTTGCCTCGCCATCTGGATGGCGCTGCGCACCGAGGGCGCCGCCAAGTTCATCGCCATCTGGTGGTGCCTGCTGGCCTTCATCGCCTCCGGCTACGAGCACTCGGTCGCCAACATGACCCTGTTCGCCCTCTCCTGGTTTGGCGCCCACTCAGACGCCTACACCCTGGGCGGCATCGGCCACAACCTGCTGTGGGTGACCCTGGGCAACACCGTCTCCGGCGCCCTCTTCATGGGTCTGGGCTACTGGTATGCCACCCCCAAGGCCGAGCGCCCGATCGCCGTGACCGACACCGCTGACACCGTCAGCCAGACCCAGACCGCCTGATCAGGAGGCCCCATGGACTACTTGCCCATCTTTTGCAGACTCGACAACAAACCCGTGCTGCTGGTCGGCGGTGGCGACGTGGCGGAGCGCAAGGCGCGCCTGCTGCTGGACGCCGGTGCCTGGCTGACGGTGGTGGCCCCCAAGCTCGATCCCGAGCTGGCTACCCTGGCTACCAACGGAACAATCCACTGGCTGGCTGGTGAATTCGAACCGGATCAGCTGGCTGGCAAGTGGTTGGTGGTGGCAGCTACCGACAGGCGTGAGGTCAATGCCCTGGTCTACCAGAGCGCCAACCAGGCCGGCATCTTTGCCAACGTGGTGGATGACCCCAAGCGCTCCAGCTTCATCATGCCGTCCATCATCGACCGCTCGCCGCTGATGGTCGCCATCTCCTCCGGCGGCAAGGCCCCGGTGCTGGCCCGCCTGCTGCGGGAGAAGCTCGAAGCCCTGCTGCCCCAGCATCTGGGTGCCGTCGCAGCCTTCGCCGGTGGCCTGCGGGCGCGGGTCAAGGCTCGCTTCGCCAGCATGGGGGAACGGCGCCAGTTCTGGGAGCGATTGCTCGGCACCGATCGCCTCGGCCAGGCCCTGGCCCGGGGCGACAAGGCTGCCGCCAACCAGCTCGCCGACCACCTGTTTGCCAATGATGCTGCCGCCAAGGGAGAAGTGATCCTGGTCGGTGCCGGTCCCGGCGATCCCGGTCTGCTCACCCTGCATGCCCTGCGTCAGATGCAGCAGGCGGACGTGGTGGTCCATGACCGGCTGGTATCGGACGAGGTGATGGCCCTGGTGCGCCGGGATGCCAAACGCATCTTCGTCGGCAAGCTGGCGGGCAACCACTGCGTGCCCCAGGAGGGGATCAACCAGCTCCTGCTGGATGAGGCAAGGAAAGGGCAGCGAGTGGTGAGGCTGAAAGGGGGCGACCCCTTCATCTTCGGTCGGGGCGGCGAGGAGCTGGAGACCCTGGTCGGCAGCGGGGTGGGCTTCCAGGTGGTGCCGGGGATCACCGCGGCGAGCGGTTGCGCCGCCTACGCGGGGATTCCGCTGACCCACCGGGATCACGCCCAGAGCGTGCGCTTCGTCACCGCCCACGGCAAGGGGGGCACCCAGGATCTCGACTGGCCCCTGCTCGCCAGAGACAAACAGACGCTGGTGTTCTACATGGGGCTCTCGTCCTGCACCACCATCCGCGAGCAGCTGATGGCCCACGGCAAGGACGGCTCTACTCCGGTGGCCCTCATCGAGCGCGGCACCCAGCCCTGCCAGCGGGTCATTCGCGGCACGCTAGACCAACTGCCGGAGCTGGCGGTCGGCGTCGAGAGCCCTGCCCTCATCATGGTGGGATCTGTCGTCACCCTGGCCGATCAACTCGCCTGGTTCGGCCAGGCCAACGGCCCGGAGCAGGCCCAGGTTTCTGCCTGAAGAGCCCGCCAGCACAGACCAATGTGAGAGACCACCCCAGGGTGGTCTCTTTTTTACTGCGCCGACTGTCATAACCTCTTGTTTTGAGTCTGGTATCCTATGGGCATGGTCATCCGGCCCACCGAATTCGAATTCAGGAATCTTGTTGCATGTCTCTCCCCGCCAAGAACAACGCCAAACAGCGTGAACAAGACAGATCCCGCATCCTCACCCTGTTGCTGGCCGACGATGCGCTCACCGACAGTCTGCTCGACCCCCAAGGGGGGCAGGATGCCGAGCTGCGGGACCAGACCCGCGAACTGACCCAGCTGGTCAACAGCCTGCCCGCCGCCGACGTTGCCGATGCCCTGGAGTCCCTCCCCCCGGACGAGCGCCACGTACTCTGGCAGCAGGTGAACCCCGAGCGCCACGGCCAGATCCTGGTGGAGGCGTCGGAGACGGTGTGGGACAGCCTCATCAGCGGCATGAGCGACAAAGAGTTGCTGCACGCTCTGCGCAGCCTCGACATCGACGACCAGATCTATCTCGGCCAATACCTGCCCCGCAACCTGATGGGACGGCTGCTCACCTCCATGGCCCCCGAGCAGCGGGATCGGGTACGGGAGGTGATCCGTTACGGCAAGCACACGGTCGGCGCCATGATGGACTTCGATCTCGTCACGGTGCGCGCCGAGATAAGCCTGGGGGCGGTACAACGCTACCTGCGCCTGCGCGGCCAGATCCCCCCCAACACCGACAAACTGTTCGTCACCGACAAGCGCAACCGGCTGCAGGGGGAATTGCCCCTCACCACTGTGCTGCTGCACAAACCAGAGACCTTGGTCGGGGAGGTGATGGAGAAAGATCCCGTCACCTTCGACCCGGAAGACAACGATGAGGCGGCGGCCCGCACCTTCGAGCGGGACGATCTGGTCTCCGCCGCCGTGGTGGATGCCAAGGGCAAGCTGATGGGACGCCTCACCGTCGCCGAGGTGGTGGACCTGGTCTATGAGGAGAGCGATACCGATCTGCGCCGCATGGGGGGGATCAGCGAGGATGAAGACGTGTTCGCCCCCGTCACCAAGGCGGTGAAGACCCGCTGGGCCTGGCTCGCCATCAACCTCTGTACCGCCTTCATGGCCTCCCGGGTCATCGGCCTGTTCGAGCACAGCATCTCGCAACTGGTGGCGCTGGCGGCCCTGATGCCCATCGTCGCGGGCATCGGCGGCAACACCGGCAACCAGACCATCACCATGATAGTGCGAGCGCTGGCACTGCAGCAGATCCAGACCGGCAACGTCTCCTTCCTGCTGTGGCGGGAGCTGGGCGTCGCCCTCATCAACGGCCTGGTGTGGGGGGGGACCATGGGGGTCGTCACCTATTTCCTCTATCAGGACGCGGCGCTGGGCGCCGTCATGACCCTCGCCATGGTGCTGAACCTGCTGGTGGCGGCCCTGATGGGGGTCATCATCCCCATGACCATGACCCGGCTGGGACGGGATCCCGCCCTCGGTGCCAGTGTGATGATCACCGCCATCACCGACACCGGCGGCTTCTTCATCTTCCTCGGGCTGGCGACCCTGTTCCTGCTCTGACCCTCCCCGTCGCCCATGAAAAAGGGAGCCATTAAGGCTCCCTTTTCAATTCAGGCAGGTCGATGCATCACACCCGGTATTGTTCCACCGCCCGGTTGAGCAGCCTGGCCTGCTCGCTCAATCCCTGGCTGGACTGGGCATTGTCTTGCGCCATCTGGCTCGATGCCTCTGCGATATCGCGGATGCTGCTGACGTTGCGGTTCACCTCGTTGGCCACCAAGCTCTGCTGCTCGATGGCGGCGGCGATCTGGGTGCTCATGTCCATGATGCGGGTGACATCCTGGGTGATCTGGCCGAGCAGCTCACCGGCCTGGGTCGCCTGCTGTGCACTGTTGCCCCCCTGCTCCCGGCAGAGCGCCATCCTACCCACTATGTTGTCGGTCTGCTGTTGCAGTGAGCCGATGATGGCGGCGATCTCCTGGGTCGACTGCTGGGTGCGGATGGCGAGGTTGCGCACCTCGTCCGCCACCACCGCGAAACCACGGCCCTGCTCCCCCGCCCGCGCCGCCTCGATGGCCGCATTGAGGGCCAGCAGATTGGTCTGATCCGCTATGCCCCGGATCACCCCAAGCACAGAGCCAATGGTCTCGCTCTCCTTCTGCAGTTGGGCGACCTCGCCGGAGGCCTGCTCCAGCTGCTCCGCGAGGCTGTGGATCTGGTTGACGGTCTGCTCGACCGCTCCGCGCCCCTCATCGGCCTTGTGGTTGGTGGCGGCAGCATCGCTGGCCGCCTGCTCGGTACTGCGGGCGATCTCCTCGATGGTGGAGCCCATCTCGGTGGAGGCGGTCGCCACCTGATCCGTCTCCAGCAACTGGCGCTGGGCCCCCTCGCTGGTTCGGCGCACGTTGTCCGAGAGGTGATCCGCCGCACCGGTCAGGGTGTTGACGCTCTGCTTCACATCCCCGATCAGCTGACGGAAGCCATCCAGCATCACATCCAGATTGCCCGCCAGTTGCGCCATCTCGTCATCCCCTTTGAGGGCGATGCGCAGGCGCAGATCGTTGTCCTGACGGATGCGATTGACCGTGTCATTGACCCGGGCGATGGGTCTGCCGATGCTGCGCCCCAGCAGCACGCTCATGAAGCCGATGACCATGATGATCAGGACGCCGCAGATCAGCATCAGCCGGTTGAAACTCGCCGTCTGGCTGGCCAGTTCATCCTCGATCTGCTGGCCGACGCTTTCGAGTGCCTGTTCGGCCTCTTGCACCAGGGTGTGCATCTGGCCACGCAGTCCGGAGGCCTCGTCCAGCCCCAGCACCTGCATCCCCTGAACCAGGGCAACGAAGTCATTTCGGTACTGTTCGCTGGCCTGTTCGAGCACGCCGCGCTGCTCCTGTGGCAGGTTGCCGAGCCCCTGCTGGAAGTCGGCATGCAGGGTCTGGAAACGCGCGAGGTACTGGATATCGGAGCGCAGCATGAAGTCCTTCTCCGCCCGCCGCAATTGCAACATGGTGATGAGCAGAGCCTGTTGATCCTGTGCCTTGAGCGCCTCCTCCACCTTGTGTACCGCCGCCCTCAGCTGACCATAGAGGCCATCCTCGGGTCCCAGCCCTATCTTCTGCTGCTGGGCGACCAGCTCGTTGAAGGCCTTGCCATAGGCGCTGACCTGGGTATCCAGCCCCATCAAGCCCGCCCGGGCAGCATCCAGGCTGTCATCGGCACTCAGGGCCTGATCGAGCGCATGGGTTTGCGCCAGCATGATGTTGAATCTGTCGATGACCGCCAGATCCTTGTGCAGCAAGAAGTCTTGCTCGGCGCGCCTCAGTTGCACCATGGAGAGCTCGAGTCCATCGACCCGGCGCTGCGCCTCCATCATGTGCCGGCTCTCCTTGCTGGCGTAAAAGAAAAGCCCGCTCAGGGTCAGCATGGCCGTGGCGACCAGGGCGGTATTCAGTATCAACTTGTGGCGGATCAGCATGGTAAACCTCTGGGGCGCTGGGGTGGACTGCATCGATCGCGGGCAGAATACGACATCCATATGTCCGTTCAAGGAATATTCATTGAAATGCCACCCTCACTCCTTATACTGGTTCCACCTGTTTCCAGCGGTGGATCTGACACAATGGAATACAACACTTCAGAACTGTGCGACATCTATCAGGACATGGTGGATGTGCTCGAGCCCATGCTCTGCTCCTTCGGCGGCCGCGCCTCGTTCGGCGGCGTCATCACCACGGTCAAATGCTTCGAATCCAACGGCCTTATCCGTGAACTCGTGAAAGAGAACGGCGCCGGTCGCGTCTTGCTGATCGACGGCGGCGGCTCCATGCGCCGGGCCCTGATCGACAGCGAGATCGCTACCACGGCGGCGGAAAACGAGTGGGAAGGGATCGTCTGCTATGGCTGCGTGCGCGAGGTCGACATCCTGGAAGATCTCGACATCGGCATCCAGGCCCTGGCCGCCATCCCGGTCGGCGCCGACAGCAAGGACGTGGGTGAGACGGATCTGCCGGTGAACTTCGGCGGCGTCACCTTCCTGCCGGACGATCACCTCTATGCCGACACCACCGGGGTGATCCTCTCCCCCGATGCCCTCGACATCGAGTAAGCAGACACAGACTGAAGATGGGAGCCTTGGCTCCCATTTTTTATGCCCGTAATCTGGCGACAAGTGGCTGAAAAAATACAAAAAAAGAGGGCCAGTAAACTACTGGCCCCTTAACTGGAAGCAATGTGAGCAATGTCGTGCCTTCACAAGAAGTCCATCACGTTGGAACGAATGAAGTCTTTCCCGGAAAACAAGTTAACAATAATCATTCTCATTTAACTGTGCAAGTTTTATTTGCAAAAAAAGCGAAAAAAATGACCACCCGGAGGTGGTCATCATCGTCATGCCTGACGGGGCGCGGTTCGCAGGCCGTCCAATCCGACCTCTCCCACCAGCTTGCGGCTGAGATAGCGCAGCAAGACGCCGTAGAGTGGCACGAATAATCCCAGGCTAATCAGCAGCTTGAATACATAATCCACGGTCGCTATCTCGACCCAGTGCTCGGCCATGAAGGGATCCGTGCTGCGCCAGAAGGCGATGCTGAAGAAGGCGATGGTGTCCACCAGGTTGCCGAACAGGGTCGAGGCCGCCGGCGCCACCCACCAGGCCCTGAGCAGGCGCAGGCGATTGAACACCACCACGTCCATGAACTGGCCCACCAGATAGGCCATGAAGCTGGCCAGGGCGATACGTGCCACGAACAGGTTGAACTCGGCAAGGTGGCCCAGCCCCTGATAACTGCCCTCGAAGAACAGGACGGAGAGCACGTAGGAGACCGCCAGCGCCGGCAGCATCACCGTCTGGATGATCTTGCGGGCGAGGCCGGCACCGAAGATCCGCACCGTCAAGTCGGTGGCCAGGAAGATGAATGGGAAGCTGAAGGCGCCCCAGGTGGTGTGGAAGCCGAAGATGGTGATCGGCAGCTGCACCAGATAGTTGCTGCTGGCGATGATCAGGATGTGGAACAAAGCGAGACGCACCAGCGCCGTCTGGTGCTGAGCAGGGGTCAGATTCATGTTGTGACCTTTTTGGTTAATGGGGTTAGGGAACCCATACCGCCACCATTGGCGATAATTGAGGGGCGAGATTATACGCCCCGCGACCGATAGTTCAATCTTTATGCGGCGGATGAGCGTGGTCACGGCGCCCTGGAAAGGGCAACCCCAGCCGCCACGGGCAGAGGGCGCGACCCGCAGATCCGCGAGGGATCACCCCCGATGCTGGCGGCCCAGCCAGAGCACCACCTCCCGATCGACCGGATGCACCACCTCCAGCCAGCAGCCGCCATGGTGCTCGAACTCCAGCCGCAGCGGGCTGCCTTCAAACTCCAGCAGCCAGCTGTGACGATCGGCGCCCCAATCCCGCTCGAGGGCTGTCAGCTCCCACCCCTGCACCAGTGCCTCTGCCAGGGTGGGGAAGTTGTCCCAGCAGAGCCCGGGGCAGTCCAGAGTCAGCACACCTGCCTCCTCGTCCATCGCCGTCACTTGCCACGTCATCTCTTTCATCCGGGTCCTCAACTGCTGCAGGAGAGCTCGCCGCCGCAATACCAGGCGGGGGCCGGGGTGGCGAGCTCGTCATATTCAGGTTGTTCGTCATAGGGGCGCTGCAGGGCCGCAAACAACCGCTCGAACGGCGCCATGTCGCCCCGCTCGGCGGCCTCTATCGCCTGCTGGGCCAGGGCATTGCGCAGCACGTACTTGGGATTGATCGCATCCATCCGCCCCTTGCGGGCCGCATCGTCGCTCCCTTCACGGATGAGGCGCTGCCGATACGACTCGAGCCACCCCTGCCAGCTGGCGGGATCCGGCAACAGGGCCAGCAAGGGTGCAGGCCAGTCGCCTTGGGCGGTCAGCTCGCCCAGCCGACGCAGGAAGAGGTGGTAGTCCACTCCTTGGCTCGCCAACAGCTGGAACATCTCGCGAAACAGCGCCGGATCCTGATCTTCCCAGGTTTCCAGGCCGAGCTTGTCCCGCATCAGCTCCGAGTAGTGCAGCATCAGCTGGTGCTCATACTGGGCCAGCGCCGCCGCCAGCGCCTCACCATCCACGTGATCCGCCAGCGCCTGGGCGAGTTTCTGCAGGTTCCAGTAACCGACCGCCGGCTGCTGATCCAGCGCGTAGCGCCCTCCCGGATCGGAGTGGTTGCACACAAAATCAGGCACATAGGCGTCGATAAAGCCGTAGGGGCCGTAATCCAGGGTCAGTCCGAGCAAAGACATGTTGTCGGTGTTCATCACCCCGTGGCAGAAACCGGCAGCCTGCCACTTGGCGATGAGCCGCGCGGTGCGGCGCACCACCTCGGTAAACAGCTCGGCGCCGTTTGCCAGGTCGGGGAAGTGGTGGCGCAGCGCATGGTCGATGAGGGCGGGGATCTTCTCCCCCTGCCCGCTCCAGGCGAAATACTCGAAGTGGCCGAAGCGCAGGTGGCTCGGGGCGGTGCGCAGCACGGTCGCGCCGCTTTCGGCCTGCTCCCGATAGATGGGCTCATCACTGCCCACCAGCACCAGGGCGCGGGTGGTGGGGATGCCGAGGGCGTGCAGCGCCTCGGAGGCGAGGTATTCGCGGATGCTGGAGCGCAGCACGGCGCGACCGTCGCCGAAGCGGGAGAAGGGGGTCTTGCCCGCCCCCTTCAGGTGCAGATCCCAATGGCTGCCATCCGGGGCTTGCTGTTCCCCCAGCAGCATGGCGCGGCCATCGCCGAGACGCGGGCTGTAGCCGCCGAACTGATGGCCCGCATAGACCTGGGCCACCGGCTGCATGCCCGTCAGGGGCTGACCCTGGCCGCAGCAGGCAAGCCAGTCTGCCTCGGTGACATCCGTCAGCCCCAGCTCGCCGAGCAGGCCGTGATTCAGGTGCAAGAGCCTGGCCCCCTGCAGGGGCTGGGGGGCCACGGGTTCACAGGCCCAGGGCAGCTCGGTGGCGAAAGTGTTGATCAGCTTCATGGTGATGGGGATCGTCCCTGCGTATGCTCGTGTCACTCTTTATACCGCCACCGGCCCCTCTCGGGCCAACGGTCGATACTGCTATTTCAATTCGAGGAAGTGGAAGATGGAAAAATGGGTCTATGTCCTGCCCCTGCTGGCACTGCTCTCCGGCCACCCCGCTCATGCCGCCGATGTGGCCGCGGGCAAGGCAAAGGCCGTGCTGTGCGCCGCCTGTCATGGTCCCGAGGGCAAGGCCAGCGTGCCTCTCTATCCCCATCTGGCGGGACAGCACGCCCCCTACCTCGTCAAGCAGTTGAAGGCGTTCAAGGAGGGTCAGCGCAAGGATCCCATGATGGCCCCCTTTATGGCGGCACTGACCGAGGCGGATATGGAGAACCTAGCGGCTTATTACGCCAGCCTGCAGCAGTGAAAAATATCGTCCTTATGGTGAATTAATTCATCAAATACAACAAAGGCAGTTCGTTAAACTGCCCTTGGCAAGATGGTCGGCATCCGTGGCTCGTCTTCGATCATGGGCATCGTCGCAACCCCATCTCCACCTGCAGCCACTCTTAGCGGCGGCAGTACTCGATGATCAGGTCCATAAAGGCCTCGCCGAAGCGCTCCAGCTTGCGGTGACCCACGCCGTTGACCGCCAGCAGCTCGTCTTCGGTCATCGGCATCAGCTGCGCCATCTCCACCAGGGTGCTGTCGTTGAACACCACGTAGGGCGGCACCTCCTCCTCCTCGGCGATCTGCTTGCGCAGGGCCCGCAGCTCCTTGAACAGCCGCTTGTCATAGTTGGCGCTGTCGAGCAGGCCGCTGCGCTTCTCCTTGCGGCTGGAGATGGGTTGCAGCCGCGGCACCGCCAGCTCCAGCGCCAGCTCGCCGCGCAGCACCGGGCGGGCCGCCTCGGTCAGCTGCAGCACCAGGTTGCGGGTGATGTTCTGGGTCAGGAGCCCCTTGTGGATCAGCTGACGAATAACGCTCATCCAATACTCGTGGCTCTGCTCCTTGCCGATGCCGTAGGTGGACAGCTTGTCGTGGCCGTGATCCTTGATGCGCTGGTTCAGCGACCCGCGCAGCACCTCCACCACATAACCCACCCCGAAGTTCTGCCCCACCCGCCAGACGCAGGAGAGCGCCTTCTGGGCGTCCTCGGTGCCGTCATAGCTCTTGGGGGGATCCAGGCAGATGTCGCAGTTGCCGCAGGGCTTGTCGTTGTACTCGCCGAAGTAGTTCAGCAGCACCTGGCGGCGGCAGGTCTGCGCCTCGGCGAAGGCCGCCATCACATTCAGCTTGTACTGCTCCACCTGCAGTTGCTGGGGGTTTTCGATGTTGTCGAGCAACCGGCGCACCCGGCCGATGTCGGCGGGATCGTAGAGCAGCAGCGCCTCCGCCGGGGTGCCGTCACGACCGGCGCGGCCCGTCTCCTGATAGTAGGATTCGATATTCTTGGGGATGTCGTAGTGCACCACGAAGCGCACGTTCGGCTTGTCGATACCCATGCCGAACGCCACCGTCGCCACCACGATCTCGATGTCATCCTTGAGGAAGGCTTCCTGGGTCTGCTGGCGCTGGGCCAGCGGCAGGCCGGCGTGATAGGGGGCCGCCTTGCAGCCGTGGCGGGAGAGCCGCTCCGCCACCTCCTCCACCCGGTTGCGGCTGGAGCAGTAGACGATGCCACAGTTGCCCTTCTGGCTCTGCACGTAGCGCAGCAGCTGCTCCGCCGCCTTGAACTTCTCCACCAGGCTGTAGCGGATGTTCGGCCGATCGAAACTGGCTGTGTGGATAAAGGGGTCGTGCAACTCGAGGCGATGCAGCATGTCGCTGCGGGTCGCCTCGTCGGCGGTGGCGGTGAGCGCCACCACGGGCACCTGGGGGAACCACTGCTTGAGTCGCCCGAGCGCCGCGTATTCCGGCCGAAAATCGTGCCCCCACTGGGAGACGCAGTGCGCCTCGTCGATGGCGAACAGACCGAGCGGCAGCTCTGCCAGCCGATCCATGAACTCGTGCTGCAGCAGCCGCTCCGGTGAGACATAGACCAGTTTTATTTCGCCGCGACGCATGGCGGCGAAGTTCTGGATCATCTCCTCCCGGCTCAGCGCCGAGTTGATGTAGACCGCCGCCACCCCGTTGGCGCGCAGGCTGTCCACCTGATCCTTCATCAGCGAGATGAGGGGCGAGACCACCACCCCCAGTCCGGGACGCAGCAGGGCCGGGATCTGGTAGCAGAGGGATTTGCCGCCGCCGGTGGGCTTGAGCACCAGGGCATCGCGCCCCACCACTATCTGCTCGATGATCTCGAGCTGACCCGGCCGAAACTGCTGGTAGCCGAACACCGCCTGCAACAGGGCAAGGGGCGTCTCTGGCACAGCATCGGGCTGAGAGTCTGGCTGGATGTCGGCAATGGCGGTCATGGGCTCTCCTTTGGGGTCGTCATTCTAAAGCAGCCGCCGTTCACAATAAACCTGCCATTGCGAGTGTTAAGGAAGTGTTGCAGACTGGCTGGAGTTTTTACTCGGTTGAACCGCCAGGGATTGGGATCGAGACATGAAAGACATGCTGAAGAAGATGGCGCTCAGTGGCATTGCCAACCTGTTTGCCGAAAGGATGCCGTTCAACAAGCTGATCGGCATGCAGGTGACCCACTACGACTTCGACAAGGTGGAGCTGCGCATCAAGATGGAGGAGAAGCTCATCGGCAACCCCTTCCATCACATCTTGCACGGCGGCGTCACCGCCAGCCTGCTGGATGTGGCGGGGGGCATGATAGTCGCCGCCTCCTGCATCGACGAGCTGGAAGACTTCTCCCCCAGCTACCTCAAGGAGCGCTTCTCCCGCCTCGGTACCATCGATTTGCGAGTGGACTACCTGCGCCCGGGCCGGGGCAACGAGTTCATCGCCACCGCCCACATCATCCGCGCCGGCAGCAAGGTGGCCGTTGCCCGCATGGAACTGCACAACGAAGAAGGGACTCACATCGCCTTCGGAACCGGTACTTATCTCGTCGGCTAAGGGCTTTATTGCATAAAAACTGCACTTCTAAGCCGATTTTAATCATTAGAATCCTTACCCCCTCCGCCCGCTGAGGTCCATACTGGTAGTCGGGATCATGTGCAGAGGGAGGATTGCAGACCATGAGCGCGATACTGGCGACCAAACCATCCAGAGCCTTGCTGACACAGATCGAGTGCATGCTCGACGAGGTGCACACTCCCGAGTGTCGTCACTGGTTGGAACAGGAGCTGGAGGGGTATTCTCTGTGTTCACCCCTGCCTTGGTATCGCATCATCGCCTGTCGGCAACGCGGTCACTTCTTGGATCTGAAGACGGGAAAATATTTGACCTGCCACATCGGCAGTCAAACGCTTAGCCAACGCGACCTGGCCCAAGTTCAGTTCATCTATGCCCGCCAACCCGCCGCCCACTATCTACTGCGACATGATTCCGGTATCGAACCCTGGCCAGAACATCTGCTGGAAGCGTATCGAGAGCAGTTGATCCCCGGCCATCTCTGCCTGCAAGCCTGGCATGAGCCCGTGTCTTCGTTGCGCTCACAACTGGTGGAGGGTCTCGGCCACTTCATCAGCGAGTACCCCAAGCATGCGACTCTGCAGACTCAACGTGGCTTCAAGGCATTGTGCCATCAACACTGGCACATCTGAGCAAGCGCCCAAGGCGCAAGGAGGGCACCATAAAGCAGAGCCACAACGAGATTGCCACAACTTAAGCCGTGCCGGAGTCAGGATCAGACTCCACCCATGGGCCACCGAGCGGTGGCCCTTTTCATGGCGATCATCCATGGGATCCAAACCACCATAGCGATTCCCCACCGCGCTGACTGACAAACGACAAATGCGAAAAGGCCGCTCATTGAGCGGCCTTTTCTAATGTGGTCGGTGTGAGAGGATTCGAACCTCCGACCCCTTCGTCCCGAACGAAGTGCGCTACCAAGCTGCGCTACACACCGATGTCTGCGGGGCGAGAATTTACCGAAAGCCCAGACATGACACAAGCCTTTTTTGATGTTCAGCAGAAAAAAATGGCTTTGCGCTCAACAATTCAGCGAATTGTGCAAGGTTTGGCAAGACGATGGCTCCCTCTTCCGGAACGAGGTCATTTTGTCGGCAGCTGGAATTCGGTTGGCCCCAGCAACCGGCGTCGCCAATCCGCCACCACGCCATGCTCCAGCCAGTGCGCCGCATGCTGGCGCCAGTTTGGCGAGAGAGCCGGGTTGTCCAGCATCAGTCGCAGATCATCCTCGTTGCGAGCCTGGTTGAACAGGATGTCGGCGGCCCGCTTCACCGTCAGTTCGGGATAGGGCCTGTCTGCCAGTTGCAACTCCGCATCCGGTGCCACCTCCCCTTCCTCCAGCACTCGCAACAGCCAGCCACAGCGACCACTGAGCTGCATCACCTGGGATAAATGGGCATAGCCAAAGCGCTGGTTGAGTTTGAAGCAGGGGGATCTCGGCTGGCTGATCTGCACCAGGGCATCGCCTAAGCGAAACACATCGCCGATGCAGGCCTCGGCTTCCGTCAGCCCGAGGCCGGAGAGATTCTCGCCAAAAGCCGCCGGCTGCCAGGGAGTTCGCGGAGCAGGCAGACCCAAGGCGGTTTGCCAGGTCAGCCACCAGGGATAGTGATCGGCGGGATAGTAATGCAGCGCCCGTTCCGGGCCACCGTGGTGGCGCTGATCGCTCTGCTCATCCCCAACCAGACCGAGGAAACCACACCAAACTGGGTGTGTGACGGCTTGCTTGTGGATGGCGCTGACGAGACCGGGGGCTTGTTCGGCATTCAACTCGGCACCCTGGCCGATGAAGAGGGAGATCCGCATTCTATCCTCCTGATGGATGAGAGAATGCGGATATTATCACGACGTCAGGCGACTGCCTGCATCTGGGTGGTCATGGCAATTTCGGCGCGGCGGCGTTTCTCCGCCTTGGCCATCAGATACCAGCTACCGAAGGTAAACAGCGATACCGACAGCAGGATCAGGCTGGCCACGGCGTTGATCTCGGGCTTCACGCCGAGGCGTACCGCCGAGAACACTTCCATCGGCAGCGTCGTCGCCCCCGGGCCGGAGACGAAGCTCGCCAGCACCAGATCATCGAGCGACAAGGCGAACGACATCATGCCCCCCGCCGCGAGCGATGGCGCAATCATGGGGATGGTGATCAGGAAGAACACCTTCCAGGGCTTGGCCCCCAGATCCATGGCCGCCTCCTCGATGGAGAGATCCAGCTCCCGCAGCCGTGCCGACACCACGATCGCCACATAGGCGGTACAGAAGGTCGTGTGGGCTATCCAGATGGTCACCATGCCCCGCTCCGCCGGCCAGCCTACCAGCTGGGCCATGGCCACGAACAGCAGCAGCAGGGAGAGACCGGTGATCACCTCCGGCATGACCAGAGGCGCCGTCACCATGCCGCCGAACAGGGTCCGGCCGCGGAAGTGCGGGATCCGGGTCAGCACGAAGGCTGCGACCGTCCCCAACGCGACCGCCGCGATGGCGGTGTAGAAGGCGATCTCGAGAGAGCGCAGCACAGAGCCTATCAACTGCTTGTTGTCGAGCAGGCCGAAGTACCATTTCAACGACCAGCCACCCCAGACCGTCACCAGCTTGGAGGCGTTGAAGGAGTAGATCACCATGATGACCATGGGCAGGTAGATGAACAGCAACCCCAGCCACAACATCAGGGTGGCAAAACTGAAACGCTTCATACCTTGCCCTCCAGCTCTTTGGCCTGGTTACGGTTGAACAGAATGATCGGTACGATCAGCACCGCCAGCATCACCACCGCCAGGGCGGACGCCACCGGCCAGTCGCGGTTGTTGAAGAACTCCTGCCACAGCACCTTGCCGATCATCAGGGTCTCGGGGCCGCCAAGCAGCTCGGGGATGACGAACTCCCCCACCACCGGGATGAACACCAGCATGCAACCAGCGATGATGCCGTTCTTGGAGAGGGGCACCGTGATCTGCCAGAACCGGGTCAGGTTGCGGGCGCCGAGATCGGAGGCTGCCTCCAGCAGGCTCTGGTCATGTTTCACCAGGTTGGCATAGAGCGGCAGCACCATGAACGGCAGGTAGGAGTATACGATGCCGATGTAGACCGCCAGGTTGGTGTTGAGGATGGTCAGCGGCTCGTTGATGAGGCCAATCCCCATCAGCAGGCTGTTGAGCAAGCCGTTGTTGCTGAGGATCCCCATCCAGGCGTAAACCCGGATAAGGATCGCCGTCCAGGTCGGCATCATGATGAGCAGCAGCAGGACGGTCTGGGTCTCCTTCTTCGCCCGGGCGATGGAGTAGGCCATGGGGTAGCCGATCAGCAGGCAGAGAACAGTGCTGACGAAGGCCATCTTGAGGGAGCCCAGATAGGCGGCAAGATAGAGCTCGTCGTCCAGCAGCAACAGATAGTTGCCCATGTGTAGCAATATGGTGAGCTGCTCATCCGCCCAGCTTACCACGTCCGTGTAGGGCGGGATGGCCACGTCCGCTTCCGCGAAGCTGATCTTCACGACGATGATGAAGGGCAGCAGGAAGAACAGGAACAGCCAGAAGAAGGGGATGCCGATCACCAGCTGGCGCCCGCCCAGTTTCTTCAGTCTTCGCAATGACTTCATGATTGCAGCACCACGCCGCTGTCATCTTCCCAATAGAGGAACACCTGGTCATCCCAGGTCGGCCGCTTGCCGTGGCGTTCGGCGTTGGCGATGAAGGCCTGCACGATTTTGCCCGAGGGCAACTGGATGTGGTAAACGGAGTGTCCGCCAAGATAGGCGATGTCGTAGACCTGCCCCTTGGTCCAGTTGAAGTCCGGATGCTCTATCTCCACCGGCTTTTGCAGGCTCATCAGCAGCTTTTCTGGCCGCAGGGCATAGGTCACCTTCTTGTTCTCGGCGCGAGAACTGATGCCGTGGCCCACGTAGATGGGCTGCTCCAGATCCGCACAGGCGATGGTGGCATGGTCCTGTTCATCTTCCACCAGCAGGCCGTCAAACAGGTTGACGTTGCCGATGAACTCGCACACCAGCCGGCTGGCCGGAGTCTCGTAGATATCCATGGGGCTGCCAATCTGCTCGATGCAACCGAGGTGCATGATGGCAATCCGCTCGGCCATGGTCATGGCCTCTTCCTGATCGTGGGTCACCATGACGCAGGTCACGCCGACCCGTTCAATGATCTCCACCAGCTCGAGTTGCATCTGGGAGCGCAGCTTCTTGTCCAGCGCCCCCATGGGCTCGTCCAGCAGCAGCAGCTTGGGACGCTTGGCCAGCGAACGGGCCAGCGCTACCCGCTGACGCTGGCCACCGGAGAGCTGGTGTGGCTTGCGACGGGCGTACTGGGTCATCTGCACCAGCTTGAGCATCTCCTCGACCCTGGCATCGATCTCGGCCTTGGGCAGACTGTCCTGCTTGAGGCCAAAGGCGATGTTCTGCGCCACCGTCATGTGGGGGAACAGGGCGTAGGACTGGAACATCATGTTGATCGGACGCTCGTAGGGTGGCATGTCGGTAATATCGACGCCATCCAGGAACAGCCGTCCCTCGGTGGGGCGTTCAAACCCGGCCAGCATCCGCAGCAAGGTGGACTTGCCGGAGCCAGAGCCCCCCAACAGGGCGAAGATCTCGCCCTTGTGGATGTTGAGGGACACGTTGTCGACCGCCAGCGTTTCGTCGAACTGCTTGCTTACCCTGTCTATTTTGACCAGCACTTCTTTACGCTGCTGGCTGCCCTCGAGGGCTTTCTTGTAGGCACTGGAGGCTATCGCCATCACCAAACTCCCAAACGTGTTACCGGCCGGGGCCGATCCATCAATACAATCTGGCGCCCCGGGATGGGCGCCAAGGTTAGGTTCCGGACTTGATCTTGGTCCAACTCCGGGTGATCAGGCGCTGCACTGAACGGGGATGGGCTTCCTGCACATACAACCGCTCCAGCACCGCCTGGGGGGGATAGACTGACTCATCATCACGCACCTGCTTGTCCATGTACTCGCCCGCCTTGGTGTTGGGGTTGGCATACCCCACGTAGTCGCTCACCTTGGCGATCACCTGCGGATCGAGAATGTAGTTGATCAGGGCATGGGCTTCTTTGACATTGGTGGCATCCGCCGGGATAGCCATCATGTCGAACCAGAGATTGCCGCCTTCTTTCGGAATGCTGTAGGCGATATTGATCCCCTTGCCCGCTTCCTTGGCACGGGCCGCCGCCTGCAAGATGTCACCGGAGAAGCCGGCGGCCACGCAGATGTCGCCGTTGGCGAGATCCGCGATGTACTTGGAGGAGTGGAAGTAAGCGATATAAGGGCGCACCTTCAGCAGTTGCGCCTCGGCCCGCTTGATGTCAGCCGAATCATGGCTGTTGGGGTTGAGCCCCAGATAGTTGAGGGCCGCCGGGATCATCTCGTCCGCCGAGTCGAGGAAGGCGACGCCGCAACTGGACAGCTTCTTCATGTTTTCCGGCTCGAAGATGGTCGCCCAGGAGTCGATCTTGTCGATCCCCAGCACGGCTTTGACCTTCTCGACGTTGTAGCCGATGCCGTTGGTACCCCACAGGTAGGGCACGGCGTACTGATGACCCGGATCCACCTTGTCGAGCTGCTTGAGCAGCAGGGGATCCAGATTGACCATATTGGGCAGCAGGGCGGGATCCAGTTTCTGGAATGCCCCCGCCTTGATCTGCTTGGCCAGGAAATTGTTGGAGGGCACGACCAGATCGTAACCGGTACGGCCGGTCAGCAGCTTGCCTTCCAGCGTCTCGTTGGAGTCAAACACGTCATAGACGGTCTTGATCCCGGTCTTCTGCTGGAAGTCACTGAGGGTGGTCTCGCCGATATAGTCGGACCAGTTGTAAAAATGAACCACAGGGGCTGCCTGGGCCAGATTTGCAAACCCCAGGGTCAGGGCCAGCGTCGCTATCTTGGTCATGTGCACTTGTTCAGTCCTCTCATTGTGTGATTTATCCGTCGCGCATCCTTACGCGCCGTCCAACCTGTCGGGTGGGTCACCACCCTCCCGGCCGAACTGCGGACCGGGAGGGGTACTCGTCACTTACTTACCTGATTTGATCTTGGTCCAGCTGCGGGTCATCAGACGCTGCACCTTGGCCGGCAGATCCGGGAAGGTGTAGATCTTCGCCAGGGTCGCCTCGCTCGGGTAGATGCCCGGATCGTTGCGGATCGCTTCGGACACCAGCGGCACGGACGCCTTGTTCCCGCTCGGGTAGCTGACCGCGTCGGAGATCTTGGCGATCACCTCGGGCTGCATCAGATAGTTCAGGAACACATGGGCCGATTCCACGTTCTTCGCATCTGCCGGAATAGCCAGCATGTCGAAGAAGCTGCCTGCCCCCTCTTTTGGGATCACATAGGTCAGATTGACGCCGTTCTTGGCCTCAATCGCCCGGGACTTGGACTGCTGCAAGTCACCGGAGTAACCGACCGCCACGCACAGGTTGCCGTTGGCTAGATCCGAAATGTACTTGGAGGAGTGGAAATAGGCGGTATAGGGACGGATGGAGAGGAACAGCTCCTCAGCCTTCTTCAACTCGTCCGGCTTCTGGCTATCCGGCTTGAAGCCCAGGTATTGCAGGGCGGCTGGCAGCATTTCGGTCGGTGAGTCGAGGAAGGAGACACCGCACTCCTTCAACTTGGCCATGTTTTCCGGCTTGAACACCAGATCCCAGGAGTCCACCGGCGCATCCGCACCCAGTACGGCTTTCACCTTCTCTGGGTTGTAGGCGTAACCGATGGTGCCCCACAGGTAAGGGATGGAGTACTGGTTACCCGGGTCGCTCGGCTCGAGCGCCTTCAGCAACGCGGTATCCAGGTTTTTCCAGTTGGAGAGTTTGGACTTGTCCAGTTTCTGGAAGACGCCTGCCTTGATCTGCTTGGCCAGGAAGGGGTTCGACGGCACCACGATGTCATAACCTGAACTGCCCGCCAGCAACTTGGCTTCCAGCACCTCGTTGCTGTCGAACACGTCATAGATCACCTTGATGCCCGTCTCTTTCTGGAAATCTTCCAGCGTCGTCGGCGCGATGTAATCGCTCCAGTTGTAGACGTGCAGCACCTTCTCGTCGGCCATCGCCCCGGTACTCATCATGACCAGCGCCACGGAAGCAGCCATCATTCCCTTTTTAAAAGACATAGTCCTTGTCTCCTAAGCAAATTGTATGCGTAAGCCAATCTGCCCGGTCACAGCCTATTCCCGCAGCTTTGCCGCTGTCAGATCCAGACTGATCCTGGCCAGTTTGACCAATTCATCCACCTGTTCCTCGGTGATCACCAAGGGGGGCGATATGATCATGGTATCGCCGACCGCCCTCATCACCAAGCCATTGTTAAAGCAGAACTCCCGACAGGTCATCCCGGCTTGAAGCTCAGCCGGGAAACGGCGTTTCGTCTGTTTGTCCTGCACTATTTCCAACGCGGCGACCAGACCCTTGCCACGGGTTTCCCCCACCAGCGGGTGATCGGCCAACTCGCTCCAGCGGCGCTGCAAATAGGGGCCGATGTTATCATGAACGCGCTTAACTATGCTCTCACTTTGCATAAGCTGGATATTGGCAATGGCCACGGCACAGGCCACCGGATGACCGGAGTAGGTGAAGCCGTGATTGAACTCTCCCCCTTCTTCCACCAGTACCTTGGCGACCCTGTCTCCCACCATCACGGCACCCATCGGCAGATAGCCCGAGGTGATGCCCTTGGCCAGACACATCAGGTCCGGTTTGATGCCAAAGCCTTCGCTCGCAAACCAGTGACCGGTGCGCCCGAAGCCGCAGATCACCTCGTCCGCGATGAGCAGGATGCCGTACTTGTCGCAAATGCGCTGGATCTCGGGCCAGTAGCTGGCGGGGGGGATGATGACACCACCGGCGCCCTGGATGGGCTCACCGATGAAGGCGGCCACCTTGTCCACGCCCAGTTCGAGGATCTTCTTCTCCAGCTGGCCGGCACGCTCCAATCCGAATGCCTCGGCACTCATCCCCTCCCCCTCACCGAAGTGATAGGGCTGATCGATGTGGACTATGCCGGGGATGGGCAGGCCGCCCTGGGCATGCATGCCCTTCATGCCGCCGAGGCTGGCACCGGCCACGGTGGAGCCGTGGTAGGCATTGTGGCGGCTGATGATCACCTGCTTGTCCGGCTGGCCCTTGCTGGCCCAGTAATGGCGCACCATGCGCAGCACGGTATCGTTGCATTCGGAACCCGAGCCGGTGAAGAAGACGTGGTTGAGATGGGCCGGGGCCACCTCGGCCAGCAGGGTCGCCAGCTCGGCTGCGGGCGGATGGCTGGTCTGGAAGAAGAGGTTGTAATAGGGCAGTTGCTGCATCTGCCGGGTGGCGGCATCCACCAGCTCCTGGCGGCCATAGCCCATGTTGACGCACCACAGGCCCGCCATCCCGTCCAGGATGCGGCGCCCGTCGGAGTCTTCCAGATAGACCCCCTCAGCCTTGGTGATGATGCGACTGCCCTTCTTGTTCAGGGCCTGAAAATCGGTAAAGGGGTGCAGATGGTGGCTGGCGTCCAGTTGTTGCCACTCACGGGTACTGTGCTGCATTGCTTGCTCCTCGGTTCCTTCGATTTAGCGATTTAGACGATGTTCGTTATGGATCAATGAGGTGGGCAGCAAAGCACAGGCGCTCGGCTGCGCTGACGGCACCCCGGTTCCATCATTCTGAAGCGATATATTATTGTGCTGCTGTGACGGGGCGATGGCGCTTTCGCACACGGGTCACGGCGTCAGCCTTGACGGCTGGTGATTGACAGGGGAAGCCGGCGCCGGCTTCCCCTGAGGCGGGGTCACACGTTCAGCAACAGGAATTCCCGTTCCCAGCGGCTGATCACCCCGAAGTAGGTCTCGTACTCCTTGCGTTTGACCGCGACGAAGGCGCGGATGAAACGCTCCCCCAGCATGTCCTTGATGGGCTCGCACTGCTCCAGATGGCTCAGGGATTCCTCCAGGGAGCGGGGCAGGCTGTAGGGCAGGTCATAGGCACTCGCCTTCATCTCCTGCATGGGCTCGAGCTTCTCCAGCATGCCGAGGTAGCCGCAAGCCAGGGTGGCCGCCAGCGCCAGATAGGGGTTGGCGTCCGCCCCGGCGAAGCGGTTCTCCACCCGTCGCGCGCTCGGCTCGGAGAAGGGTACCCGCAGGCCGCAGGTCCGGTTCTCCACTCCCCACTGCACGTTGCGCGGAGCGCTCTCACCGAAGGTGAGACGGCGGTAGGAGTTGACGTTCGGCGCCAGCAGCGCGGTCACCGCCGGGGTGTATTTCTGCAGACCGGCGATGAAGTGCATGAACAGGGCGGAGTTGCCCCCCTCGCTGGTACCGAACAGGTTGTGACCGTCCATGTCCTCCAGGCTCTGGTGGATGTGCATGGCGGAGCCCGGCTCGTCGCTCATGGGCTTGGCCATGAAGGTGGCATAGATGCCATGGCGATGGGCGGCTTCCCGCATGGTGCGCTTGAACAGAAACACCTGGTCGGCGAGGTCGATGGCATCGCCGTGCAGGAAGTTGATCTCCATCTGGGCGGCACCGGACTCGTGGATCAGGGTGTCCACCTCCAGCTCCTGGGCCTCGCAGTAGTCGTACATGTCCTCGAAGATGGGATCGAATTCGTTGACCGCATCGATGCTGAAGGACTGGCGGGCCGTTTCCGGACGACCATTGCGGCCCACCGGCGGTACCAGGGGATAGTCGGGGTCTTCGTTGCGCTTGACCAGGTAGAATTCGAGCTCGGGAGCGACCACCGGCTTCCAGCCCTGCTTCTCATAGAATGACAGGACCCGGCGCAGCACGGAGCGCGGCGCGATGTCGATGAGCTTGCCATTGATGTCGAAACAGTCGTGGATCACCTGAGCAGTCGGCTCAAGGGCCCAGGGCACGAAACGAATGGTATTGGGATCGGGGTAGAGCTGCATGTCCCGCTCCAGCGGGTCAATCATGCTGTCGTCATCCGGATACTCCCCGGTCACCGTCTGGGTGAAGATGACCTCGGGTAGCCGCATGCCCCCTTCGCGCAGAAATTTGTTGGCTGGGATGATCTTGCCTCGGGCATTGCCGGTGAAATCCGGAAACAAACACTCCACCTCGGTGATGCGATTGCTCTCCATCCAGCCCTTGATACTGTCCATGTTAAACCCCGACTCTACGGTTGCCATTGGCAAGGGTGTCTAATATAAGGAACACCCTTGTTAAGAAAATGTAATCAGTAACACCATAAAAGCCCGTGACAAAGCCCTTTGTCAAGCGATGGTGTTTAAAAAACTATAAACAATGGCCTATATAATGACCATGTCGACACCAAATACTAAACACCTTGTGTCGCGATCAGCTTACTGCAAAGGCGATGCCAACGACCGCCGCTACAGCCCGGCTTCTCAGTCATACCTTGTCAGATGAGGACCATTTCTTTGTAGGGACGCACACTCTTTATCCGATTTACTTTGCATGCCTGCATTTTTTTGGTACAAGGCCCGCCCTGATTTGCACTCTCCTGCATGGAATTGGTGCAAAACGGGATACAAGGGCTTGGTCTGCAGACAGACAGCCCCCATAAATGGGAAAAATTGGGAAACTGACTGGTAGAAAACCATATGTGTGATTTCATGACTGAAGACCAGCTGACCTTCTACAAGGGTCAGATCGAGCGCCAAATCATCGAGCTCGAGGAGCGTCTCAACTCTCAAGCCAGCCAGGCCATCGCCACCGATACCAACGAGATGGCCGATGAAATTGACCGTGCCAGCGTCGAGGAGGCCCGCCGTCTGGAGCTGAACCGCATCGAGCACGACAAGTTGCACCTGCGCAAACTGAAAGGGGCGTTGAAACGCATCAACGAAGGGGACTTTGGCTACTGCGAATCCTGCGGTGACGAGATCTCCCTGAAGCGGTTGCAGGCTCGCCCTGAATCCCGCTTCTGCGTCGAGTGTCAGAGCACCAAGGAATTCAACGATACCCACGTGTTCCGCCGGGTCGCCTGACTCGGCCTGATGCCGCCCGGAGCATCCCTGCATCGCCAAGACGCCGAGCGACCGGTGTGCATGCAGGCGTATCAGGATGCGGGCGGCGCCAGCAGTTCACTCACGGCATCACAGCCAGAGCGTGGCAAGTTCTGTTAGACTCCGGGCAAGTCTTGGAATCTCACAGGAGCGCAGAGAGTGAAATGGCTCATCAGGCTGTGTTTGTGCCTGCCACTGCTGGCACAAGCACAGACCCTCACCGTCAAGGTCCCCAGCCGGCCCGTCAATCAACTCGATAACGACTATCAGCTCAAGCTGCTGGAGCTGGCGCTCACCCGTGCCGACCAGCCGTTCAAACTTGAGCAGGTCGAGCTCAATCTCAACCAGTTCAGCCTGCAGCAGGAACTCAGCAAGGGCAAAAACATCAATGTGTACTGGATGGGAACCTCCAGTGCCCTCGAATCCTCCCTCATTCCGGTCCCCATCCCGCTGTTTCGCGGGCTGGAGGGGTTGCGGCTCTCCTTCATCCACGCCGATGCCCAGGAGAAGTTCAACCAGGTCAACAGCCTCGCCGACCTCAAGAAGCTGAAGGCGGCGCAGGGGGTCGGCTGGGCCGACAACAAGATCCTGGAACTGGCGGGGATCCCCACCTATGCCGGCCGCTACAACAATCTATTCCGCCTCATCAATGACGGTGACAAGCTCGATTTCTTCCCCCGCAATGTGGTGGAGATCTTCGCCGAGCGGGCCGAACTGAGCGCCCAGTACCCCAACCTCGCCGTCGAGCAACACCTGCTGCTGCGCTACCCCTTCGCCGAATTCTTCTTCGTCAGTCCAGAGAGCCCCAAGCTGGCCAAGGCGATCCAGACCGGCCTTGAGCGCGCCTATGCCGATGGCAGCTTCATGAAGTTCTTCCGCGAGAATCCCAAGATCCGCGAGGCCCTGGCCAGCGCGAACCTGGAGGGTCGCCTCACCATCCCTCTGACCAACCCGGACATGACGCCGCTACTCCGAAGCATTCCGGCCCAGTACTGGGATTATCCACCGGTGCAGTCACCTTCGCCCGCACCCTGACAGCCATGACCGCCCCCCTGCCGCACACCCGGGCTCGGGGCGGCTCAGGGAACCAGAGCCATCCAGGATGGATGGCAGACCCGCGTCACCACAGCACCAGGGAGGTGCCATGAAACGACTCGAACAATGGTTCAGCGACTACGGTCAGAGCCACCGCCATCCGGTCAACATCGCCATCCACAAGGTGGCGGTGCCCGGCATCTATCTGTGCGGGCTGGCCCTGCTCTGGTGCCTGCCCGTTGGCCCACTGCCTTTTGGCATCAACTGGGCCATGGTGGCGGCCATCCCGGTGCTGCTGTTCTACCTGCGTCTCTCACTTCCGTTGTTCTTCGGCATGGCGGTCCTCACCGGCCTCGGTCTGCTGGCCTGCCAGTGGTGGCAAGGGCCTCTTTTGCTGCCGGCGCTCATCGGCTTCGTGGTACTCTGGATCTCCCAGTTTGTCGGCCATCAGATCGAGGGCAAGCGGCCCTCCTTCCTCGCCGACCTGCAATTTCTGCTGATCGGCCCCGCCTGGGTGCTGGCCAGCCTCTATCGCCGCTTGGGCCTCCCCTATTGAGGCCAGGAGAAATCACATGTCCTACCGCATCCTGTCCCTGCTGCTGACCCTGCTGATCACCGGTCCCGCCCTCGCGGACAAGGCCGACCCCATCGGCGAGGTGAGCACCGCCTTCAAGCTGGTGGGCCCCAATCACAAGATAGTGATCGAGGCATTCGACGACCCCAAGATTGCCGGCATCGCCTGCTATCTGGCGCGGCCCAAGACCGGGGGCGTCAAGGGCGGGCTCGGGCTGGCGGAAGATCCCTCTCACGCGTCTCTCTCCTGCCACCAGACAGGCCCCATCACCCTGCCCGCCAAGCTGAAAGCCGGGGAGGAGGTGTTCGACGTCAACACCTCCCTGGTGTTCAAGGAGCAGAAAGTGGTGCGCTTTTACGACGAAAAACGCAACGCCCTGGTTTATCTGACTTACAGCACCAAGCTAGTGGATGGTTCTTACAAGAGTGCGGTGAGCGCGGTTCCCATCATGCCCTGGGGCTAATTCCCCACGATTTATCCCGTGATGAAGGCCGACGGTTGTTGTAATTTAACCACATCGATATCTGCGGAGAGCGCACCATGAAAGTCGCCGTTTTCAGTACCAAGAGCTATGACAAGGAACACTTCCATCAGGCCAACAGCCAGTACGGCTTCGAGCTGGAGTTCTTCGACGTGCGGCTGGAGGCCAAGACCGCCCGTCTTGCCCACCACTTCCCCGTGGTCTGCCTGTTCGTCAACGACGATGCCGACCGGGAGGTGCTGACCGATCTGGCCGCCAACGGCACCAAAGTGATCGCCTTGCGCTGCGCCGGTTACAACAACGTGGATCTGGTCGCCGCCAAGGAGCTGGGGCTGAAAGTGGTGCGCGTGCCCGCCTACTCCCCGGAGGCGGTGGCCGAGCACGCGGTGGGGCTGATGATGACCCTCAACCGCCGCATCCATAAGGCCTATCAGCGTACCCGCGACGCCAACTTCTCCCTGGAAGGGCTGGTGGGCTTCAACATGCACGGCCGTACCGCCGGCATCATCGGCACCGGCAAGATCGGCATCGCCACCCTGCGCATCCTCAAGGGCTTCGGCATGCGCCTGCTGGTGAGCGATCCCTATCCGAACCAGGCAGCCATCGATCTCGGTGCCGAATACGTGGATCTCGACACCCTGTTCCGCCAGTCCGACGTCATCAGCCTGCACTGCCCCCTGTTCAAGGAGAACTACCACCTGCTGAACAAGGAGGCCTTCGCCAAGATGAAGGACGGGGTGATGATCATCAACACCAGCCGCGGCGGCCTGCTCGACTCCAACGCCGCCATCGAGGCCCTCAAGACCGCCCGCATCGGCGCCCTGGGGCTGGACGTCTACGAGGAGGAGGAAGATCTCTTCTTCTCCGACAAGTCCAACGAGGTGATCACCGACGACGTCTTCCGCCGACTGTCCGCCTGCCACAACGTGCTGTTCACCGGCCACCAGGCCTTCCTGACCCGGGAGGCGCTGCACGCCATCGCCGACACCACCCTCAGCAACATCCAGGCCATCGAGCGCCAGGGCCACTGCGACAACGAAGTGGAATAAACCACCCGCCATTCAGCCGCGCCGGGTTGTGAGACCCGGCGCCTTCGGGTAGGCTACCAGCCCTTTTTTGAACAGGAGCCTGGCCGCCCATGTTTATCGGATTTGATTACGGTACCTCCAACTGCGCCGTTGCCGTGATGGAGCAAGGCAGCCCCCGGCTGCTGACCCTGTCAGGCTCCCGCTACCTCCCCTCCACCCTGCATGCCCCCCACAGAGATGCCATCGCAGGCCTCTTGGCGGAGCGGCTGACCCCTGCCCGGCAGAGCGAATATCTCAAGCTGCGTGGCCCCGTGGTCACCCGGGCCCAGGCGGTGCGTCGCCAGATGCGCGAAGAGGGCCTGAACGACGAGCTCAGCTTCGGCAACGCGGCCCTCGAGCGCTATCTGGAGGAGCCGGACGACGGCTACTACATCAAGTCGCCGAAATCCTTCCTCGGCGCCTACGGTCTCAAGGCCCCCCAGATCGCCCTGTTCGAGGACATCGTCTGCGCCATGATGCTGCAGGTGCGCGAAGAGGCGGAGCAGCAGCTGGGCCAGCCGGTGCGCAGCGCCGTCATCGGCCGTCCGGTCAACTTCCAGGGACTGGCGGGGGAGGAGAGCAACCGCCAGGCCATCGCCATCCTGACCGAGGCGGCCCGCCTCGCCGGGTTCGAGCAGGTGGAGTTCCTCTATGAACCGGTGGCGGCCGGTTTCGAATTCGAGGCCCGCCTCGACGAGGATGCCGTGGTGCTGGTGGTGGACATCGGCGGCGGTACCACCGACTGCTCCATGCTGCGCATGGGCCCGAGCCATCGCGATCGGCTGGATCGCAGCGGCGATCTGCTCAGCCACAGTGGCCAGCGCATCGGCGGCAACGACTTCGACATCCGGCTGACGGTGGAGGGCATGATGCCGCTGCTCGGCATGCACGAGACCCTCAAGACCGGCAAGCCCCTGCCCCACCCCCTGTTCTGGGACGCGGCCGCCATCAACGACGTCAGCGCCCAGAACCGCTTCTACAGCCTGGATACCGCTCGCCAGCTCCAAGACCTGCAACTCGACAGCCAGCCCGGCACCAAGCTCGCCCGTCTCGCCAGCCTGCGGGCCCACAAGCTGAGCCACCAGCTGGTGTGGCGTGCCGAGCAGGGCAAGATCGCCCTCTCCGACCACGAGCTCAATCAGCAATCCCTGAGCGAGCTGGAGAAAGGGTTAGCAGCGGAACTCAGCCGTAATCAGCTGGCCTCTGCCTCTGCCCCGCTGCTGGAGAAGATTGGCGAGTTGATGGATGAGGCCATCACCGCCGCCGGCGTGCAACCGGACCGGATCTTCATCACCGGCGGCAGCGCCAAGTCGCCCCTCATCAAGGCGTTCATTCGCCACAAGCTTCCCGAGACCCCGCTGGAAGGGGGCGATGACTTCGGCTCGGTGGCATCTGGCCTGGCCCGTTATGCCGAGCGGCTGTTCGCCGGCGCCTAAGCGCGATATGAGAGCAAAAGGGGCCACATTGTGGCCCCTTTTTCGTCCGACGAGGCTCGGCCGGGGCGGGTGTTGCCATTTACCGACACCCCTCCCGCACAGGGGGCGACAGAAGCGGTCGGTGCTCCCCCTGCCCGCCCTGCCCCGGGGCCCGGGGTGTAGGTATGCTTGTCACTCCCATCACCGGAGCCCCAGCAATGCCCAGAATGTTGTTACTCCTGCTCGCCCTGCTCCTGCTCAGCGCCTGCAGCAGTACGCCTCGCTTCGCCCAGCAAGACTTGCAGCACCATCACTGGGTGCTCGACAGGCTGGATGGTCAACCCGTTGCCAGCGGCCCGGACAACCGTCCCGACATCGAGATTGGCGAGCACTTCACCGTCAACGGCATCGCCGGTTGCAACCGCTACTTTGGCCAGGGCAACCTCGAAGGCAACAGGTTCTGGGTCAGCAGCCTCGGCAGCACCGCCATGGCCTGCCAGCCCCAGCTCGATCTGATCGAGCAGGCCGTCCTCGCCACCCTGATAGAAGGGGCCACCCTGGACGGTTCTCAGGAGGCTCTGATCCTGCAGGGAAAACGGCACCGTTTGGAATACAAGCTGCGGGACTGGGTGTTCTAACCGCCTTTCGCACTCACGAAATCTGAGCCCCTCACAGGAACAACTGACCAGGCTGTGGCACAATATGAGGCACTGTTCGCAATGGAGGCTGCCTCAGCCATGTCGATGGATCGCCTGTTTGACAAGATCAAACAACTGCCCACTATTCCCAAGCTGCTGCACGAGCTGATGCAGAGCTTCAGCGACGAGAATGCGCGCATCGACGAGATCGCGGCCAAGATCGCCATGGACCAGGTGATCAGCGTCAAGGTGCTGCGCATGGCCAATTCGGCCGCCCTGCGCCGGGGCAACGAGGTCACCTCCATCGAGCAGGCGGTGATCCGGCTTGGCTTCAACCGGTTGCGTTCCGTGGTGGTGGCCTCCGGCATCATCAGCAGCTTCAAGGCTCCCCCCAGTTTCGACAAGCACCACTTCTGGACCCAGACCTTCCAGGTCGCCACCATAGCCCGCACCCTGGCCCAGCAGACCAGGGTCGTGGATGCGGAGACCGCCTTCACCTGCGCCCTCATCCACAACATCGGCGAACTGCTGATCCAGAGCACCCTGCCGGAAGAGGCCGAGCTCATCAATCTGGCCATGGAGAAGGGCAGCAGCCGGGTCGATGCCCAGCGGGAGATGCTGGGGTACGACTATGCCCAGCTCGGCGCCGAGCTGGCGCGGCGCTGGAACCTGGCGGAATCCTTCGTCGATGCCATCGCCCAGCAGCTGGATCCCCTCTCCTATCGGCCGGTCAGCAAGGAGGCGGTGCTGATCCGCCTCGCCGTCTTCGTCTCCTTCGCCTGGCATGCCAGGGTACCGGCCCAGGCCATCATCAGCCGCTTCCCCAAGCCGCTGGCGGACGAACTGGGACTGGATCCCGCCACCCTGGGTTCCCAGCTCGAGCAGCTCCATGAGCAGGGCAATGCCCTTGCCGATCTGCTCACCCAATAGACTCACACCGGCGTGGCCAGAACGGACAGGATCCGCGTCCCATTCTGGTCAACCCGCACATACACAAGAAAACGAACGGGGTAATATTGCCCTGGCCGACCTTTGACGCAGTAGAGACCATGACCCATCCCTTCCTGTTTCACCCCCAGGTGGCACCCTGGTTCAAAGAGAGTGCCGACGCCCTGCAACTCACCCTGTTCAGCGAGCTGGACGCCCCCATTCGGGAGGTGTGGCTGCGCCACGAACCGGACAACGAAGAGTACCTGCTGGCCATGCGCCCCGTTTCCACCCGGGACAGGCTGCAGGTGTGGCAGGTCGAGCTGCCCCTCATCCGGGGCCAGGAGATCCACCTCTACTGCTTCAAGTGCATCACGGACGAAGAGCAGTGGTGGCTGCACGGGGCCGGCGTCAGTGCCGCCATGCCGCCGCGGGAGCAGCATTTTCGCTTCAACAGCCGCCATCAGCCGCCGACCTGGGTACAGGATCAGGTGTTCTACCAGATCTTCCCCGACCGCTTCTGCAACGGCGACCCGTCCTTGAGCGTTCGTCATCATGAATACGAGTACAAGGGCAAGGCGGTCATCAGCAAGGCCTGGGGCGAGCCGGTCAGCCGCCACGAGGAGGGGCACGGTGCCTGCGAGTTCTACGGCGGGGATCTGGCGGGGATCGACGCCAAGCTGCACTACCTGCAATCCCTCGGCATCACGGCGCTCTACCTCAACCCCATCTTCGACTCGCCGAGCAACCACAAGTACGACACCCAGGACTACTTCAAGGTGGACGCCCACCTCGGCACCAACGAACAGTTCGCCGAGCTGACCCGCAACCTGCACCAGCGTGGCATGAAGATCATCCTGGATGCCGTGGTCAACCACACCTCCACCGAACACCCCTGGTTCTGCCCGCCACTGGGTGCCCAGAGCAATCCGGACTCTCCCTGGCGCAGCTTCTACACCTTCGACAAGGAAGGGGATTATGTCAGCTGGAAGGGGATCCGCAGTTTGCCCAAGCTGGATTTCTCCAGCGAGCAGGTGCAAGACGCTGTCTACCGCGCTGATAACGCCATCCTGCGCTACTGGATGCGGGCGCCGTATCAGATCGACGGCTGGCGCTTCGACGTCATCCACATGCTGGGGGAGCGGGGCTCGGCCATCGGCAACAGCGGCCATGTGCGCGCCATTCGCGGCGCCGTGAAGCAGGAGAACCCGGACGCCTACGTGCTCGGTGAACACTTCTTCGAGGCGAGCCAGTGGCTGCAGGGGGATCAGGAGGACGGCGCCATGAACTACTATGGCTTCGCCCACCCCATCCGCGCCTTCCTGGCGGGGCTGGACATCGCCTATCACCCCATCAAGATCAGCGCCGAGGAGCTGGATCGCTGGCTCAAGCTGGCGCGGGCCCATATCCCGTTCAAGAACCAGCTGGCCCAGTTCAACCTGCTGGACAGCCACGACACCGCCCGCTTCCTGCACCTGCTGGGGGAGGACAAGCAGCGCATGCGCCTCGCCGCCACCCTGCTCATCACCTACATCGGCGTGCCCTCCATCTACTACGGTGACGAGGTGGGGCTCTCCGGTGGCAACGATCCGGACTGCCGCCGCTGCTTCCCCTGGGAGACCACGAACTGGGATCACGTGCTGCACGATCACTACCGCCGCCTGATCCAGCTGCGCCGCCAGCGCCCGGCCCTGCGCCGGGGGGACATCCAGACCCTCTACGCCGGCCCCCACAGCTATGTGTTCGCCCGCACCCTGCAAAGCGACCAGGTGGTGGTCGCCTGCAACCGCCACCCCACGGAGCCGCGCACCATCAGCCTGCCCCTGTGGCAGACCGCAAGCCCGGCGAGCCGTTTCACCGACGCCTTCAACGGCGACAAGTTCGAAGTGGTGCAGGGGGAGGTGCAGCTCACCATCCCGGCCAACTCGGCCAGGGTGCTGCTGTCGAGCTGAGTGTCGCGACCATAAAAAAACCGGAGCCTGGGCTCCGGTTTTTTTATCTGGCATCGCCATCAGTGGATAACGCTGCCATTTCATCACTTTACTGCGTCATCACCCTGACCTGTGCAAACCAGCATAATGAAAAGCCTTTTACGACCAGATCAGTCAGTAGTTGATGCTGACATAGGGCACTTCCGGCACGTCCCAGTGCAGCTTGAGGAAGACGGTCAGCACGAAGAAGAAGTTCGCCAGCAGGTTGGCGAAGCGGTAGAGAATGGGATCAAAACGCACCCCGCTCTCCTCGAGGCGCACCAGCAGCCGCACCACCTTCTTGCTGCCGCAGCGGCACAGGTGCAGGGTGGGGATGGGCTGGGGCCCCTGGGGCAGCACGAAGCCGGTCACCCGGCCGCGGCTCGCCTCGTTGTAGTGATCGTAACGTCCCTTCAGCCACTCCAGATCCTCCTCGAAGATGCCGAGCCTGCCGCGCACCGAGCCGTTGAGGTTGTAGATGAGTCGTTGCAGGGTCGCCAGATCTGCCGCCATCTCGCGGGTCTCGGCCTCGGCAGGCAGCGCGGCGAGCACGGCCCCCACCTGACAGCAAAGCTCGTCGGTGGCGATCTCGTAATCGCACTGGAACTGGGTCTCGAAGATGAAGGGGTAGCAGAGCTCGCGCTTGTCTCTTGGCTTCTTGGGGTTCATGGCCGCATCTGTCTTGGGGAAAAGGGCAGTGTGCCAGCCCTGTCACTGCCGAGCAAACAGGACTGGCAAACCATCCACGCGGCCCCGGCTCGCGGGGCTGCGACCACGCCGTCTAGCCGGCCGCCATCTGCTGGCCGAGCAGGTGCGATGCCTCCAGCATCCGCTGGTTGAAGCCCATGAAACCGGCACCCAGGGCGGCATCGTTCTGGCCCCGCGCCGCCAGCACGACCGGGGTGAGCGCCTGCTGCTGGGAGGCGGGCAGCAGGGCATCGGCCTGCTGCTGCCACTGACTGAGCCTCGGCAGGTAGTCCGCCAGGGGCTTGAGGCTCTCCTGCAGCGAGTGGGCTCCCTGATAGGTCTGGCTCAGCCGGCTCGACTGCCTGAGCTTGAGGGAGTAGGCAGCGAGCTGGCTGTCATCCAGCGGCAAGCCGCTCAGCTTGTCTGCCAGGGTGGAGCCATCGCCGTTGAAGAAGTGGCTGGCCAGATCATCCAGCCCCTTCACCAGCTTGATGATGGCGTCGATCTCGCTGCCACCGAACTCCCCTTCCACCGACAGATCAACCCCCTGGCTCGACGCCAGGCTGAACTGGTTGCCCTCCTCCCCGTGGCGGGACTTGAACTGCCAGCTGTCGCTGAAGCGCAGGATCACCTTGTCCCCGTCGCGGGTCTCGATCTCGAGGGCCCCCTGTCGGCGGCTCGCCATCTCGGCATCCCCGAGCTCGGTGGGAGAGAGCTGGCCGAAGAACTCCTTCTCGAAGGACTCGAGCCCTTCCTGGATCAGCTTGTAACTCTGATCCATGCCGGTCTTGATGTCTTCGTTGTCCGCCCAGCTGCCGAGCTGCTCCCTGGCGCCGCCGAAGCCCATGTCGACCCCCTTGCGGGCCTGGGCCATCATCTCGGCCAGATCCTCGTCGCTCTTGCCGTCCGCCCGCGCCGCCCCCAACCGCCCGGTGACGAACTGCAACACGTTGTCCGCCACCGACTGGTAGTCGAACAGGGTCTCCGGGGTAATCTCCTCTACCGGTTCCAGCTTGAACTCCTGGCTCCTGGGCGCCTGATAATGCTGGCCGTTGATCGCCAGGGAGAACTGCAGCGCCTGCTGGATCAGCCGCTGCGCCCATTTCGGTGGCTGATTGAGGGAGACCTGATCCCCCTCCTGCGCCGGTTTCTGCGCGCTGGTCTGGACTGCCTTGGGGGAGGCACCCGCTCCCTTGGGTTGGGCCGCGCCCACGCCGTCAATTTGCATCTCTCTTCCTCCCGCCAATGGTGGTAGATCGGTTATCGGCCCGAGTGAACACTTCTTGACCATAAAAGTTTGGAGAATCTGCGCCGCCCTTTTACAATCTTGCCCCTTTGGTTGGCTGTTCGGCCTCCCCCGGTTTTTACCCGGCTCAGCCCGGCGCATGCGAGGTATCCATGACTCAATCCCAGCGAACTCCTGCTGACTACCAGGCCCAGCTCGACGAGAAGAACTCTCGGCTCACCGAGCTGTTCGCCGGCTTCAACCCGCCGGCCCTGGAAGTGCATGCCTCCCCCGCCGAGCACTACCGGATGCGCGCCGAGTTTCGCATCTGGCACGAGGGGGATGATCTCTTCCACTGCATGTATGCCCCGGCCACCAAGGAGATCATCCGGGTCGATCAGTTCCCCACCGCCAGCCTGCTCATCAATCGCCTGATGCCGGTGCTGGTCGAGGGGCTGCGTCCGCACCCGGTGCTGCGCCGCAAACTGTTCCAGATTGACTACCTCTCCACCCAGTCCGGCCAGATCTGTGTGAGCCTGCTCTATCACCGCAAGCTGGAAGCCGAGTGGCAGCAGGCCGCCGAGGCCCTGCAGGCTGATCTGCGTGCCCAGGGCTTCGATCTGCAACTGATTGGCCGCGCTCACAAGCAGAAGATCTGTCTGGGGGAGGAGTTCGTCATCGAGCGACTCAACGTGCAAGGGCGCGAGCTCATCTACAAGCAGGTGGAGAACAGCTTCACCCAGCCCAATGCCGCCATCAACGAACAGATGCTGGGCTGGGCACTGGACGTGACCCAGGGGAGCGAGGGAGATCTGCTGGAGCTCTACTGCGGCAACGGCAACTTCTCCATCGCCCTGGCCCAGAACTTCCGCAAGGTGCTGGCCACCGAGATCGCCAAGCCGAGCGTGGACTCCGCCCAGTACAACATCGCCGCCAACGGGGTGGACAACCTCATCATACTGCGCATGTCCGCCGAGGAGTTCACCATGGCGATGCGCGGCGAGCGGGCGTTCAATCGCCTCAAGGGCGTCGACTTGCAGAGCTACCAATGCAACACCATCTTCGTGGATCCGCCCCGCGCCGGCCTCGATGATGCCACCGTCAAGCTGGTGCAGGAGTACGACAACATCCTCTACATCTCCTGCAACCCACAGACCCTGCAGGCCAACATGGCGGTGCTCGGCGAGACCCACGAGATCGCCCGCTTCGCCCTGTTCGACCAGTTCCCCTGGACCCACCACATGGAAGCCGGGGTCTATCTGAAACGCAAGGCGAGCTAAACCGAACAATATTCAAAGCAACATGACGACGGGGCCCAGGGCCCCGTCTGATTATTTATCGCTGTGCAGGTCGTGGCGGGAGCCGTTATGCTGGCGGGACGCGCATTCGCGCCATTGCCGGGGTGCCATGTCACCATGCCACGCGTTCTCTTTGTTGAAGATGATCCCGAGATTGGCCAGCTCATCAGCAGCTGGCTCGGCCGCCACGATATCGAGGTCCTGCTGGAGACCCGGGGGGACAAAGCCCTGGCCCGGGTCGAGGCCGAACAGCCGGATCTGGTGCTGCTGGACATCATGCTGCCGGGTCAGGATGGCCTCTCCCTGTGCCGGGATCTGCGCCCACGCTTTGCCGGCCCCATCGTCATGCTCACCTCCCTCGACAGCGACATGAACCAGATCCTGAGTCTGGAGCTCGGTGCCAACGACTACATCCTCAAGACCACGCCGCCCTCCGTGCTGCTGGCCCGGCTGCGGGTCCAGTTCCGCCAGCAGGGTCAGGCGTCGCAGGCCGCCCCGGCCAGCCCGCCGCCCCAGCGTCTGCAGTTCGGCCGTCTGCAGATAGACGGCCCGGCGCGGGACGTGCGCCTCGATGGCAGCAGCATTCCCCTCTCCACCGCCGACTTCGATCTCTTGTGGGAGCTCGCCTGCCACGCCGGCCACATCCAGGGGCGGGAGGCGCTGTTTCGCAGCCTGCGGGGACGGGACTACGACGGCCAGGATCGCAGCATGGACGTGGCCATCTCCCGCCTGCGCCGCAAGCTGGGCGATGATCCCAACAACCCGAGCCGGATCAAGACAGTACGCCAGAAAGGCTACCTGCTGGTGCCCCAGGCCTGGGAATGAATCCCCATTCGCCCGCCTGCACACCCGCATCCCGGGCGATGTTCCCCGACCACCCCGGCAGACTCATGGCGGTGCGCCAGGAAGGCTGCCTGCCGGTCTCCCTGGCCTGGGAATAGGGGTCTCATCATCTCGCAAGGAGGGCCATCGTGCGCCGCCTGTTTATCCAGTTCTACCTGTTGCTCATCGGCTGCTTCGGCCTCGCCATTCTGCTGATCGGCCTGGTCTATCAGGTCAGCGCCGAACGGGCGGGGGATCGCTATCTCGAACACATGATGCAAGGCTCCCTCGGCCTGCTCACCGGCGAGCTGGCGCGCCTGCCACCGGAGCACTGGCCCGCCCGCATGGGGGAGCAGAGCCGTCAGCTCAACCTGCCGCTGCAGATCGGCGCCCTCAGCAGCCAGCCTCTTGCCCGGGAGGACCAGGCCTTCCTCGCGGCGGGCAACATCGTCATCGTCGAGGAGGACGACACCTTCCTGCAGCGTATCCCCGCTACCGATCAGGTGCTGATCGTCGGCCCCGTCCCCTACCTCTCCTACCTGCACGAGCTGCACTGGGTGGATGTGGGGTTGCTGCTGCTCATCGGTCTCTCCCTCGGCCTGCCCATACTGCTCTGGCTCCGGCCCCATTGGCGCGGCCTGCAACAACTCGAACAGACCGCCCGCCGCGTCGGGGACGGGGATCTCTCCAGCCGCACCGGCCTGTCCCCCGGCAGCAGCCTGGCCCGGGTCGGCCGCACCTTCGATCTGATGGCCGAGCAGTTGCAGGCCATGCTGGCCAGCCGCAAACAGCTGACCGACGCCATCGCCCACGAGCTGCGCACCCCCCTCGTCAGGTTGCGCTACCGGCTCGCCATGCTGGAGCCGCAACCCGCAGAGGCGGACAGACAGGGGATTGAGCGCGACCTCGGAGCGCTGGATTCCCTCATCGAGGAGATGCTGACCTATGCCCGGCTCGATAGACCCGAACTGCCGCTGCAGTGCAGCGACCTGGAGCTCGGGCGCTGGGCCGACGCGCACCTGAGCGATTGGCAGGCCCTGCAGCCACAGAAGTCCCTCAGCTTCACGCCCCCCGTCGAGCCCCTGCCCTGGCGCGGGGATGCCCGGCTGCTGGCGCGGGCACTGGAGAATCTCATCGGCAACGCCCTGCGCCATGCGCAGCACAGGGTGACCCTGACCATGGCACGAGCGGGGGAACACTATCTGCTGACGGTGAGCGACGACGGCCCCGGCATCGATCCGGCGTTGGCCCCCCAGATCTTCGAGCCCTTCGTGCGCCTCGACCAGAGCCGGGACCGGCGTACCGGCGGTGCCGGTCTCGGGCTCGCCATCGTGCGCAGCATCGCCCGTCACCACGGCGGCGAGGTGCAGCTGCTGCCTGGCGAAACGGGGGCCCGTTTCTGCCTGACCCTGCCCGTACATTTGGATACAAGCCGTCACCAGCCACTCACTGAAGCCGGGGCCGGATCCCCCTAGGATGAAGGTCATGGAGCTGAACTCCATAACATCAACCCGAATGAGGAACTGGAATATGAACAAGCTGATCCCCCTGAGCCTGGCCGCTGTCTTCGCCCTGACCTCCGGCTTCACCATGGCTGCCACCCCCACCAAGGGTGCCGCTCCCAAGGCTACCCAGACCAAGGTCGTGAAGAAACATCACAAGACCGCCAAGGCGCCGGCCGTCAAGGTCGCCCCCAAAACCAAGTAAGCGCGTTGAGATTTCACTGCCAAGGGGCCCGACAGGGCCCCTTTGTTTTTGCCCCTCGCCAGACAGGCCCGCTGGTCGTACATACGGATACAAGCCGTCACCCACTGCTCACTGAAGTCCATCGGCTTTCCCCCCAGAATGAAGTCATGGAGAAGCGCTCCATGACTTCCACGAGGTAGTGAATATGAACAAGCTGATCCCCCTGAGCCTTGCCGCCGTCTTCGCCCTGACCTCCGGCTTCACCCTGGCCGCCACTCCGACCCAGGCCGCCGCCCCTCACGCCACCCAGACCAAGGTGGTGAAGAAACACCACCAGGCGGCCCACGCCAAGGTGGCGCCCAACGCCAAGAAGGTCACCCCCAAGAGCGCCTGATCCGCGTCAGCCATGAAAAAGGGGCCCCATCACGGGGCCCCTTCTGTTTTCATCGGCTCATCGTCAAACCCGGGCTCAGCCTTGCATGTAGTCCGCCGGCAGGGCGATGCGGGCCACCCCGGATGTCACGGCAGCCAGCGCCACGGCGCGGGCCACCCGCGGCAGCAGACGGGCATCCATCGGCTTGGGAATGACGTAATCCTTGCCAAAGCTCAGTTCACTCACCCCGGCGGCGGTCAACACCTCGGCGGGCACGGGTTCCTTGGCCAGGGCGCGGATGGCCTCCACCGCCGCCACCTTCATGGCATCGTTGATACGGCTGGCGCGGGCGTCCAGGGCGCCGCGGAAGATGAAGGGGAAGCAGATGACGTTGTTGATCTGGTTCGGGTAGTCGGAGCGACCGGTGCCCATGATGAGATCGCCGCGCACGGCGTGGGCCAGGGCGGGCTTGATCTCGGGATCCGGGTTGGAGCAGGCGAAGATCACCGGGTTGGGCGCCATCAGGGCCACCGCCTCGGCGGGCAGCACGTCAGGGCCGGAGACGCCGACGAACACGTCCGCCCCTTCGATCACCTCCATCAGGGTACGCAACGGGGTGTCGTTGGCGAAGCGCTGCTTGTACTGGTTCAGGTCGGTGCGCCCCGTGTGGATCACCCCCTGGCGGTCCAGCATGAAGATGTTCTGCGGCGCGGCGCCACAGGTGATCAGCAAGTCCATGCAGGCGGTGGCGGCGGCGCCGGCGCCCATGCAGACGATGCGGCTGGTGGCCAGCGTCTTGCCCTGCACTTCCAGGGCGTTGAGCAGGCCGGCGGCGGTGACGATGGCGGTGCCGTGCTGATCATCGTGGAACACCGGGATGTCGCAGCGTTCGATCAGCGCCTGCTCTATCTCGAAGCACTCCGGCGCCTTGATGTCTTCCAGGTTGATGCCGCCGAAGGTGTCGGCGATGGCGGCCACCGTGTCGATGAACTGGGCGCTGGTCTCATGCTTCACCTCGATGTCGATGGCGTCGATGCCGGCGAAGCGCTTGAACAGCAGGGCCTTGCCCTCCATCACCGGCTTGGAGGCCAGCGGCCCCAGGTTGCCCAGCCCCAGAATCGCGGTGCCGTTGGAGATGACGGCCACCAGGTTGCCCTTGCCGGTATAGCGGTAGGCGTTGTCCGGATCCGCGGCTATCTCGCGCACCGGCTCGGCCACCCCAGGACTGTAGGCCAGCGCCAGATCGCGGGCGGTCTCGGCGGGCTTGGTGAGGGCGATGGCAATCTTGCCGGGAATGGGTTGGGCGTGATAATCGAGCGCTTGTTGACGCAGATCGGACATGGGGGACCCCGATACGGAAGTGAATTGAGTGGTGCGTGACTCGCCAGGGACGAGGGCTCGGGATCATAAAGAAAACCATCTGGCTTTCACAGCATAAACTATCGCCTTTCACTACTGACAAAGAGATTGGCAGCATGTCACACCACCCAACCATACCTATTTAGTTATAGATATGGTTTCAATCCATCACGGGTATGCCCGCCCGCACCTCCGCCTGGCGAGCGATCGCCTCCGTCATCCCCTGGAATATGAACAGATGGAATGGCAGCATGGCGAGCCAGTAGGCCAGCCCCCAGGCGCCCTGCGGATGCCAGTGGGCCGTGACCCTCAGCCGGGTCAGGCCGGACTCCAGCGGCTGTATGTTGAATTCGAGCCGCCCCACTCCGGGGGCCTTCATGTTGAACAAGAGATCCAGCCTGCGCCCCTCGTCCACCCCCAGGATCTGCCAGGAGTCCAGCATGTCGCCCTTCACAAACCGGGCCGGATTGGTGCGTCCCCGGGTCAGGGCCGGGCCGCCTATCAGGTGATCCATCCATTCGCGCACCGCCCAGAGCTCGTTCATGTAGAAGTAGCGCTGCTCCCCCCCGAGCTGTTGCAACACCTGCCACACCACCTCGGGGGTGGCGAGACACACCGCCTCCCCGCTCGCGGTGCGATCGTAGAAGCCGTATTCCGGATGGCGCCAGCGCAGGCCGAGCGGCGTCTCCTCTCCCTGCTGCTCGGCACCCAGTTTCTGCTCCAGAGCCAGGCTCTCGCTCAGCGCCTCGTCGAAGCTGAGCAGATGCTGGGGCAGCAAGGCACGCAGCGGGCCGTCATCCGCCGGAATGTCGTGCTTGAGCCCCCCCACCAGCGCCTTGGCGATGGGTTGGGGCACCGAGGTCGCGAACTGCAACCACCAGGCCGACAGGCGCGGACTCAGGAAGGGGATGGGAACGATGGGGCAGCGCTTGCCGATGTGGGCGGCAAACTTCTGCAACTGCTGCTGGTAGCTGAGCAGCTCGGGGCCGGCGGCGTTGAACACCTGACCATCCACCCCGTCGGCCTCCACCAGCCCCGCCAGGTAGTGCAGCAGGTTGGACAGCGCAATCGGCGGCGTGCGGGAGCGCACCCACTTGGGCGTCACCATCATGGGCAGGTTGAACACCAGATCCCGCATCACCTCGAAGGCCGCCGAGCCCGGGCCTATGATGATGCCGGCCCGCAATTCCACCGTGGGCACCCCCGCCTCGCGAAACAGTTCACCACAGTGACGGCGGGAGTTGAGGTGACGGCTGTTGCAGGGCTCGGGCTGGATGGCACCGAGGTAGATGATGCGCCGCACCCCGGCGGCACGGGCGGCGGCGGCGAAGTTCTTCACCCCCTGCTGTTCCAACCGGTGAAAACCGGCGCCGGCCCCCATGGCATGCACCAGGTAGAAGACGGTATCGATCCCGGCCAGGGCGGGCAGCAGGGTGATGGGTTTGAGGCTGTCGGCGAGGCGAAACTCCACCCCCTGTGGCAGGCGGCAGGGGCGCCGGGCCCCGGCGATCACCCGATAACCCAACCCCTGCAGGTGAGGCACCAGGTAAGAACCGATATAACCCGCCGCCCCCATCACCAGACAGTTTCTCATCGGTATTTTCCCTGTTTTATTCGAGCCAAGCATTAGAAACCCACTACCGGCAAACCGGGCACCAGGTAAGAATCCATACGGTAACCCGCAGCTCCCATCACCAGACAATCACGCATGTACACACTCCCTATTTCCCATTGGCCACCCCTTCACGGCACGCGGAGAAGGGAACGTCCACCATAGGGCAAAGCGAGGCAATACAGAACGCCGAGCAACAAAAAAGGCGCCCATTGGGCACCTTTTTCAGAATGCTTTAGAAGTATGATTACTTCTTGGTGGTCATCGCACCGAAACGCTTGTTGAACTTGTCTACGCGGCCGCCGCTAGAAACTTCTTTCTGCTTGCCGGTATAGAACGGGTGGCACTCGGAGCACACGTCCAGGTTCAGATCTTTACCCAGGGTAGAGAAGGTGTTGATGACGTTACCGCAAGAGCACTTGGCGGTGATGGCTACGTAGTCAGGATGGATACCAGCTTTCATGGACAACCTCGATAATAGGCCGTGTCGCCATCCGATCTCTTGTCGGACACCACACGATTGTTGAACACAGTTTCAAAGGCTGCGAATAATATAGGAAATGCCTGAGTTCAGGCAAGTGGCTTCGCAGAAAAAATAGGCAATCTCTGGTGAATTCTTCCCAAACCCTGGATCTGGTTCGTGTCGCTGTGCCGGTGCCCTTGCGCCGTCATTTCGACTATCTCTCCCCCCTGCCCTTGCCTGCCCCCGGTTGCCGGGTCGAGATCCCCTTCGGCCCCCAGACCCTGGTCGGCCTGGTGGTGGCCCACCCCACCGAAAGCCAGGTGCCGCGCAACAAGTTGAAGCCCTTGAAGCGAGTGCTGGATGCCGAGCCCGTGCTCGGCCCGGACATACTGGCGCTGATGGCCTGGAGTGCGAATTACTACCAGCATCCGCTGGGGGAAGTGCTGCCCCACGCCCTGCCGGTGCTGGTGCGCAAGGGGGAACCCGCCGCCTATCGGGAGTTGGAGTTCTGGTTTGCCACAGACGCCGGGATGGAAATCGATCTCAACGAACTCAAGCGCGCCGCCAAGCAGCAGCAGGCCCTCGCCTTCCTGCGCAAGGGGCCCCAGACCCCCTCCGCCCTAAAACTGGAAGAGATTTCGAACGCGACCCTCACCGCCCTGAAAAAGAAAGGCTTGCTGGAGAAGCGCAGCCTGGAGCCGAGCGTGCAGGGGGACTGGGCGACCCGTTTCGATGCGGGTGAAGGCTTGCGCCTCAACGGCGAGCAGGCGCTGGCGGTGGCCGCCGTCACCAGCCAGAGCGACAAATTCGGCGCCTTCCTGCTGGACGGCATCACGGGCTCGGGCAAGACGGAGGTGTACTTGAGCATCCTCGAGCCCCTGCTCAAGGCGGGCAAGCAGGCCCTGGTGATGGTGCCGGAAATCGGCCTCACCCCCCAGACCATCAACCGCTTCCGGCGCCGCTTCCAGGTGCCGGTGGTGGCCATGAACTCCGCCATGAACGACAGGGAGCGGCTCGATGCCTGGCTCGCCTGCCGCGATGGCGGCGCCGCCATCCTCATCGGCACCCGCTCCGCCGTGTTCACCCCGTTCAAGGATCTCGGCATCATCATCATCGACGAGGAGCACGATGGCTCCTTCAAGCAGCAGGACGGCTTCCGCTACCACGCCCGGGATCTCGCGGTGATGCGGGCCCATCGTGCCGGCATCCCCATACTACTGGGCTCGGCCACCCCCTCCCTGGAGACCCTGCACAACGCCCGCAGCGGCAAGTATCACCACCTGCACCTGACCCGGCGTGCCGGCAACGCCCAGACCGCCCGCCAGGTGATCCTGGACATCAAGAACGTGCGGCTGCAGGCCGGTCTCTCCCCCCAGCTGGAACAGCTGATGGCGGAACACCTGGCCGCGGGCAATCAGGTGATGCTGTTTCTCAACCGGCGCGGCTATGCGCCGGCCCTCATCTGCCACCAGTGCGGCTGGAGCGCCGCCTGCGAGCGCTGCGACGCCTGGTACACCTGGCATCAGGCCGGGCGACGGCTGCACTGCCACCACTGCGACAGCGTGCGGCCCCTGCCCCACCACTGCCCGGAATGCGGCAGCAGCGAACTGATCGGCTCCGGCGTGGGCACGGAGCAGCTGGAACAACTGCTGACCACCGTTTTCCCGCAATATCCTGTGGTGAGAATCGACCGGGACAACACCCGCCGCAAGGGGGAGCTGGAGACCCATCTCGGCGATATCAAGGCGGGCAAGTACAAGATCCTCATCGGCACCCAGATGCTGGCCAAGGGACACCACTTCCCGGATGTGACCCTGGTGGGCCTGCTGGATGTGGATGGGGCCCTGTTTTCCGCCGATTTTCGCGCCGCCGAGAAGCTGGCCCAGCTCTACACCCAGGTGGCGGGTCGCGCCGGGCGCGCCAGCAAGCCGGGTCTGGTGGTGCTGCAGAGCCACCACCCGGAACACGCCCTGCTACAGGATCTGACTCAGAACGGCTATGGCCACTTCGCCGACACGGCGCTCAAGGAGCGTAGCCTGCTGGGGCTGCCCCCCTTCAGTTACCAGGGGCTGTTCCGGGCCGAGGCCAACGGCCGCGACGAGGTGCAGCTGTTCCTCGGCCGCCTCGCCGACACCCTGCGCAGTGCCCGCTACCCCCAAGTACAGGTGCTGGGGCCCATCAGCGGCTTCATGGAGCGCAAGGCGGGCAAGTTCCGCATGCAGTTGCTGGTGCAGGGGCCAAACCGGGCCCCGCTCTCCCAACTGCTGGACTGGGCGGTCAAGGAGCTGGACGGCTGGCCCGAAACCAAAAAAGTGCGCTGGAGCCTGGATATCGACCCCACGGAGTTGAACTAGCGATAGTGGACACCCGCCATGGTGGGTTTGCTCCCTTCTCCCCTCGCGGGAGAAGGGTTGGGGATGAGGGAATAGTCAGAAAACAACGAGGGGGCCTTGGCCCCCTCGTTGTTTGATCGCCAGGAAAACATGGCTTATTCGGCGGCCTGGGAGACCCCGCTCAGCCGCACCTCGACCCGGCGATCCGGGGCCAGGCAGGCGATCATCTGCGCCTTGGCGCCGTCCGGGCAAGTGCCGCCGGTCACCGGGGAAGACTCGCCTCGCCCTTCTGCCCGTACCTTGTCGGCAAACAGTCCCTTGGCGATGAGATAATCCGCCACCGTGCGGGCGCGCTGCTCGGACAGAGACTGGTTGTAGGCGTCAGACCCCAGACGGTCGGTGTGACCGATGACGGTCGCCACCCCGTCTTTGGGATTGGCGGCCAGGATCTGGGCGAACAGGTTGTCCAGCGCCTGGCTCGCGGCCGGTTTCAGGGTCGCCTTGTTGAACTCGAACAGCACGTCGGAATCCAGGCTGAACTGCTTCTCCACCAGCACGGGAGCCGGGGCGGGTTCCGGGGCCGGGGTCGGCGCCACCGGTTCGTCACCGACCTGGCCGAAGCGGTAGAGCATGCCCACCGACAGCAGGCCGTTGTCCATCTCGATACCGGACTCGTCGAGGGAGGTTTTGCCAAGCGGCGTGGTGTACTGATACTCGAGGCGGGCAGCCCAATCCTTGTCGATGGCATACTCCACCCCGAGTGCGCCCACAAAGGCGGCGCCGTGGTATTTGTTGCCATCATGGGACTCGGAAAGATAGTTGGTGCCATCGCTGGCTCTGACGTTGAGAGAACTCTCGGTCCAGGCGTAAGCCCCTCCCAGACGGCCATAGATATCCAGGGCCGAAGTCGCGGGCAGGATGATCCTCATGGTGGCTTGCACCATCTGGGCTTTGGCCTCGCCCTCCAACCCGAAATCAACGCCATTACCCGAGTAATGCTTGTCGACCTGGTACTTGCCGAGCCAGTCATAGCCGAGTTCGACGGCCAGGTTGCGATTGATCTGATAGCCCGCGAAGGCCCCCAGCCCCAGGTCGTCGCTGTTCTCGTTGACCTTGGTCGCGTCAAACAGCTCTTCCACCTGAGCGTTGTAATCCACCCCATAGAAATTGGACCAGCCGGCCTTGCCGCCGACATACCAGGTGTTGTCCTGGGCGGTAGCCTGCACCGCCCCCGATGCCATCAGGCCGCCGATGAGGGCGGCGAGCATAGACTTGTTCATGATGAGCCCCTGCAATGAATTGTTATGGCGCTGGATGCGCCTCTCTTCCCTGACGGGGCCCTGAACGCAAGCCCCGTGCCCAGATTATCCCATCTGTGACCAGCCTCAAATGACCAGGGACTCAGGAGTGTGATGTTGGCGACATTATCGACAGACATAGCCCTTTCCCCGCACCGCCCATAAAAAAGAAGGGCAAAGCCCTTCGTTTTCAGACGGTTGCCAGCAACCTAGTCTAGCTCGCCAGGAACAACCGTGTAGATGGGATCCTCGCTAATCTCCTGCCAGCCATCGCAGGCCTCGTGCAACGTGCCATAAAAAAACCGGAGAGCGAGGCTCTCCGGTCGTGGACCAAGGTCGAGCGTTCAGTCCCTTCGACTCTGGCTTGCCAGGAACAACCTGTAGGCGGGATCCTCGCTCACCTCTTTCCAGCCGTAGCCCAGCTCGTGCAGGTAGTCGTGGAAGGCGGCCACGTCCTCGTCCGGCAGCTCGAAGGCACACAGCACCCGGCCATAGTCGGCGCCATGGTTGCGGTAGTGGAACAGGCTGATGTTCCAGCGACAGCCGAGCGTCTCCAGGAAGCGCATCAGGGCCCCCGGCTGCTCCGGGAACTTGAAGCTGTAGAGCCGCTCGCCGAGGGGCCGGGCCGGACGGCCACCAATCATGTAGCGCACGTGATTCTTGGCCAGCTCGCTCTCGGTCATGTTGACCACGGGGTAGCCGTTGCCACCGAGTTGATCGATGATCTGGCCGAGCTCCTCGTCACCACCGCTCAGGCGCACCGAGACGAACAGGGAGGCCTGCTCGGCATCGGCGTAGCGGTAGTTGAACTCGGTCACCATGCGCGGCCCGAGCTGGCGGCAGAAGTCCAGGAAGGCGCCCTTGCGCTCGGGGATGGTCACCGCCAGCATGCCCTCGCGCTTCTCGCCGATCTCGCAGCGCTCCGACACGTAGCGCAGGCTGTGGAAATTGACGTTGGCGCCGGACAAGATGGCCGCCATCCGGCCGCCCTTGATTTGTTCGCGCTCGCTGTAGGCCTTGAGGCCCGCGAGTGACAAAGCCCCTGACGGCTCGGCGATGGCACGGCAGTCGTCGAAGATGTCCTTGAGCGCGGCGCAGATCTGGTCGTTGGAGACGGTCACCACCTCGTCCAGATACTGGTTGCACAGGCGGAAGGTCTCCTCGCCGATGCGCTTGACCGCCACCCCGTCCGCAAACAGGGAGACCCGCTCCAGGTTGACCGGCTCGCCGGCCGCCAGAGCCGCCTTGAGGCAGGCGGAGCCCTCCGCCTCCACCCCGATCACCTTCACGTCCGGCAGCAGTTGCTTGATATAGACCGCCACCCCGGCAGCCAGACCACCGCCCCCCACCGGCACGAACACGTGAGTGAGGTGGGTGTCCTGCTCCAGCAGCTCCTTGCCGATGGTGCCCTGGCCCGCGATCACCTCGACATCGTCAAAGGGCGGGATCAGGGTGTAGCCCTCGGTTTGGGCCAGACGGCGACTCTCGCCATAGGCCTCGTCGAAGCTGTTGCCAAACAGCAGCACATTGCCGCCCTGGCGGCGCACCGCATCGATCTTGATGTCTGGCGTGGTGGTGGGCATGACGATGATGGCCTTGATACCAAGCTTGGCCGCCGATAGGGCGACCCCCTGGGCATGGTTGCCGGCAGAGGCCGCCACCACACCGCGCGCCTTCTGCTCGGCGCTCAAGGTCGCGATCTTGTGATAGGCCCCCCGCAACTTGAAGGAGTGAACCGGCTGCAGATCCTCCCGCTTGAGGGAAACCTGATTGCCGAGACGCTCGGACAACTTCTTGAGGGTTTGCAGCGGTGTCACTCGCGCCGCCTCATAAACGGGGGAGAGCAACACCTTGCGTAGATAATCCGCCGCAGAGACCATGACTCACTCCTCCAGCTTGCTGAGATCGCGCACCGCACCTTTGTCGGCACTGGTGGCCAGCATGGCGTAGGCACGCAGGGCGTAGGAGACCTGACGCTGACGGTTGAGCGGCTTCCAGCCACGGGCTTCCACGGCGGTGCGGCGGGTAGCCAGCACGCTGTCGGCCACTTCCAGCACCATGCTGCGAGCCGGGATGTCGATGTTGATGATGTCCCCGTCTTCCACCAGCCCTATGGTGCCGCCGGACGCCGCCTCCGGAGAGACGTGACCGATGGAGAGCCCGGAGGTACCGCCGGAGAAACGGCCATCGGTGATGAGGGCGCAGGCCTTGCCGAGCCCCATGGACTTGAGATAGGTGGTGGGGTAGAGCATCTCCTGCATGCCGGGGCCGCCTTTCGGGCCCTCGTAGCGGATCACCACCACTTCACCGGCCTTGACCGTGCCGTCCAGAATGCCGGCGACCGCCGTGTCCTGGCTCTCGAACACCCGGGCCGGGCCGCGGAAGCAGAGGTTCTCTTCATCCACCCCTGCTGTCTTGACGATGGCACCGTTGATGGCGAGGTTGCCGGAGAGCACGGCCAGGCCCCCTTCCAGGCTGTAGGCGTTGTCCAGGGAGCGGATGCAACCCTGCGCACGGTCCAGATCCAGCTCGGGCCAGCGGCAGTCCTGACTGAATGCCTTAGTGGTACGGATGCCCGCCGGACCGGCGCGATAGAAGTCGTGCACCGCCTTGTCGTCGCAGCGGCTCACGTCGTATTGCGCCAGCAGCTCGACCAGCGACGTGCCGAGCACGTTGCGGGTGTCCCCGTGCACCAGACCGGCCTTCTCCAGCTGGCCCAGGATGGCGACCACGCCACCGGCGCGGTGCACGTCTTCCATGTGGTATTTCTGAGTGGACGGGGCGACCTTGCACAGCTGGGGCACCTTGCGGGACATACGGTCGATGTCGGCCATGGTGAAGTCGACTCCCGCCTCCTGGGCGGCCGCCAGCAGGTGCAGCACGGTATTGGTGGAGCCGCCCATGGCGATGTCCAGCGCCATGGCGTTCTCGAAGGCCGCCTTGGTGGCGATGTTACGCGGCAGGGCGCTCTCGTCGTCCTGCTGGTAGTAGCGATTGGCCAGGGCCACGATGCGCTGACCGGCCAGCTTGAACAACTGTTCGCGATCCGCGTGGGTCGCCAGCATGGAGCCGTTGCCCGGCTGGGAGAGGCCGAGCGCCTCGGTCAGGCAGTTCATGGAGTTGGCGGTGAACATGCCGGAGCAAGAGCCGCAGGTGGGGCAGGCGCTACGCTCGACCTGTTCGCTCTGGGCGTCGGAGACCTTGGGGTCGGCCCCCTGGATCATGGCATCCACCAGATCCAGCTTGATGATCTGATCGGAGAGCTTGGTCTTGCCCGCCTCCATGGGACCGCCGGAGACGAAGATCACCGGAATGTTGATGCGCAGGGCAGCCATCAGCATCCCCGGGGTGATCTTGTCGCAGTTGGAGATGCAGACCATGGCGTCGGCGCAGTGGGCGTTGACCATGTACTCCACGGAATCGGCGATGAGCTCCCGGGACGGCAGGGAATAGAGCATGCCGCCGTGGCCCATGGCGATGCCGTCATCCACGGCGATGGTGTTGAATTCCTTGGCGACCCCGCCGGCGGCCTCAATTTCGCGGGCGACCAGCTGGCCCAGATCCTTGAGGTGGACGTGACCGGGCACGAACTGGGTGAAGGAGTTGACCACGGCGATGATGGGCTTGCCGAAATCCTGATCGGTCATTCCGGTGGCACGCCACAGGGCGCGGGCCCCGGCCATGTTACGTCCGTGGGTGGTGGTGGCGGATCTCAACTTCGGCATTGTCTCTACTCCCTGAATGCCCATGGGGCTCATTATCTTTGAAACATGAATGTGTGACTCGCGAGTCGGCAATCGACTCTGCTCAATGCACGCTGGCGCCATTGAGCAGAAGCGACTCGGGGAGGCCTGGCCTCCCCGTCGTCATCAATCCTTGACCGGGGTGAGCCAGCCCCACTTGTCCTCAGTCTGGCCATTGAACAGGCCGAAGAAGGCGTTCTGCAACTGCTCGGTCACCGGGCCACGACGACCAGCACCTATCTGCATCCGATCCACCGAGCGCACCGGGGTCACCTCGGCCGCCGTGCCGGTCATGAAGATCTCGTCCGCCACATAGAGGGCTTCGCGCGGCAGCGCCTGTTCGCGCACCTCATAGCCGAGATCCCGGGCGAGGGTCATGATGGTGTCGCGGGTGATGCCGGGCAGGATGGCGGCGGTGGCGGGCGGGGTGAACAGCACGCCGTTCTTCACCAGGAACAGGTTCTCCCCCGCCCCCTCGCTAAGATAACCATTCACGTCCAGCGCTAGCCCTTCGGCGAAGCCGTTGCGCTTGGCCTCCCGGCTGATGAGCTGGGACGACAGATAGTTGCCGCCAGCCTTGGCGCCGGTGGGAATGGTGTTCGGCGCGAGCCGGTTCCAGGAGGTGACGCACACATCCACCCCGTTTTTCAGCCCCTCTTCCCCCAGATAGGCGCCCCAGGGCAGGGCGGCGACCATGAGGTCGGCCTTGGCATCGAGCGGCGGATGCAGCCCCAGCCCCACGTTGCCGATGAAGGCGAGCGGGCGCAGATAGCCGCTCTTCAGGCCGTTCTCACGCACCACGGCGCGGCAGGCCTCGTTCACCTCGGCTTCACTATAGGGCACGTCCATCCAATAGATCTTGGCGGAGTCGAACAGGCGGCGAGTGTGCTCCTGCAGACGGAAGATGCAGGTCCCCTTGGGGGTGTCGTAGGCTCGGACCCCCTCAAACACGGAGGAGCCGTAGTGCAGGGCATGGCTCATGACGTGGACCTGGGCATCCTGCCAGGGCACCATCTTGCCGTTGAACCAGATGTATTGAGGATGAGAAGGCTGTGACATTGGCTTGGCTCCTTTAAGCGCTGATCCGGGGTTGCTGTTCCAGTGCATCGACCCGGGAGACATCCACCAGCTTGACCAGCTGGCTCCACAACTGCTGGATGGGACGCTCCGACTCGACAGTAACCGTGATCCGCAGCTGTTGGCAATCCTGCTCCATGTGCAGGGCATTGAGGGCGAAGCCGCGGTGGCGCACCACCCGCAGCACCCGTTCCATCACTTCGGGCCTGGGCTGGGCGTGGATATGCAGGGTGTGCTGGTGCTGATTGTGCTGGTTCATGGGCGTTGCTCCATCATCTTGTGGTTCGCGACTCCCGGGGGCACCAGGGGCCAGACGTTTTCTTCCTCTGAAATCGCCACATGCAGCAGGTAGGCGCTCTCGCTCGCCAGCAGGCGATCCAGGGCCGGTGCTATCTGTTCCTTGCATGTGATGCTCTCGCCAGGGATGCCAAAGGCGGCAGCCAGGGCGACAAAATCGGGGTTGTCGGAGAGGATGGTCTCGCTGTAGCGGCCGTCGAAGAACAGCTCCTGCCACTGGCGCACCATGCCGAGGCGCTGGTTGTCCAGCAGCACCATCTTCACCTTGAGCTGGGCACGGCGAATGGTGCCGAGTTCCTGCACGTTCATCATGAAGGAGCCATCCCCGCTCACCAGCACCACCTCATCCTCCGGGCGCGACATCTTGGCGCCGATGGCGGCGGGCAGACCGAAGCCCATGGTGCCGAGACCGGCACTGGAGAGGTGATTGCGCGGGCTGGTGAAGCGCATGTGCTGGGCCACCCACATCTGGTGCTGACCCACGTCGCAGGCCACCACGCTGCTCTCTGGCAGGCGGTTTGAGAGCTCTTTGAGCAAGGCCGGGGCATAGATGGGCTGGCCCGGGTGGTCGTAGCGAAACGCGTATTCCCGGGCCATGGCGGCGCAGTGCTCGCGCCAGGGGGTGATGTCGAGGTCCATGGCGAGCGCCGGCAGCACCAGGGTCAGATCCGTGGTGATCCCCACCTCGGCGGCGCGGCGCTTGCCAAACTCGGCGGCGTCTACATCGAGATGGATCACCTTGGCGTGGGGGGCGAACTCGTCCAGCTTGCCAGTCACCCGATCATCGAAACGGGCCCCGGCCACCACCAGCAGATCGCACTGCTGTACCGCCAGATTCGCGGGCTTGGTGCCGTGCATGCCGAGCATGCCGAGGTAAACGTCGCTGTCGGGATCCAGCGCCCCTATGCCCTTGAGGGTGGTGACCGCCGGCATGCCGGTGGCAGCCGCAAAGTCGCGCAGCTGACGTTCGGCATTCGCCATGCCCACCCCGCCGCCGACGTAGAGCACGGGGCGCTCGGCGGCGGCCAGCAGCGCGCGGGCGGCGTTGATCTCGGCCAGAACCAGGGCACCTGGCTCTTCCACCGCAAACAGCGGGCTCTGTTTCGGCACGGCCGCCAGCTGGATATCCTTGGGAAAATCGATGAGCACGGGGCCGGGGCGACCGGAGGTGGCGATGGCGAAGGCTTCTGCCAACACCTGCCCCAGCTCGGCTGCATCCGTGACCATGAAGGAGTGCTTGGTGCAGGAGAGCGACATGCCGAGTACGTCCACCTCCTGGAAGGCGTCGGTGCCCACGGCGGCGCAGGGCACCTGGCCGCTGATGGCGACCAGGGGGACGGAATCGAGCAGCGCCTCCGCCAGACCTGTCACCAGGTTGGTGGCCCCCGGGCCCGAGGTGGCGATACAGACCCCCACCTGGCCGGAGGCGCGGGCATAACCCACGGCGGCCATGGCGGCCCCCTGTTCGTGGCGGCACAGCTGATGGGCCAGGCCGCCGTCATACAAGGCATCGTAGACCGGCATGATGGCCCCGCCCGGGTAGCCAAACACCTGGGTCACACCCTGTTTCTTGAGAGCCTGTACCAAAAACTGCGCGCCGTTCATGTGGAAAATCCTGTCCTTTGGTCGAAAAAAAACCCCCGGGCCGTGAGGCTCGGGGGTCGCTTTGTTTCGTTCTGTCCGGTGTTGGGTCTATCCCTTGTTCCGTGCAGCCAAACGAGCCCCGAGCGGTGAGATAATAATCACCACTAGGACCACAATAATGCTGACGAAACGGGAGGCCATGTTCATAGTTACAACCGGAAATCCTGTGAAATCGGAGCGGTGCTTACCGCGAATGGCTATTAGAACTAGCACGGTGATTTTTATTGGGCAAGCACTTTTTACCTGACAAGACTCTGATTTCCAGCTGGTCACCGCGCCCGGGTTGGAACAAAAAACTAATAAAAAACGGTTGGCCAGCATATACATCAAACCAAGGACGGTATTTATGTCATTAGCTGTGGTTTATAGCCGTGCCAGCCTGGGTATTTCTGCCCCTCAGGTAACGGTGGAAGTCCACCTCTCCAACGGCCTGCCCGCCTTCAACATGGTGGGGCTGCCGGAAACTTCGGTGAAGGAGTCGCGGGATCGGGTGCGCAGCGCTCTGCTCAACGGCAACTTCGAGTTTCCCTCCAAGCACATCACGGTCAACCTGGCCCCCGCCGACCTGCCCAAGGAGGGAGGGCGTTTCGATCTGGCCATCGCCATCGGTATTCTTGCCGCTTCCAAGCAGATACCTGCTAAATACCTTCTTGATCATGAATTTTTGGGGGAGCTGGCCCTGACCGGCGAGATCCGCCCCGTGCTGGGAGTGTTGCCCGCGGTGCTGGCCTGCCGGGATGCGGGTCGCACCCTGCTGGTGCCGCGGGAAAACGGCCAAGAGGCCTCCCTCATCCAGGATGCCGAGGTGCGCACCGCCCACCAGCTGCTGGCGGTCACCGCCTGGCTGGCAGGCCAGTACGAGCTGCCCCTGCCCGAGCCCCAGAGTACGGAGAGCTTGCCCGATATCCCGGATCTGCAGGATGTGATCGGCCAGTCCCAGGCCAAGCGGGCGCTGGAGATCGCCGCCGCCGGCAGCCACAATCTGCTGTTTATCGGGCCACCCGGCACCGGCAAGAGCATGCTGGCGAGCCGCTTGCCCGGTATCTTGCCACCGCTGAGCGAGCAGGAGGCGCAGCAGACCGCCGCCATCCACTCCATCGGCGGCCTGACCCCGCGGGCCGGTCACTGGCACCACAGGCCCTATCGAACCCCTCATCACAGCGCCTCCGCCGTGGCCCTGGTCGGCGGTGGCAGTCACCCGAGACCGGGGGAAATTTCCCTCGCCCACAACGGAGTGCTGTTTCTGGACGAACTGCCGGAGTTCGAGCGCAAGGTGCTCGATGCCCTGCGCGAGCCGCTGGAGACCGGCCACATCACCATCAGCCGGGCGGCGCGACAGGTGGATTTTCCCGCCCGTTTCCAGCTGATTGGCGCCATGAACCCCAGCCCTTGCGGCCACTATGGGGACGGCCAGACCCGCGCCAGCCCGGATCAGATCCTGCGCTACCTCGGCAAGCTCTCCGGCCCCTTCCTCGATCGCTTTGACCTGACGGTGGAGGTGCCGCTGCTGCCCAAGGGGAGCCTCACCGGCAAGGCGGAGCGCGGCGAATCGAGCCGGCAGATCCGAGAGCGGGTATTGGGGGCGAGAGGGCGCATGCTGGCTCGCGGCGGGAAGCTCAACCACCTGCTGGATAGTCGTGAAATCGAAGTCGTTTGTCGATTATCGGCGCAAGATGCCGAGTTTTTGGAGAATGCCATCCAGCGGCTCGGCCTCAGCATCCGGGCCTGGCACCGCATCCTGCGGGTGTCCCGCACCATTGCCGACCTGGCCGGCCAGCCCGATATCGGCAAGGAGCACCTGATCGAGGCGCTCGGCTACCGGGCCATGGACAGGCTGCTGTCCCGCCTGCGCAGCGGCTGAACCAGGCAGGAGACGGCGACGAGGGCTCCGTTCGGGAGGTGCCTCTCCATGGTTTAACAGGTCGACGGCTGATAATATGGGCACAGATCTGACCACTTGCTGGTCTTCCACCGACAAGAAACGGACCCGACTCATGGCCAACAAGCTGATTGAGGGGCTGCGCGGCAGCCTCTCGACCCTGCTCTATTTCCTCAACACCCTGTTCTGGTTTGTCCCCATCCTGCTGCTCGGTCTGCTCAAGCTGCTGCTGCCGCTCAAGGGGTGGCGCACCCTGTGCAATGCACTGCTGGACGGCAGCGCCAGCTGCTGGATAGGTTTCAACAATCTGATCCAGAAAGTCATCATCCGAACCCCTTTTGAGGTGGTCGGAGTGGACAAAGGGAGCCGGAATGAGTGGTATATGGTCATCGCCAACCATCAATCCTGGGTCGACATACTGGTATTGCAGCGGATTTTTAATCAAAAAATCCCCTTCCTGAAGTTTTTCCTCAAGAAAGAACTGATTTGGGTACCTTTTCTCGGTCTGGCATGGTGGGCGCTGGATTTTCCCTTCATGCGGCGTTATTCCCGTAAATTTCTGGAAAAGCACCCCCATCTGAAGGGAAAAGACATAGAGACAACCCGCAAGGCCTGTGCCAAGTTCCGCCACATTCCGGTGAGTGTGATGAACTTCGTGGAGGGCACCCGCTTCACCCCCCGCAAGCATGACAAGCAGGCCGCCCCCTACCGTCATCTGTTGCACCCGAGGGCTGGCGGCGTCGCCTTTACCCTGGCCGCCATGGGGGATCAGCTGCACAAGCTGGTGGATGTCACCATCGCCTACCCGGGCGGCGTCCCCAGTTACTGGGATTTCATGTGCGGTCGAGTCAGGGAGGTCAAGGTTCGGGTCCGCTTCTTGCCGATCGAACGCAATCTGGTGGGGGATTACTTCAATGACCCCGAGTTCCAACAAGAGTTTCAGCAGTGGTTGAACGGGATCTGGCACGAGAAGGATCAGACCCTGAACCAGCTGCTGGCGAACGAGACGCCCTCAAGGACGCCATGCTAAGCCTGCTCCCCGGCCCGCTGGTGCTGCTCATCAGCGCCGGCCTGACCATCCTCTTCACCGCCCTGTGCGCCAGCCTGATCCTGCTGGTCTCCCTGGCGAAGCTGCTGCTGCCCATCCCGGCCTTCGGCCGCGCCTGCAGCCGCCTCAACAACCGCTTCATGCGTCTGTGGCTGGCCTGCAACGCCCTGGTGATCCGCCTCACCACCCGCATCGAGTGGCAGGTGGAGGACGACACCCACCTGCGCAAGGATGGCTGGTATCTCATCGTCAGCAACCACATGAGCTGGACCGACATCGTGGTGCTGGGCCACCTGTTCCGGGACAGGCTGCCGGTGCCCAAGTTCTTCATGAAGCACGAGCTCATCTACATACCGCTGCTGGGGCTCGCCTGCTGGGGGCTGGACATGCCCTTCATGCGCCGCTATTCACGGTCATTCCTGCTGAAAAATCCTCATTTGAGAGGAAAAGATATCGAGACAACCCGCAGCGCCTGTGAAAAATTCCGCCATATTCCCACCACCGTCATCAACTTCGTGGAGGGAACCCGCTTTACCGAACCCAAGCGGGATGCGGCGCGCTCCCCCTACCACCACCTGATGCCCCCCAAGGCGGCGGGGCTTGCCTTCACGCTGGCGGCCATGGGGGATCAGTTCGACAGCCTGATCAATGTCACCATCAGCTACCCGGACAACATGGAGACGCCGTTCAAGGACTTCCTGATGGGCCGGATGAAGCGTATCCGGGTGCGCATCGAGGAGCTGCCGGTGGACGAGGAGCTGGTGGGGGATTACTTCAACGACAAGCAGTTCAAGCGTGGCTTCCAGCAATGGCTGAATCAGCGCTGGCAGGAAAAAGATCAGGTGCTGGCCCAGTGGCAGGGGGCAGAGGCGGCTCAGGCCGAACCGGTTCCCGTCATCGAGGCGGCGTCAGACAAGAGCGCAGAGGCCAACTCGGGCAGTTGATCCTCACTGAAAACCCGGATCCCGTGGCGGCGCAGCAGGGCCGTGGTCTTGCCCTCCCCCGTCACGGAAATGCCCTCGAAGCGGCCGTTGTAGATGCGGCCACTGCCGCAGGAGGGGCTCCCCTCTTTGAGCAGGGCGAAGCGAATGCCCTGGGCCTGGCAGAGCCGCAGCGCGAGCTCGGCGCCTGCATCGAACTCGGCCGTCACATCCAGCCCGCTCGCGGTCACCACCCGCTCTCCCTGCCGCTCGGCAGGAGGACGCGGGGTCGGCAGGCCGCCCGCCACCTCGGGGCAAAACGACAGCACTCGCCCCTCGGCCCCCAGGGCCGTCAACCAGTCGCTGAGGATCCCCTTGCTCTGGCCGTCGTAACGCACCGGCTGCCCCAGCAGGCAGGCACTCACCAGCACTTTCTGCACTTTCTGCACTCCGGCTTCACTCATGCTTCCGCTCCGTGCATCACCTGATCGAACATCACGCAGCAAGGATTCTCCAGCCGGTAGAGGATGGCGGGGCGTTGCTTGCCGGTGCGCTTGCGGCCGGTATCCACCAGCACGTCGGCCCGGTGGATCCGCTTGCGAAAGGCCGCCGTGTTCATGGGCGTCTGCAGGATGATTTCGAAGGCACGCTGCACCTCGGAGAGGGTGAACTCGCTCCCCAGCAGTTGCAGCGGCAGGGTGCTGTAGCGGCTCTTGATCCGCAGTCGCTCCACCCCCTTGGCGATGAGCTGGACATGGTCGAAGGCGAGACCCAGCCCCGGCAGGGCAGAGAGCGGGTGCCAGCGACCACGCACCACTTCCACCTCGGGCTCCACCAGGCACAGATAAACCAGGGTGGTGGACCAGCCACGGGGATCCCGCTCCAGATTGCCGAGGGTGCAGACCTGCTCGCTGTAGCAGAGCCCCAGCCCCCACTCCGTCAGCAGACGGTGGAGAGCGGCATCCAGATCCCGGTCACGGGTCTCGTCGATGCGCAAGGCCGGCAGTTGCCAGCATTGGGCAAAGGGGGGGCGATCGCGGGTCTCGAGGAGCAGTTCCAACCGCTCATCGTTCAGCCGCAGCACCACCATATCAAGACTCATTCTCGGCATCTCGGTCGACCTGCTCGCCTTCTAATAATGTTTGGTAGATAATATCACAAGAATATTATGTGCAGGAGCCACCCATGGGAATCGTCGCCAGCCTGGATATTGATGCGCAGAAGGGCTTCACCCCCCTCTGCCCGAACGAACTGCCCGTCGCGGGCGGGGATGAGATCGTGGCTGCGCTCAACGCCCAGGCGGCCCTCGCCAGCCTGAGAGTCGGCAGCAAGGATGCCCATCCCCGCAATGCGGCCTGGGTCGTGACCGACCCCGCCAGCATGTTGCTGCCCCTGGATCTGCCCAACGCCGATCTCACCTGGCCGGCCCACTGCGTGCCGGGCACCCCGGGCTTCGAACTGCTGGAGGGCCTGCCCGCCCCCATCGACTACGACTTCTTCGTCTGGAAGGGGGTCGAGCCGGATCTGCATCCCTACGGTGCCTGCTTCCACGATCTGGCGGAGCGTCGCAGCACCGGGCTCATCGAATTCCTGCAGGCGCGCGGCGTCGATACCCTGCTGGTGGGCGGTCTGGCCACCGATTACTGCGTCAAGACCAGCGTGTTGCAACTGCGCCGGGCCGGTTTCAGGGTCATCGTTCACCTCGATGCCTGTCGCGGCATCGCCCCCGAGACGATAGCCCAGGCCCGCACCCAGATGACTGAGGCTGGCGCCGAACTGGCCCAGACCCTGACCGATGTACAACAGCTGCTGGATGCCTGATATGTCTCCCATCCTCACCCGTCTCGTCGACACCGACGCCCGTGAGCTACCCATGCAGCAGGGGAACGATGCCGTTCGCTCCCGCCTGCGAGGAGCCTGATATGCCTCCCATCCTCAACAGTCTGCTCGACACCGATGCCTACAAGCTGCACATGCAGCAGGCGGTGTTCCATCGTTATCCCGATGCCGAGGTGGTGGCCGAATTCCACAGCCGCAACGAAGAAGACTTGCTCCCCATGATGGGGGAGATCGAAGAGCAACTGCACCTGGCCGGCTCATTGCGACTGACCAGGCCGGAACTCAACTTCCTCGCCGAGCGCCCCTTCTTCACCGCCGATTACCTGGATCACCTGCGCCGCAAGCCGCTGGATGCATCATTATTGCGGGTGTTCGAGCAAGATGGCCGCATCAACGTTCGCGTAGAAGGCTCCTGGCAGGACGTTATCCTGTGGGAGATCCCCGTCCTCGCCATCATCAGCGAGATGCGCAACCGCTTCCGCTATCCCCAGTTCGGGGTGAGCCAGGCCCTCACCCGGCTGGATCAGAAGATCGACAAGCTGGAGCGGGACCTGAGCCCCGAGGAGATGCAGGAGTTCAACCTCATCGACTTTGGCACCCGTCGCCGCTTCTCCCACGCCGTGCAGGATGCCGTGGTGGGCCGCCTCAAGGAGCGCCTGCCGGCGTTTCGCGGCACCAGCAACTACCAGCTGGCCCAGAAGTACAACCTGCCCGCGGTGGGCACCCAGGCCCACGAGTGGTTCCAGGCCCATCAGCAGCTCGGTTTCCCGCTGGAGCACAGCCAGCGCGCCGCCCTCACCAGCTGGCTCGACGAATTCACCAACCACCTCGGCATCGCCCTGACCGACTGCATCACCATGGATGCCTTCCTGCGGGACTTCGACTTCGAGCTGGCCAGCCGCTATCAGGGGCTGCGCCACGACTCCGGCGACCCCGTGGTGTGGGGGGAAAAGGCCATCAGCCACTACCAGCGCCTCGGCATCGATCCCACCGAGAAGACGCTGGTGTTCTCCGACGGCCTCAATCTGGACAAAGCCGTGGAGCTGCTGCGCCACTTCCGCGGCCGCATCAACACCAGCTTCGGCATCGGCACCAAGCTCACCTGCGATCTGCCCGGCGTCAGCCCCATGAACATCGTGTTCAAGCTGATGGAGTGCAACGGCGGCCCGGTCGCCAAGATCTCCGACAGCCCGGGCAAGACCCTGTGCCGGGATGCGGACTTCATCCGCAACCTCAAGCAGGCCTTCCACATCGGGGTCTGAGCAATTTTGCGGCCCGCCGCTTGCGCATCGGGCCGACAGCCCCCTACCATAACCCCCATCCCAGGCCCGACAGCATGTCGGGCCTTTCTCTTGTCCCCTTTGCAGAAGGATTTGTTCATGCGCCGTCACTGGATTGTTGCCCTCACCACCCTGTTTGCCAGCCTGCTGGGCAGTCAGGCGGCCCTGGCCGCCGAGCCGCTTCGCGTCTCCGCCATTCCCGATGAGGCCCCCACCGAATTGCAGCGCAAATTCGCCCCTCTCGGGGAGTACCTGGCCGAGAAGACTGGCCGCGAGGTCGTGTTCGTGCCGGTCAATGACTACGCCGCCGTGGTCGAGGCACTGGCCGCCGGCAAGCTGGACATGGCCTGGCTGGGGGGCTTCACCTATGTGCAGGCACACCGCCGGGCCGACAAGGTGGTTCCCCTGGTGCAGCGTCAGGAGGATGCCCAGTTCACCTCCAAGTTCATCGCCAATGCAGGCAGCGGCATCCAGACCCTGGCCGACACCAAGGGTCATGACTTCGCCTTCGGCTCCCCCTCCTCCACCTCGGGTCACCTGATGCCGCGCCACTTCCTGGCCGAACAGGGCATCAATCCGGACCGTGACTTCACCCATGTCGCCTACTCCGGTGCCCACGACGCCACCGTCGCCTGGGTCGCCTCCGGAAAGGTGCCGGCCGGTGTGCTCAACGCCTCGGTCTGGGAGAAACTGGTCGAAGAGGGCAAGGTCGATACCAGCAAGGTCAAGGTGATCTGGACCACGCCGACCTACTTTGACTACAACTGGACGGTGCGCGGCGATCTGGATCCGGCGCTGCAGGCTCAGCTCAAGCAAGCCTTCCTCAGCCTGGACCCGGCCATCCCGGCCCAGGCCGAGATCCTCAAGCTGCAGCGGGCCAGCCGTTTCATCGAGACCAAACCCGAGAACTATCAGGGCATCGAAGCGGCTGCCACCCAGGCCGGTCTGCTGAAGTGACCGCCGTGACGCTGGCCGGCGCCGGACTGACGCTCGGCCAGAGCCGCATCCTGCACCCGCTGGATCTGCATGTCGAGGCGGGAGAGACGGTCGCCATCATAGGGCCGAGCGGGGCCGGCAAGACCAGCCTGCTGCGACTCATCGGCACCGAACTGCGGGCCCAGGGAAGGTTGACGCTGTGGGGCCAGGATCCCTGGGCCCTCTCCACCGGTGCCCGCCAGCGCTTGCGCAGCCGGATCGGCATGGTCTGGCAACAGCCGCCACTCCCCGCCGCCCAATCCGTCATGACGGCGGTGCTGGCGGGCCGGCTCGGCCAGTGGTCCCTCGGCCGGGCGCTCTGCTCGCTGCTGCGTCCCTGTGATCCCGCCGGAGTCCTGGCCGAACTCCAGCGCCTGGGTCTGGCCGACAAGGGGCAACAACGTTGCGGCGAACTCTCCGGCGGCCAGTTGCAACGGGTCGGCATCGCCCGGGTGCTCTATCAGCAGCCGGACTTGATCCTGGCGGACGAACCCGTGTCTGCCCTCGATCCCGTGCTCGCCAGGAGCAGTCTGGAGGCCCTGCTGCACCAAGCCGGTGCCCGGGGCAGCACCCTGATTGCAAACCTGCATGCAGTCGAGCTGGCCCTCGGCCTGTTCCCCCGCATCATCGGCCTGCGCCAGGGCCGCATCCAGTTCGACTGCCCCGCCAGCGAGGTCAACCAGACCATGCTGACCGCCCTCTACGCCGGTGACGACGAGGCGAGTGCATGCCTGCGCTGAGCCGCTGGCGTCACCCCCTGCCCTGGTTGCTGACACTGGTCGGGCTCAGTCTCTGGCAGCAAGGCCAGGGCTGGATCGGCCTGTTCGATGGCCAGAGCTGGCGGCAGATGGGCAACTTCCTCGCCACCAGCTGGCCCCCCCGGCTGGATGCAGACTTCCTCCTGCTGACTCTGAGGGCCGCCCTGGAGAGCCTGGCCGTGGCCACCCTCGGACTCTTTGGCGCCCTGCTGCTCGGCATTCCATTCGCCCTGCTGGGCTCCCGTGCCCTGTCGCTGGCAGAATTGGGCCCGATACCCAGCCCGCTGCGCACGGCCTTGCGTGCATTCTCACGCCTGGTCGCTATCCTGCTGCGCAGCCTGCCTGAGCTCATCTGGGCACTGCTGTTCGTGCGCCTGTCCGGCCTGGGGCCGCTGGCGGCCATCCTGGCCATCGCCGTCAGCTATGGCGGCATGCTGGCCAAGGTCTACAACGAGATCATGGAGAACGGCGCCCTGCAACCGGCCAGAGCCTTGCTGCTCAGCGGCAGCGGCCGCCTGCAGGCGCTCTGGTACGGCGTGCTGCCCGCGGTACGTCAAGAGCTGCTCTCCTACACCGTCTATCGCTGGGAGTGCGCCCTGCGCGCCTCCGTCATCATGGGGTTCGTCGGCGCAGGCGGGCTCGGCCAGCAGCTCGAGCTATCCTTGCGCATGTTCGCAGGTCCGGAAGTGGCGACCCTGCTGCTGGCCTTCATCCTGCTGGTCACTTTGGCCGACGGCCTCAGCGCCTGGCTGCGGCAGAGCCGCTTCCCCGGTCTGTTGCTGCTGACCTGCCTGGGGCTGGCCGGCGTCATGGCGCTGGGGCTGCTGGACTGGCGCATGCTGAGTTTCTCCTCCACCGGGCTTGGGCAGTTCATCGCTGAGTTTTTCACCCCGGACTGGTCCTGGCCCTTCCTGCGCCTGGTCGCTGGTGGCCTGCTCGATACGGTGCAGATGGCCGTTCTGAGTACCCTGTTCAGCGCCTTGCTGGCACTGCCTCTGGCGGTGCTGGCTCGCCACTGCTGGCCGCTGCGGCTGTTGTTCAACCTGCTGCGCTCCGTGCCCGAGCTTATCTTTGCCAGCATCCTGGTCATCGCCGTCGGGCTCGGCCCGGTGGCGGGCATACTGGCGCTCACCCTGCACACCACGGGCGTGCTGGCCAGGTTGTTCGTGGAAACCCTGGAAAATGCCGAGCAAGCCCCCCGGCTCGCCCTGCAACTGGCCGGAGCCGGGCGGATCGCCAGCTTCTGGTACGGGCTCTTCCCCCTGGTCGCACGCCAGTGGCTGGCCTACAGCCTCTATCGCGGCGAAATGAACCTGAGGGCCGCCACCATCTTGGGGGTAGTGGGCGCCGGCGGCCTTGGGCAGCAGCTCTATGTCTCCCTGAGCCTGTTCCGCTACGACCAGGCCGCCACCCTGCTGCTGGCCATATTGCTGCTGGTCTGGCTGGCGGAGGCCATCAGCCGCCGCACCCGCCTGCCGCGGGCCAGCTCCCCGCGCGACTGCCAGATCTGAGCCTCCGGATGGCGATGCGCCATCAAACAAAAAGCCCGCCGGTTCGCACCGGCGGGCTTTTTTCATGGATTCAGCCTGGGTCAGTCTTTCTTGGCCAGCAGGAACTTCACTAGCTGGTTGAACTGTTCCTGGGAAGTGATGGATTCAATCTTCACCATGTACTTGCCGTTGACCAGGAAGGCCGGCACACCGCGCACGTTGTAGGTCTCGGTGTTGCGATCGAACTGGGAAACCATGCCGGAAACGGCAAAGCTGTCGACGGCGCCGTCAAACTCCTCGGCCGCGACACCGTTGTCCACGAAGATCTGTTTCACATCGGCACGGCTCTGCGGGATCTGACGCTGGACGTGGATCTTGTCGAAGATGGCCGGGGTCAGCTTGCCTTCAACGTTTAGCAAGTTGGCAACCGCGTAGGCACGCTGCATCTCCGGGCCCATCTCGCGGCCGAGGAAAGCCACCGGGCTTTTCTTCATCGGCACGCCTTCCGGCAGGCTCTTGGCCAGATCTTCGGCGATTGGTTCAAACTTGGCGCAGTGCGGGCAGAAGTAGGAGAAGAACTCCAGCACTTCTGGCTGAGCGCTGCCAGTCTGGGTCACCACGTCATAGTTGACGCCTTCCTTGAATTGCGGGGCGGCGTGAACCATGGGGATCATCAGCATGGCAGCGAGGAAAAATAGTACTTTTTTCATGACGTTTCCTGTTAAGGGATCACAGTGAGGCACGCCCGGCGAACCGAAGCAGTCCAAGCCTATTGCGTCACCCCTTCGCCGTCAATGGCAAAGGCGCGATGGCGGAGTGCTCCTCCCCGCCCGCAGGAAAAGCCCCCACCCCTTACCAGTTCGGCATCAGGCTGAGGGGCGGAGCCTTCAGAGCTTCTAGCTGATCGTGCAGGGTCGCTATCTGCTGGCGCCAGTAGTGATCGCTGTTGAACCAGGGGAAGTGACGAGGAAAGGCCGGATCTTCCCAGCGCCGCGCAAGCCAGGCCATGTAGTGAACGATGCGCATGGCGCGCAGGGGCTCTATCAGCGCCAGCTCCCGCGAGTCGAACTCCATGAACTCCTCATAGCCCGCCAGCAGGGTATCGAGCTGGATCTGCTGCTCGTTGCGATCCCCGGAGAGCAGCATCCACAGATCCTGAACGGCGGGGCCGGTGCGGCAGTCATCGAGATCCACGAACAGGGGGCCGTCGCGCCACAGGATGTTGCCGGGGTGGCAATCCCCGTGCAGGGAGATCTGGGCCACCTCCAGGGTCATGGCGTCACACACATGGTGGATCAGCTCGTCCAGCACCCCGTAGAACTGCTTGGCCAGTCCGCTCGGCACCCACTCTCCGGCGGCCAGCAGCTGGCGCGGTTCGTGCAGCATGGTTTCTACATCCAGCCTGACCCTGTGGTGGAAGGGACGGCTGGCCCCGATCCGGTGAATACGGCCGAGATAGCGACCCACCCACTCCAGCTGATCCAGGTTGTCCACCTCGAACTGGCGACCACCGACGCTCTGCCAGATGGCAAAGGCGTAGCCCTGATGCTCCAGCAGGGTCTCACCGGCGAAGGCGAGCGGCGCCGCCACCGGGATCTCCTCGTCGTTGAGACAGGCGGCGAAGCCGTGCTCCTCCAGGATCTGGGCCCTGTCCCAGCGACCGGGACGGTAGAACTTCACCACGTAGCGGCGGCGATCCTCATCCTGAAACTGGTAAACCCGGTTCTCGTAGCTGTTGAGCTCGATGAGGCCGGAATCGATGCGCAGGCCGCTGAGATCGATGGCATCCATGATGAGGTCGGGATTGAGATCGGAATAGTTGAAACGCATGTCATCCACCATGAGAAAGGGGCGCTGTTGCGCCCCATACTATCACCACTCATCACAAGGGTGGGCCTAATCGGCCACCCTTGCTCCCATCAGATGTCAGCCTGCCCCGGACCCGGCATCATAGCCGGCCGATGAACTTGCTGGCCTGGCGCAGGTGGCCCTTGCGATCGTCCGGCGCCGCCCCCTCTCGGGTGAGCACGAACTGGATGTCCAGGGTGGGCCGCTTCAGGTTGAAGGGATCCACCGCCAGACTCACCGGCAGGGTGTAGATCTCGCCCGGTTTGAGGGTGACCTCCCGCGGGCCGAACCACTCATATTCGGGCAGCCCTTCCACATCCAGTTGATAGCGCTGGGATTGCAGCGTCTTGTTGAGGATCTTGAGGGTGTAGGTGTTCTCGATGAGCCCCTCGCTGTTCTCCCGGAACAGCTGGTTGCGATCCCGCAATATGTCGAGCCCCATGGGCATGATGGACATGGCGTTGTAGACGAAGACGCCCAGCATGATCACCATCACCAGGCCATAGCCGAGCAGCTTGGGCCGCGCCACCTTGGTCTGGTTGTGGGCCAGCTTGTGCTCTGTGGTGTAGCTGATGAGCCCCTTGGGGTAGCCCATCCGGTCCATGGTCTGATCGCAGGCATCGACGCAGGCGCCACAGTTGATGCACTCGTACTGCAGGCCGTCGCGGATGTCGATGCCGGTCGGGCAGACCTGGACGCACAGATCGCAGTCGATGCAGTCCCCCAGCCCCAGCGCCTTGGGATCCGCCTTGCGACCGCGAGGGCCCCGTGCCTCGCCACGCTTGGTGTCATAACCGACGATGTAGGTGTCCTTGTCGAACATGGCGGACTGGAAACGGGCATAGGGGCACATGTGGATGCACATGATGGCCCGCATCCAGCCCGCGTTGCCATAGGTGCAGGCGGCGAAGAACAGCACCCAGAAAATGACCCAGCCACCCGCTGCCAGGGTGAAGAACTCTGGCACCAACCGGTACACATCCTGGAAGTAGGCGACGAAGGTGAGGCCGGTGCCGAGGGACAGCAGGATCCAGGCCAGGTGCTTGGCCCCCTTGCGAGCCAGCTTCTCGCCGCTCCAGGGGGCGGCATCCAGCTTGCGGCGTTTGTTGGCCGAGCCTTCCAATTTCTCTTCGAACCAGATGAACATGAAGGTCCACACCGTCTGCGGGCAGAGATAGCCACACCAGACCCGCCCGAGGAAGGTCGTGACGAAGAAGAGGCCGAAGGCGGCGATCATGAATACCCAGGCCAGCAGGGTCAGATCCTGCGGCCAGATGGTGGCACCGAAGATGTGGAACTGCTGGTGCTCCAGGTCGAACAGCACGGCCTGACGACCGTCATAGCGCAACCAGGGAAGGGCGACGAAGAAAACGACGAAGAACCAGCCCATGGCCTTGCGCACGCGCTGCCAGTAGCCGGTCTGGGATCTCACATAGATGCGGTTGCCGGGGTTGAACCTGTCATCACCGGCCTTGAACGTGTGGGGATTGAAGGTCCCGGTGACATCGCCGGAGACATCCTTGGTATCGATCTTGTCCTTGTCGGCCATTGCAACACATCGCTCCACTTATCTTGTTATGAAGCCGATTATATCTTAAACAACCTGCTAATTGTGTGGGTTAAATGTATCTATAGTTCGAGTCCCGTCGCAATTTCAGATAACAAAAAAGGCCCATCGTCAGTTGACTGATGGACCTTATTGATGGTCTCTTTTGAAAACCACCTAACGTTCCGGCAGGGGCAGGCTTTACTTGATGCCGCGGGCCTTGAGCAAGGCTTCCTTGAAGTCGGGTACCTGATCCTTGGCGAGCCCCGGGATCATCGCCTGCTTGTCAGACTCGCGCATCTTGAGGTGGTAGATCAGCATGTCGTCGGTCAGCTCGGACAGGACGCCGTCATAACCGGCCTCCGCCGCCAACTTGGCGATGAACTGTACCAGACTCAGATCCTGATCCTTGATCCAGGCGGGTTGCAGCAGCTCCAGCAGCTCTTCGATACGATGACATTGCATAGACGACCTCTTTAAATCTGTCTTGTGAAACTCAGGCAACCTTACCCATCAAGGCTACTTCGATACGATCCCGTCCATTATGCTTGGCCTGATAGAGGGCCGCATCCGCTTTTTGGACCAGTTCGGCCATGGAAAGGCTCTGATCCGGCACCAGGGTCGCCACCCCGAAGCTACAGCTGACCCGACCGGAAACCAGCGACTTCTGATGGGGGATCCCCTGGGCACGCAGGGCGGCGCGCACCTGCTCGGCGATCTGGATCGCCCCCTGCTGGCTGGTACAAGGCAACAGCAGAGCAAACTCCTCACCGCCGTAACGAGCCGCCAGATCATCCTCCCGCCTCAATACTTCCGCCAGCAGCCCCCCTACCTGCTGCAGACACTCATCTCCCAGCTGATGGCCGTAGTGATCGTTGAACTGCTTGAAGTAATCCACGTCTACCAGCACCAGGGAGAGGGGCGCCCTCGCCCGGTGGCAACGGCGCCACGCCCGGGCCAGGCTGTCATCCAGGTGAGCCCGGTTGGCGATGCCGGTCAAGCCATCCAGCCTGGAGGTGAGCCTGAGATGCTCGGAGACCGCCTTGAGCTCGGCCACCAGATCCGCGTTGGAGAAACGATGATAGAGGGAGGCGGCCTGATCCCGCCGCAGGCGACGCAGCAGCGTCGGCAGAAACACGAACAGATAACCCGCCAGCAGACAGGAGACGATGCGCTCCTGCTCGTTGCCGACACTCAGCTCGAACAACATGGCGAATCCCAGCGGCAGCACGGCCCCATAGAGAGTGCGGCGACTGCCAAACAGCATGATGGCACTGCCGGTGAGGATCAGGCTGGAGAGCATCAGCATGGCGGCGCGATAGGTATCGGGCAGCTTGTCCATGTAGAGCAGCACCCCGAGCGCCCAGATGATGGAGGTGATGGTGGCCCCGATGAACAGCTCCCGTTCCAGTACCGGCAAGGGCAGGTGGATCAGGTTGGGGCGTCGCCAGCACAGGTGCCACCAGCGTCCCAGCAGCAACAGGCAGACCAGCCCCAGCCACCCCAGTGCCTCTTCGGCCGGTAGATAATCATGGAACAGCAGGCTCCAGCCAACCGCCAGCAGCGCCAGACAAGGCAGACTGAATAAGGCATTGGCATAGAGCTGACCCATGATGGCCTGCTGCACCTGACGTGTGACGCTCTGGGTCAACGGCTTGCTCCCTGTACATTAGCCGACCAGTCTACCACCGCCCCTTCCGTGCCAACAATCAATCGGCCGCTATTAAGCTGCGACTCAGCTTGGTAGGCGGGTCAATATGAATCTCACTGCACCGCCTGCTCGCCTCAGCCCCGTTCCAGCTCGTCGAGAATGGGGCATTCCGGGCTCGCATCCCCGTGACAGCAACCCACTACCTCCTCGAGTGAGGCCAGCATGGCCTGCAGGCCGGCAATGCGGGTGCGCAGATCGACGATCTTCTCTTGGGCCAGCTTTTTGACCTGGGCACTGGTCCTGTGCTCATCCCGATAGAGCGCCAGCAACTCCTGGCACTCCTCCAGGTTGAAACCGGTCTCCCGCGCCCGCTTGACGAAGCGCAGCTCCCGCAATGCCCCGTCGCTGTAACTGCGGTAGCCGTTGTCGCTGCGTACCGGCGCCGAGATGAGGCCGATGCTCTCGTAGTAGCGGATGGTCTTGGCGGTCAGGCCCGTCGCCTTGGCAACCTTGCTGATGTTCATGCGTGCCTCCTTAAACGTGCGAATGATTGCTGACATGGGAACCCGCCTTGGGCTGCCAGCGTTTCAATAACAGAGAGTTGCTGAGCACTGTGATGCTGCTGAGCGCCATGGCCGCACCGGCCAGCTCAGGGCTTAGATAGCCCAGCGCCGCCAGCGGAATGCCGATGATGTTGAACACGAAGGCCCAGAACAGGTTCTGCTGTATGGTGCGCCAGGTGGCTGCCGAGATGTCGATGGCATCCGCCACCAGCCGTGGGTCAGAGCGCATGAGGGTGATGGAAGCCGTCTCCATCGCCACATCGGAACCTGAACCCATGGCGATCCCCACGTCGGCCGCCGCCAGGGCCGGGGCGTCGTTCACCCCGTCCCCCACCATGGCCACCAGACCGCTGACCTGGCTGCGCAGGGCCTCGACCTTCTCCACCTTGCCAGCAGGCAGCACGGAGTCGAAGGCGCCATCCAGTCCCAGCTTGGCGGCGATATGGGCCACCGGCGCCGGCGCGTCGCCGCTCACCAGCCAGCTGGCGATGCCACGCTGGCGCAGGGTAGCGATGGCGTCCGGGCTCTCGGGCCTCAGGGTATCCGCCAGGGCGGCGATGCCGACCGCCACCCCGTCGATGGCGACCCAGACCCGGGTCGCCCCGTCATTATCCGCATCCAGCGCCTCTTGCACAGGCTGGGCGATGCCAAGCCCGGCCAGCAGGGAGGGATTGCCGATGGCCACCTGGTGACCCGCGACCTTGCCGAGGATGCCGGCACCGACCCGCACCTCCACGGCTTCCGGCTGGGGCAGTTCAGTACCGCTTACCGCCTCCCGCATGGCCAGCGCCAGCGGGTGTTCGCTCGCCTGTTGCAGGGCGGCAGCCAGACGCAGCTGCTCATCGTTGCCACTCCAGCTCGCCAGCACAGGTTTGCCCTGGGTGAGAGTACCTGTCTTATCGAAGATCAGCGCCTTGATGGCATGTGCCTTCTGCAGGGTATCCACGTCCTTGATCAGAATGCCGTGGCGCGCCGCCACCCCGGTACCGGTGACGATGGCGGCCGGCGTGGCCAGCCCCAGGGCACAGGGACAGGCGATGACCAGCACGGCCACCGCCGCCAGCAGCGCCTGACCAAAATCGTTGGTGAGGGCGTACCACACCAGCAGGGTAAACAGGGCGCTCACCATCACCACCGGCACGAACACGGCGGAGACCCTGTCCACCAGCTGTTGCAACGGAGCCTTGCCCATCTGGGCATTCTCCACCAGGGCGATGATCTTGCTGAGGCTGGAATCCTCCCCCACAGTCGTGGCTTCGATCTCCAGCACGCCGGAGCGGTTGATGGCGCCCCCCAGCACGTTGTCCCCCAGGGTGCGCAGCACCGGCAGACTCTCACCGGTGAGGATGGATTCATCCAGTTCGCTCTCACCGCTGGTGATCTTGCCATCCACCGGCACCCGTTCCCCCACCAGTACTCGCAGCCTGTCGCCACGCAATACCTCGTCGACGGCCAGGCTCTGCCACTTCCCGGCGCGCCAGACGGTGGCACTCTCCGGGCGCAGGGCCATCAGCTCGCGAATGGCGGACTGGGTGCTGCGTCTGGCCCTGGCCTCCAGCAGTTTGCCGAGGGAGATCAGGGTGATGATGATGGCGCTCGCCTCGAAGTAGAGCTTGCCGCTGGCGGCCATGCCCAGAGTCGCCAGCAGATAGAGGCTGTAGAAATAGGCGGCGCTGGTGCCGGTCGCCACCAGCACGTCCATGTTGGCGGAGCGGTTCTTGATGGCGAGCCAGGCACCGCGATAGAAGCGAGCCCCGATCCAGAACTGCACCGGGGTGGCGAGCACCAGCTCCAGCCAGGCGGGCAGATGCCAGGGCAGCAGCCCGGCCATGGCGAGCATCCCCACCAGCAGCGGCAGAGTGAGCAGAGCCGAAACGCTGACCTGGATCAGCGCATGGTGGGCGGCGGCAGACTCTTGCTCTTCCCGGGCCAGCAACTGTTGACGGCGGGCACTGGCACTGCCCTGTGCCAGCTGGGCACCGAAGCCCAGCCCTTCGATCTGCTCGCGCAACGAGGCCGGCGTCTGGACGCCAGGCACCAGGGTAATACGGGCCTGCTCGAGGGAAAAGTTGACGTCCGCGGCGATGACACCCGGCAGTGCACTCAGCATCTTGCTGAGTCGAGCCGAACAACCGGCGCAGGTCATGCCGGTAATTTGAAACAGCAACGTCTCTTCGCCGTAGTCGTAACCTTGTGCCTTGATGCTCTCCAGCACCGCCGGCAACTGGGTAGCCTGGCTCAGCTCGATGGCCGCCTGCTCCAATGCGAAGTTGACGGTGGCTTCGACCCCGTCGAGTTTGTTGAGGGCGGCGGTGATCCGGCTGGCGCAGTTGGCGCAGCTCATGCCGCTGATGGGAAGTTGAATGTGCATGGTCATAACGATGCTCCTCAAAGCTGACCCACAAACATTAACCTTTACTGTAAGGGTAAGCTCAAGCACCTGTCCCACTTTTTGTGCAAATAAAAGACGGCGCCTGTTGGCGCCGTCTTTTTCGCTTCTGTCATGCCATGCCGATCTTCGCTTGAACCGGACAAAGCGCGGGGGCTACAGGTCGTCAGATCCCGTACTGGGCGCGATAGGCCTTCATGGCCGCCAGCTGCTCGGCCAGTTCGGGGCGCTCTGCCTGCTGCTCTTCCAGATACTGGATCAGATCGGCCATCTGGATGATGGCGATGATGTGGGCACCGTAGTCGCGTTCCACCTCCTGGATGGCGGAGAGCTCTCCTTTGCCTTTCTCCTGGCGATCCAGCGCGATCAGCACCCCGGCCAGGGAGGCACCGTTGGCCTGGATCAAGTCCATGGATTCCCGAATGGCGGTACCGGCGGTTATGACGTCGTCCACCAGCATGATGCGCCCCTTGAGCGGGCTGCCCACCAGGTTGCCACCCTCGCCGTGATCCTTGGCTTCCTTGCGGTTGAAGCACCAGGGCACATCCACGTCGTGTTGCTCCACCAGCTGCACCGCGGTGGCGGAGGCGATGGGGATCCCCTTGTAGGCCGGGCCAAACAGCACGTCGAATTCGATGCCGGCATCCATCAGGGCGGCGGCATAGAAGCGGCCGAGGCGGGCCAGGTCGCGACCGCTGTTGAACAGGCCGGCGTTGAAGAAGTAGGGGCTCTTGCGGCCGGATTTCAGGGTGAACTCACCGAATTTGAGGACCTGCTTCTCCAGGGCGAACTCGATAAATTGACGCTGGTAGGCTTTCATTCTGGCTCCTTGCTTGGCGTGTATTTCACTTGTGTGGGGGTATAAAAAAACGCGGTCAATGCCGCGTTTTTCAAAACAGAAATCAGGAGAGCGACTGCTTCTGCAGCGCGATGATATCGGCGATACCATCTTTGGCGAGCGCCAGCATGGCCAGCAGCTCCTCATGAGTGAAGGGCTCGGCCTCCGCGGTGCCCTGCACCTCGATGATGCGACCGTCTTCGGTCATCACCACGTTCATGTCGGTCTCGGCGGCGGAGTCTTCGATGTACTCCAGATCGCAGATGGCTTCCCCTTCGAACATGCCGACGGAGACGGCGGCGATCATCTGCTTGAGCGGGCTCTGCTTGAGCATGCCTTTCTCGACCATCCAGTTCAGCGCATCCACCAGGGCCACGCAGGCGCCGGTGATGGCGGCGGTACGGGTGCCGCCATCGGCCTGCAGCACGTCGCAATCCACGGTGATGGAGTGCTCACCCAGGGCGGTCAGGTCCACGGCGGCGCGCAGGGAACGAGCGATCAGACGGGAGATCTCCAGGGTGCGGCCACTCTGCTTGCCGGCGGCGGCTTCGCGGTTCATGCGCGAATGGGTGGAGCGCGGCAGCATGCCGTACTCGGCGGTGACCCAGCCCTGCCCCTTGCCCTTCAGGAAGCGCGGCACGCTGGTGTCGACGCTGGCGGTGCACAGCACCCGGGTATTACCGAATTCCACCAGTACGGAGCCTTCCGCATGCTTGGTGAAGTGGCGGGTGATGGTAACCGGGCGCACTTGTGCGGCACTGCGATCGCTGGGACGTGGCATGGAACTGACCTCTGGGCTGGCGGAATTGGCGCAGGAGTATAAGTGATCCCAGCCCAAATATCAGCCGCTAAAACCGAGGCCGCGGCTGACGGGGGGAGCCCGGCTGGGTATACTGGCCCCACACTTCATCAAGCCCGGAACAATCAATGATTCACAGCATGACCGCCTACGCCCGCAAGGAACTCAAGGGCGACTGGGGCACAGCCGTTTGGGAAATTCGTTCGGTCAACCAGCGCTATCTGGAGACCTACATCCGGCTGCCGGAGCAGCTGCGCAGCCTGGAGCCTGTGCTGCGCGAGCGGTTCCGTGCCAAGCTGCAACGCGGCAAGGTGGAGTGCAACCTGCGTTTCGAGGCTGCCCAGGCTGCCGCCAGCCAGCTCCACATCAATGAAGAACTGGCCAAACTCATCATCGACAGCGCCAGCTGGGTGATGAAAGAGGCGGGCCAGGGTCAACTCAACCCGGTAGATGTGCTGCGTTGGCCCGGCGTCATGGCCGCCGCCGAGCAGGACATGGACGTGGTCGCCACCGAGCTGATGAGCGGTTTCGACCTCACCCTGGACGACTTCCTCGCCTCCCGCGCCAGCGAAGGAGCCAACCTCAAGGCACTGATCGAGCAGCGCCTCGACGGCATCCAGGTGGAAGTGAAGAAGGTGCGCGAGCACCTGCCCCAGATCATCGAATGGCAGCGCCAGAAGCTCACCGACCGCCTGAGCGATGCCAAGGTGGAGCTGGATCCCGTCCGCATCGAGCAGGAGATCGTGCTGCTGGCCCAGAAGATCGACGTGGCCGAAGAGCTGGACCGCCTGGAGATGCACATCGGCGAGACCACCAAGATCATGAAGAAGGGGGGCGCCTGCGGCCGCCGTCTCGACTTCATGATGCAGGAGTTCAACCGCGAATCGAACACACTCGGCTCCAAGTCCATCAACGCCGAGGTGACCCAGTCCGCCGTCGAGCTGAAGGTCCTCATCGAGCAGATGCGCGAGCAGATCCAGAACATCGAGTAACCTTCCCGCTCGATGCATCAGCCCCCGCCATGCGGGGGCTTTTTGTTGCTGCCAGTGTGAAGCGTCCTGGCGGCCCCCCCCTCTTCAGCCATCAGGGGCCTGCGATGGCAGGCCCCTGATGTTTTCATGCTTCTCTGTCGCCGTCAGACGGGTTGCTTGAGCCTGGCGCTTCGCAGCAGCAGGGGGAGCTGATAGATCACTAGGGCGCCGAGCACCAGGCCGGCACCGGCCAGCTTGGCGCCCCCCAGCGGCTCGTCGTAGAAGAGGGTGCTCAGGATCAGGGTCCAGACCGGTTCGAGCAGCATCAGCAGGGCGGCGTGAGCCGTGGTCATCCGGCTCAGGGCATGGGTCAGCAGCCAGTATCGCAGGGTGGTGGCGATCAAGACGCTGGCGGCGAACCAGCCCCAGATGCCGTGACCGATGTCGGCGGGCCACTGTTCGGTGAGCAGGGAGAGCAAGCTGCCGAGCAGACCCGTCATCGCCAGCTGGACGCAGGTGAGCCAGGTGGGAGGAATGGACTGGGCGAAATGGCGGTGAACGGCGAGCTGGATGCCGAGAGTAGCGGCCGCCGCCAGAAACCAGAACAGGGAGAGAGAGACGCCCCAGTGAGTGCTGCTGGAGAGCAGCAGCAGCCCGGCGATGGCCAGCGGCAGGGTCAGCCAGTAGTGGCGACCGGGTCTGGCCTTGAAGGCGGCCCAGGCGGCGAGCGGCGCCATCAGGGTCGCCACGCTCATGATGAAGGCGCCGCTGCCCAGCGCATCGCTCTGGCTGATGGCGGTGACCCAGAACAACAGGCTGGCCCCGAGCAGGGTACCGCAGCCGGCGGCACGCAGCAGTTGGGCGCGGCTGGGGGGCGGCTCGCGCAGCCAGGCGAGGGGTAGCAGCAAGAGGGCGGCCAGCAGGAAGCGGCTGCCGATAAAGGCGGCGGGGGGCAGTTCTCGAATGGCTTCTTTGGAGAAGAGCCAGCCGGTGGCGGCCAGCAGGGTGACCAGCACCATCAGCAGCAGGGGAGCGCGGTTCATCGGATCGTCGTGACAAGGGGAAAGCGAAGAGCATAAAGGAAAGCCCCCCGGATTGTCGCTGGCGTTTTCAGCCGCATCCCCGAGCACCGCGACAAGCGGGGCCGACCGGAATCAGCCCCTCAGCAAGCGGAGCCCGATCGAAGCCGGGCCCTCGTGGTCAGTCGCTTTCCAGGCTCGCGAGGCAGTGGGACAGGGTGCGGGCCAGGGCCCCCTGATTGCGCAGCACCACGGCGCGGGCCTGCTCCCCCATTTCGCGGCGGGTGCCCTCGTCCGCCAGCAGAGCGCTGACCCTGTCACCGAGCTCGGCACTATCCGCCACCAGGGCGGCGCCACCCTGAGCCAGCAGCTGGCGGGTGATGTCGCTGAAGTTGAAGTAGGCGGGACCCGTCAGGCAGGGCTTGCCGAGCGCCGCCGGCTCCAGCAGATTGTGGCCGCCGATGGGCACCAGGCTGCCGCCGACAAAGGCCAGATCCGCTGCCGCCAGCATCAGCGGCAACTCCCCCATGGTATCGCCAAGATAGACGCCGTCGCTCGGTTTGAGCGGCGCTCCCTGCTGACGGCTGCGCCGCACGCAGCCATAGGGGGCGCACAGCTCGGCCACCCGTTCGAACCGCTCGGGGTGGCGCGGCACCAGAATGAGCAAGGCCTGCGGATGATCCCGCTGCACCCGCTCGAAGGCGGCGAGCACCTGCTCATCCTCCCCCTGATGGGTGCTGGCGGCGATCCAGATCGGCCGATCCTGCCCGAGCTGCTGGCGCAGGGCGCGGCCCCGGTCGATCACCTCGTCCCCCAGCCGGATGTCGAATTTGATGGAGCCGGTCACCGCCAGCCGCTCGCGGCCGATGCCGAGGCGATGGAACCTGTCCCCATCGTCCTGATGCTGGCACAGCAGATGGCTCAGCGGCCGACTGAGGGCGTCGAAGGCTCCCTGGAAACGGGCATAACGCTGGCAGGAGCGCTCCGACAGGCGCGCATTGAGAATGGTCACCGGCAGGTGGCGCGCCTCGCAGGCCGCCAGCCAATTCGGCCACAGCTCCGTCTCCACCACCCAGAGGGCGCGGGGCTTGAAGGTATTGAGGAAACCCGACACCGCCCAGGGGTAGTCGAGGGGGGCGTAGCGATGCATCACCAGATCCCCCAGTTTCTCGGCCTGCTCGGCACCGGTGCGCGTGGTGGTGGTGAGCAGGATGGGGAGATCCGGCCGCTCCGCCTTGAGGGCACGGATGAAGGGGCTGATCGCCAACGTCTCCCCCACGCTCACCGCGTGGATCCAGAGTGGTGGTGCTGACGGCTCGCCCAGGCGATCACTGGCCGGGAAGCGACCAAGATGCTCGGCCCAGCGCGCCCCGAAGCCCGGCTTGCCCTTTTTGGGTCGATAGAGGGCCAGCAACGCCAACGGCAAGCCCAGATGGATCAGCAGGTTGTAGAGCAACCGGTAGATCATGCTAGGTTCCTTCGGGTTTGGTAGCGGATCCATCCACCGGCTGCAAGGCGATGGTCAGATCCGCTGCCTCGCCGCGCTCCAGCCGCTGTCCCGCCGCGATGACCTGCTCCGGCATCAGCTCGATCAGGCACTTGAGGTGACCGAACTTGCAGGTGCGCTTGAAACAGGGGCGGCACTCGATGTCGGTGTGCACGATTTCCACCCGATCCGCCAGGGGCGGCGTGTAGAGCGGCGAAGTGGAACCATAGACGCCGATCAGCGGCCGGTTGAGGGCGGCGGCGACATGCATCAGGCCGGAGTCGTTGGCGATGACCCGACCGGCCAGCGCCATCAGGTCGATCGCCTCGTGCAGACTGGTCTTGCCTGCCAGCACGTGGCAGTTGGGGCGCGACAGGGGATTGATCCGGTCGCGGATGGTGTTGGCCACCTCCACATCCTTGCCGGAGCCGAAGATCCACACCTGCCAGCCTTCGTCCAGGTGCTTCTGGGCCACCACGGCGTAGTGCCCCTCCGGCCAGCGCTTGGCCGGGCCGAACTCGGCACCGGGGCAGAGCACCAGCACGGGGCGGGCGCGATCCAGTCCGAGCCGCTCCAGCGCCTTGTCCTGATTGACGAGATCCACGTGCAGGGATGGATGGGGGATGGCCGGGATGTCGGCCCGGCTCTTCATCTGCGCCTTGGGGTAGGCCAGGGCCAGGTAGCCCTCCACCATCAGCGGGAAGGCCTTCTTGTTGCTGCGCAGATCGTTGAGCAGGCCGAAGCGGTGCTCCCCCTTCCAGCCGGTGCGCACCGGGATCCCGGCGAACCAGGGGATCAGCGCCGACTTCATGGAGTTGGGCTGGATGATGGCCTGATCGTAGCCCTCGGCCGCCAGCTGCTTGCCGAGCCGGCGGCGGGCCCCCAGCTTGAAGTCACCGTGGCCAAGGGGCATGGGGATGGCCTTGTCCACCTCGGGCATCCGTTCGAGCAGCGCCACGCACCAGGCCGGTGCCATCACATGCAGCTCGCTGCCCGGGTGGTTGCTCTTGAGGGCCTTGTAGAGGCTCTGGGACATCACCATGTCGCCGACCCAGGAGGGGCCGATCACCAATATTTTCATCTCGCGCATCTCTCGGGTCAGGCCCGGCGGTTGGTCGTTACTGGTCGAGATTATGCCCCAAGAATGGCCGGAGAAATAACAGAAGATCCCTCCCCGCTTCGCAAACAGGGCACGCCAGCAGCGGATTGCACACCCCAATCCCGCTGCCCCGGCCGCCGTTTTAGGCTAGAATGGGCCCCAATTTGACCGTGGCCCGCCAGCCGGGCGCCAACGAGAGCCATATCCGTGAACAAACCGACCCTGGCGGCCGTTCTGATCGTCAAGAACGAAGCCGACAACCTGCGTGCCTGCCTCGCCTCCCTCGGGGATCTGGTGGATGAGATCGTCATCCTCGACTCCGGCAGCCAGGACGACACCCCCGCCATCGCCGCCGAATACGGCGCCCGTTTCTTCGTCAACGCCAAGTGGCCGGGGTTCGGTCGTCAGCGCCGTCTCGCCCAGTCCCACGTGCAGTCCGACTGGGTGCTGTGGCTGGATGCGGACGAGCGCCTCAGCCCAGAGCTCAAGGCCTCCATCGCCGCCGTCATGGCCAACCCGGCCCAGGAGACCATCTACTCCATCCCGCGCCTCTCCTGGGTGTTTGGCCGCTTCATCCGCCACAGCGGCTGGTATCCAGACCGGGTGCTGCGCCTCTACCCCAAGGCGCTCACCGGCTACAACGAGGCCCTGGTGCACGAGAAGGTGGAGGTGCGCGCCAACATGAAGATCGTCAACCTGCATGGCGACCTGCTGCACTTCACCTACCGGGATCTGGAGCACTACCTGGTGAAATCCGCCGGCTATGCCAGAGCCTGGGCCGATCAGCGCACCGCCCGCGGCAAGAAGGGTTCCCTCGGCCAGGGGCTGGTGCATGCGCTCGGCTGCTTCCTCAAGATGTACCTGCTCAAGGCAGGCTTCCTCGACGGCAAGCAGGGGCTGCTGCTGGCCATCCTCTCCGCCCACTCCACCTTCGTGAAGTACGCCGACCTCTGGATCCGCCAGCAGCCCCAGGCACCGGATCAGAGCGGCCAGTAAACCGCCTCGACCCCGCCCCCACGGCGCATCTTCGGCAGCAGTCCATGCTGCCTGGCACAATAAAAACAGGGCCCATGACGGGCCCTGTTTGCATTTCCTACTCTTTTATCTGCCAGAAGGGCGGTGCCCAGCGTGCAATCGCCGCCGCCATGGCCTTGGGATCGAGCTGGCTCATGTCCTCCGGATGATCGCTGTCCTCCGGCGGGCTGAACGCCAGGTGGCGACCCTCGCTGTTGAGGGGACGCCAGCGCAGCGGGGTGGCGGAGCGGTGCGCCGGGAAGAAGCCGATGGTCGGCACATCCAGGGCCGCGGCGATGTGCAACGGCCCGGTGCTGCCCGCCACGAACAGGGCCGCATTTGCCATCACCTGACAGAACTTCGGCAGCCCCTCGTCGGAGCGATAGATCCAGCCGTTGCCGCCGTGGGCCAGCAATTCTGCCGCCAGTTGCTCGGCCTTGCCCTCCTCCCCCGGCCCCGCCGTCAGCACGCACTGCAACTCGGGGCAGGCCTGGTTGAGCTTGATGATGAGACGGGCGTATTGCTCGATGGAGAGATTGTTGGCCGAGCCGCCGCTGCCCGCGTGCACCATCAGCCAGGGGCGGCTGGCATCCAGCTTCAGCCGGGTGGCGACCTGCTCGCGCACCTGCTGCAGGCAGGCGGCATCGAAACTGAGATAGGGGGCCTGGGGCTCCACTGCGCTCAGCTGCTGGTCGGCGAGGAAGCGGCGGACGAGATCCAGGTTGTATTCGTACTCCGGCTTCTGGGAGCGGGAGCGGCGCTGGACCAGGCGCTGGTTGTAGAGCACCTGGGCCAGCTTGGTGGCGGGTGCCAGCCGGTAGGGAATGTGCGCCTTCCACACCAGTTTGGCGTTGCGGGTGTTGGAGAAGAGGCAGATGGCGGCGTCGAAGGCGGCCGCCTTGATGCGAGCCAGCAGGGCGCGCTGCTGCTCCTTGTCGGCCTTGGCACCCGGATCCAGGATCACCTCGTCAATCCAGGGGCACAGACGGGCAAGGGGCGCCGTGTAGGCGGGCACCAGAGCAGTCACATGACAATCCATGGAGCCCTTGAGCATGGCGAAACTCGGCCAGGCCAGCATGAAGTCACCAATCTTGTCATTGCGTACTACCAGAATGCGTTTCATAAACAATCCCTTTGCCTCCTGTCACCAATGCAGGATGGCTTGCTGCGCGGTGCCGGTATTCTTGCCTGATGGCGGGCTATTCTCAAGCGATGCGGCTATCTGAGGCCAATTTGGGTGGTCAAGAGCGCCCTCATACGCCAGATCCCGCACAAAACTCCGGCCATCCCAGTCGCGGCGATCCCGCAACTGCCCCTATAATGCGACCCACTCTCCCGGCTGCAGGAATCCGCACCATGACCAACAAGGTAATATACCCCGGCACCTTCGACCCCATCACCAACGGCCACACCGATCTGATCGAACGGGCCGCCCGGCTGTTTGACGAGGTGGTGGTCGGGGTGGCCAACAGCCCGAGCAAACGCCCGCTGTTCGATCTGGCCGAGCGGGTCGAGCTGGCCCGTCAGGTGACCGCCCATCTGCCCAACGTCAAGGTGGTGGGCTTCTCCGGCCTGCTGGTGGATTTCGCCAAGACTCACCAGGCCAATGTGCTGATCCGGGGGCTGCGCGCCGTCTCCGACTTCGAGTACGAGTTCCAGCTCGCCAACATGAACCGCCACCTGATGCCGGAACTGGAGAGCGTCTTCCTCACCCCGTCGGCGGAGAACTCCTTCATCTCCTCCACCCTGGTGAAGGAAGTCGCCCTGCACGGCGGCGATATCCACCAGTTTGTCGCCCCCCTGGTGGCCAAGGCCATCGGCGCCAAGCTCGGCAAATAAGACCGGGAGGCTCGCCTCCCCGTTGCATCCCGGCCTCAGTGGCTCTCCTGGCCGCACGCCAGGGCCTGCTGGCAAGCCAGCGCCAGCTCGTCCAGCCACAGGTAGCGACGCCGGTACATGGCCCGCTTCTTGGTGGCCACGACCTCCAGCGGCGTGCGTTCCGCCGGTTGCAGCCGCACGAAGTTCTCGTCCTGATCCACGGCACCAAACTCCTGCCACAGCTCGTCATAATCCGATTGCAGGCAGGCCTTCTTGCGCTTGCTGTAGCGACTGGCCTGATAGATGTGCGCCTTCATCCGTACCGCCGTGACCCGGCTCGCCCCCATGGCCTGCGCCAGTGCCAGCACCATCATCACCACCAGCGACTTGGGCCTCAGACCGTGGCCCGCCTTGGTCAGCGCCCGCACTCTCTCCTGCGGCTGCGCCACACAGGGGGCAGGCCCTTGGATGGACCCTATCACCACCGCCAGCTCGCACTCGTTGCCGGCCAGGGAGAAGGCGCAGCTGTAGAGCCGCTCACCCCGGGCGTTGATGATGGATAGGGCCAGCTCGGCCTCCCGGCGGAAGGTGCCGTCGTGGCGCAGCACGATGCGGTAGTCCTGATCGGGAAAACGCCCCAGCTCCAAGCCCTCCCCCAGATAGAGCCGCTCGATGAGCGCCGGGTAGCGGGCCAGCAGCAGCCGATAGTGATCTTCCACCATGGCAGCCCGCTGGCTGACGGTGGAGCTGGCGAAACGGTAGGGGCGCATCGGCTTGTCGAGCAGTTCGGGATAGCGGGCGGGCAGCGCCTTTAGCGGCTCCGCCAGGAACAGCTCGTACACCTGGGTCAGCTGCGAACGATAGAGCAGACTGCGCAGCACGAACTTGACGCGATTGAAGGTCTTGCGGGCACTCTCCTCGGGGTAGAGGTAGCGGGCCATTTGCTGGGCACAAAAGTGCCCCTGCCGGGACAGATGATCCCAGTCTATTGATTTTGTTGTCATTTTTAATTTCTCGTCTTGCCTGAACAGACGGGATACTAGAAATGAGTGGTCACATTCTCAACAGACCGGAAATACTCTCTTACAACATCGCCGCTTTGGCGAAAAATAGTGTCCGTCAGCGCTGGCAATGTGAACAAAACACGGTGGTACGTTGTCCAATGCGGATTTCGCTCAGCAGGGTCTGGCAATGGAAACAGGGCTGACCACCGCGACCATAGACCTGCAACTGCTGCACGAAATAGCCCGGCTTGCCGTCGGCGCTGGTGAAATCCTTGAGGGTCGTCCCCCCCTGCACGATGGCAGCCGCCAGTACCCGCTTGATCTCGGCCACCAGGGTCCCCAGCCGCTCGGCGCTGATGTTGCCCGCCGCCCGCTTGGGGTGAATGCCGGCGGCATAGAGCGCCTCGTTGGCGTAGATGTTGCCGACCCCCACCACCACGTGGTTGTCCATCAGGAAGGTCTTGATCGGGGTGCTGCGCCCCTTGGCACGCTCCCGCAGATAGTCGGCGCTGAACGCATCGGTGAGGGGTTCGGGACCGAGTCTGGCCAGCAGGGCATGGGCCTCTGCCGGTTCACGAGTCCACAGCAGGGCGCCGAAGCGCCGCGGATCGTTGAGTCGCAGCAGCTTGCCGTTGGCGAGCTCGATATCCACGTGATCGTGCTTCTCGGCCGGGGTGCCGATGTCCAGCACCCGCAGGCTGCCGGACATGCCCAGATGCAGGATGGCGGTGCCAAAATCGGTCTCCAGCAGCAGGTACTTGGCACGGCGGCTGACCCTGTGGATGGTGAGGTCCACCAGCTCCTGGATCTCTCCCGGTACCGGCCAGCGCAGGCGGCCGTCCCGCACCACGACCCGGCTGACCTTGATGCCGGTGAGCCAGGGAGAGATGCCCTGGCGGCTGACTTCGACTTCCGGTAATTCAGGCATGACGCGCTCCTCGCTGTGGGGTGGATCAGGGGGTGGGCCGCAGCAGGCTGCGGTACTGCTCTGGGCTCAGGGTCAGCCAGGTCGAGGGGGGCAGCAGGGCGGCGAACTTGCCGTTGTCCTGATAGATCGCCACCTCGATGGGATCGCTCTGGCCGGCGACCCAGATCTTGAGGCCGACGGGATTGCCGCGCAAGGCGTCGCCAGGAGGCAGCAACCAGCCCTGCCAGGCTTCGATGTGGGCGGCCAGCTGGTCACTGTCGAGCCCCAGATCCGGCCCGCTGCGCCAACCCTGGCCGATGCGTTCTATCTGCCAGCTCGGTCCCTGCCAGGTCAATACCACGGCGGCTTCCGGCAGCAGGGGCCGTGATCGCTTGGCGCTGTTCTCCTGCTGGGCCTGATCCAGCCGGTGCAACAGGGTAATCACGATCAGCACCGCCACGATGATCACGTTATTCCAGCCTTTGCGGCTCAATTTGAACATGGCAACTCTCCCTTTGAAGCGGCAGTGTACTGAATTGCGGCCATAAAAAAACCCGGCACGAGGCCGGGCTTTTAAGCAAATTCAAGTGATTACTTGATTTTGCCTTCTTTGTAGATCACATGCTGACGAATAACGGGATCAAATTTCTTGATCTCCATTTTTTCGGGCATGGTGCGCTTGTTCTTGGTAGTGGTATAGAAGTGACCAGTACCGGCGCTGGAGTTCAGGCGAATCTTATCGCGAATACCTTTAGCCATGATCTAATTCCTTATACCTTAACGCCGCTGGCACGCAGTTCAGCCAGAACCACTTCAACGCCGCGCTTGTCGATGATACGCATGCCTTTTGCGGATACGCGCAGGCTCACGAAGCGTTTTTCACTCTCAACCCAGAAACGGTGAGTGTGCAGGTTCGGCAGGAAACGACGCTTGGTAGCGTTGTTAGCGTGCGAACGGTTGTTACCAACTGCCGGGCGCTTGCCGGTTACTTGGCATACTCTAGACATGTCAGTCTCTCCAAATCTTACTTCATTGCTCGAGCAAATATCTGCCCCGCTGGCCTTCGATTGCGGGGCAAACAGAAGGCGGCATTTTATACAGCATCCGTGATCAAAGATCAACTAATACAGTGCCAGAGCCCAGTTTATAGCCAACCACGCTCTGCAAAAGAAACCGTGATGCCGTCACCGATCACCAAGTGATCCAGCACTCTGATATCGACCAGGGCCAGTGCGGCCAGGATACGATCCGTGATCTGGCGGTCGGCCCGGCTGGGCTCGGCCACGCCGGACGGGTGATTATGCGCCAGAATCACGGCGGCTGCATTATGTTTGAGCGCGATCTGCACGATTTCTCTGGGCCAGACGCTCGCCGCGTCCAGGGTACCGTAAAAAAGCTCGACGAATTGAATGACCCTGTGCTGGTTATCCAGCAGCAAGAGGGCAAAGACCTCCCGCGGTCTATCCCGCAGCTGGGCCTGCAGATAGTCCCGGGTCAGCCGGGGCGAGGTGAGGGCCTCCCCCCGTTGCAACTGCTCCGCCAGATGGCGTTTGCCCATCTCCAGCACCGCCTGCAGCTGGGCATACTTGGCAGGTCCCAACCCATATGCCTCGCAGAAGACCCGCTGCTCGGCGCCGAGCAGCGCCCTCAGCGATCCGAACTGCTGCAGCAACTGGCGGGAGAGATCCACCGCGCTCAGGCCGTTGACCCCGGTGCGCAGGAAGATCGCCAGCAACTCCGCATCGGACAACGTCCCGGCTCCCCGCCGCAGCAGCTTCTCTCTGGGTCGCTCGTCCTCGGGCCACTCCTTGATGCTCATTTGTCTCTCCTCGCAGGGGCTGAGGAAAAACATAGCAAAAAATCGCGGGAGCCCGAGCACAACTCCCCCATGTCAGCCTCTGTCGTCATCCCCAGCCTGTGGTATCTTAGCCGACCAGTTGAACCGCAAGAGATGGTGCAGATGAGATTGGCCGATAAACGCATCCTGTTGGGTGTCAGTGGTGGCATCGCCGCCTACAAGAGTGCCGAGCTGGTACGCCGCCTGAAGGATCAGGGGGCCGAGGTGCGGGTGGTCATGACCCGCTCCGCCAAGGAGTTCATCACCCCGCTGACCCTGCAGGCCGTCTCCGGTCATCCGGTCGCCGACAGCCTGCTGGATCCGGCCGCCGAGGCGGGCATGGGCCACATCGAACTGGCCAAATGGGCCGATCTGGTGCTGATCGCCCCCGCCAGCGCCAACCTGATGGCTCGCATGGCCGCCGGCATGGCGGACGAGCTGCTGACCACCCTCTGTCTGGCCACCCCGGCAGCCGTGGCGCTGGCCCCGGCCATGAACCAGCAGATGTATCGCAACGCCGCCACCCAGGCCAACCTGGATACGCTGGCCAGCCGCGGCATCCTGCTGTGGGGGCCGGATTCCGGCAGCCAGGCCTGCGGCGACGTGGGTCCGGGCAGGATGCTGGATCCCCTCGAGCTGGTGGAGCGCTGCTGCCAGCAGCTCGCCGCCGAGCCCCTGCTGGCCGGCGTCCGGCTGCTGCTCACCGCCGGCCCGACCCGGGAGGCACTGGATCCGGTGCGCTACATCAGCAACCACAGCTCCGGCAAGATGGGCTACGCCATCGCCCGCGCCGCCCGTGAGGCAGGCGCCGAGGTGACCCTGGTGAGTGGCCCGGTCGCTCTGGCCACGCCGCAAGGGGTGGTGCGCGTCGATGTGGAGAGCGCCCAGCAGATGCATCAGGCCGTCATGAGCCGGGTGAGCGAGTGCGATCTCTTCATCGGCTGCGCCGCCGTGGCGGATTATCGCCCCGAGCAGGTAGCCGAGCAGAAGATCAAGAAGCGTGTCGACAGCGATCAGATGCAGCTGACCCTGGTCAAGAACCCGGACATCATCGCCGCCGTGGGAGCATTACCAGACAAGCCCTACACCGTTGGATTTGCCGCCGAAACCGTGGATGTGGAACAATACGCCCTCGACAAACTGCGACGCAAACGGCTGGACATGATCGCCGCCAACGACGTATCCCGCGCGGGCCAGGGGTTCAATGCCGATGACAATGCCCTGACCGTGTTCTGGCAAGGGGGTCAAGCCCCGCTGCCACTTGCCGATAAGCTGACACTGGCCCGTCATCTCATCGCCTTGATTGCGCGTCATTATCGCTCCTGAGCAACGACGCCAAGCGATCCGATCGCCTTTCGCGATCCCGACAAACCGATTCAGCGGACGTTGACACTGCCTGTGTCAGCGCCAGCAGCAGAATTCACTGAGCCATTCGATCGCCGCAGTGCGATCTCATTGAAAAGCGATTCATGAACACACAAATTGAACTCAAAATCCTGGATGCCCGCATCGGCACCGACTTCCCGCTGCCTGCCTATGCCACACCGGGTTCCGCCGGCATGGATCTGCGCGCCCTGCTGGACGCGCCGCTGACCCTGGCCCCCGGCGATACCACCCTGGTGCCTACCGGCCTGGCCATTCATATCCAGGATCCGGGTCTGTGCGCCACCATCCTGCCCCGCTCCGGCCTCGGCCATAAGCACGGCATCGTGCTCGGCAACCTGGTCGGCCTCATCGACTCCGACTATCAGGGTCAATTGATGGTCTCGGTCTGGAACCGCGGCAACGACAGCTTCACCATGCAACCCGGCGAGCGCATCGCCCAGCTGGTGATCCTGCCGGTGGTTCAGGCCAGCTTCCAGCTGGTCGACGAGTTCAATCAGAGCGAACGGGGTGAAGGCGGGTTTGGTTCTTCTGGTCGCCAATAACAAGACCACACAGCCCCCTCGGGCCTGTGCCTAATAACGGAATCAAGCCATTGTTTTTTTAGGGGAATCCATGGCAAGCAGTAACCAGAAACAGAGTCGGCGCGATCAAATCCTGCAGGCACTCGCCCATATGCTGGAAACCAGCCCGGGCCAGCGCATCACCACGGCCCGCCTCGCGGCCGAGGTGGGTGTCTCCGAGGCGGCCCTCTATCGGCACTTTCCCAGCAAGGCGCGGATGTTCGAGGGGCTGATCGACTTTATCGAGGATTCCCTGCTGTCACGGGTCAACCTGATCATGGCCGAAGAGAAGGACACCATGGCCCGCTGCCACCACATACTGCAGCTGCTCCTGGTGTTCGCCGAGCGCAATCCCGGCATCACCCGCATCCTCAACGGCGACGCCCTGCTGGGTGAGCACGACCGGCTGCGGGATCGCATCAGCGCGCTGTTCGACAAGCTGGAAACCCAGCTCAAGCAGGCACTGCGGGAGAAGCGGCTGCGGGAAGGCCAGGGCTTCCAGCTCGACGAGACCATGCTGGCCAATCTGCTGCTGGCCTATGCCGAGGGGCGGATCAGCCAGTTTGTCCGATCCGAGTTCAAACTCAAGCCCACCGCCGGCTTTGAAGATCAGTGGCAATTCATGCGCAGCCAACTGCTGCAGAGCTGAGCCATACTGGTTGTGCGAAGCGGGAGGCCTTGGCCTCCCTTGTTTTTTGTGGCACAACATAAGCACCAGATGCGACCCAAGTTGTCGCGCTCCGGTGTTAGATTCATCCGCCATAAACCTTTACACCAACAGGAAATTCTATGGAACCCGAGATCATCACAGACGCGCAGACCTGGCTGGTCAACAACCAGGGGCTGATCATCGAGTACGCGGTCAACATCGCCGCCGCCCTGCTCACCCTGCTGGTCGGTTACATCGCCGCCAATATCATCAGTGGCGGCGTGACCAAGGTCATGCAGGCCCGCAAGCTGGACACCACGGTCACCCACTTCATCGGCAGCATCCTCAAGTACACCATACTGGTGTTCGTGGTGATCGCGGCGCTGGGCCGGGTCGGGGTGCAGACCGCCTCCTTCGTCGCCATCATCGGTGCCGCCGGTCTGGCCATCGGTCTGGCACTGCAGGGCTCGCTCTCCAACTTCGCCGCCGGTTTCCTGCTGATCATCTTCCGTCCCATCAAGGCCGGTGAGTTCATCGAAGTGGCGGGTACCAATGGCGTGGTGCAGTCCGTACAGCTGTTCACCACCACCCTCTCGTCCGCCGACAACAAGATGGTGGTCGTCCCCAACTCCGCCATCCTCAACGGCACCATCGTCAACTACTCCCGCATGGAGACCCGTCGGGTCGACATGACCTTCGGCATCGGCTACGGCTCGGATCTGCGCAAGGCCAAGCAGATCCTGGAGCGTCTGGTGAGTGAAGAGCCGCGCATCCTGAAGGATCCGGCCGTTACCATCGCCGTCGCCGCCCTGGCCGACTCCTCGGTCAACATCGTGGTGCGCCCCTGGGTCAAGACCGCCGATTACTGGGGTGTCTGGTTCGATTTCCACGAGCAGGTGAAGCTGGCCTTCGATGCCGAAGGTATCGAAATCCCCTTCCCGCAGATGGTCATGCACATGCAAAAGAACCAGGCCTGAGCACAGCCCTGATGACCACAATGCCAGCCTCCGGGCTGGCATTATCATTTCCGGGCCATACAAAAACCGGCCACCCGGGCCGGTCTCTCGTTCACCTCGTTACGTCACTCAAGGCCGAACTCGGCATCCCCTTCAAGAGCCATGCTCAGGCCAGCTTGCGTGCCACCCGGTTGAGCAGTGGCTGCACCAGCACATAGCCTCCCAGTACGGCTCCCATCACCGCCAGTACCCGCATCTCGAGGGTCGGGGCGGCCGTGGTCATCGCCAGGGTCAGCAGGCCGATGAGGCCGGTGGCGATCAGGCTCAGGGCAAACAGGGACAATACGCGTTTCATGTCGATCTCCTCGTTCCAACACTGTGGCCATCCCTGGGAGAATCGTCCATCCGGGCAGATCATAACCGGCTCCGGACGGCGCAAATTTGCGTTTGCGCATAAAACAGGCGAAAAGATGTGCTGGCAGGGCCTCTTCAAGGGCGCGGATCCCATGACCGCAAACGGGTGAACTTGAAAGCCTTTTCGCCACAACCAAGACGGGAGAAGCATGCGCAAACGCAAGATCCCGGCGACGTTGCTGGCTCATAATCCCAGCGTTTTGGTTGTAAACTCCCTCGATGGCAGACAATTGGTAATGCTCTGTTACACGGGCCGCACACAGAGCCCGGTATAATGCTCGAACAATAAGGTTTGGCGGGAGCCTTGCCTGCAAGGTTCAAACACAACTTGGAATCTCAGGAATCCTATGAAAAACATCAATCCAACCCAGACCAAGGCCTGGCAGGCTTTGGAAACCCACTTCGCGGCCCATAAAGAGATGCGTCTCAAGGATCTGTTCGCACAGGATCCCAAACGTTTCGACAGGTTCTCCCTCACCTTCGGTGGCGACATCCTGGTCGACTACTCCAAGAACCTGATCACCGGGGAGACCCTCACCCTGCTGCTCGCGCTGGCCGAGGAGACCGACCTGCGCGGCGCCATCGACGCCATGTTCAACGGCGACAAGATCAACATGACCGAAGGCCGCGCCGTGCTGCACACCGCCCTGCGCAACCGCTCGGATCGCCCCATCGAAGTGGATGGCAAGGATGTGATGCCGGAGGTGAACGCCGTCCTGGCCAAGATGAAGGGCTTCTGCGAGAAGGTCATCGGTGGCGAGTGGAAGGGTTATACCGGCAAGACCATCCAGCACGTGGTCAACATCGGCATCGGTGGTTCGGATCTCGGCCCCGTGATGATCACCGAGGCGCTGCGCCCCTACAAGAATCACCTGCAGATGCATTTTGTCTCCAACGTCGATGGCACCCATATCGCCGAGACGCTGAAGAAGATCGACCCGGAAACCACCCTGTTCCTGGTGGCCTCCAAGACCTTCACCACCCAGGAGACCATGACCAACGCCCTGACCGCCCGTGACTGGTTCATCCAGTTAGCCGGTGACAAGGCCCACGTCGCCAAGCACTTCGCGGCGCTCTCCACCAACGGCAAGGCCGTGGCCGAATTCGGCATCGACACCGACAACATGTTCGAGTTCTGGGACTGGGTCGGCGGTCGTTACTCCTCCTGGTCCGCCATCGGCATGCCCATCGCACTGTCTCTTGGCTTCGAGCACTTCGAGGCCCTGCTGCAAGGCGCCTTCGAGATGGACATGCATTTCGCCACCACCGCCTTCGAGCAGAACGTACCGGTGCTGCTGGCGCTCATCGGCCTCTGGTACAACAACTTCCACGGTGCCGAGTCCGAAGCCATCCTGCCCTACGATCAGTACATGCACCGCTTCCCCGCCTACTTCCAGCAGGGCAACATGGAGTCCAACGGCAAGTTCACCGATCGCAACGGCAACAAGGTGAACTACCAGACCGGCCCCATCATCTGGGGTGAGCCGGGCACCAACGGCCAGCACGCCTTCTACCAGCTGATCCACCAGGGTACCAAGCTGATCCCCTGCGACTTCCTGGCGCCGGCCATCAGTCACAACCCCATCGGTGATCACCATCCGAAACTGCTGGCGAACTTCTTCGCCCAGACCGAGGCCTTGGCCTTCGGCAAGAGCAAGGAAGAGGTCGAAGCCGAGTTCCTGGCGGCTGGCAAGACGCTAGAGCAGGTGCAGGATCTGGTGCCGTTCAAGGTGTTCGAAGGCAACCGCCCCACCAACAGCATCCTGTTCAAGAGCCTGACCCCGAAGACCCTGGGTGCCCTGATCGCCATGTACGAGCACAAGATCTTCGTGCAGGGCGCCATCCTGAACATCTTCAGCTTCGATCAGTGGGGCGTGGAACTGGGCAAGCAGCTGGCCAACAAGATACTGCCGGAGCTCAACACGGACGCGGCCGTCACCAGCCACGACGGCTCCACCAATGGTCTCATCAACACCTGGAAAGCCTGGAAAGCCTGAGCTCTCCAAGCTTCCTGAATGCAAAAGCCCCGCTCAATGAGCGGGGCTTTTTATTGCCGGTCACATCGCCAGCAACCAATCTGACGGCTTGCACAATTCGGACATCCAGCCAGGTGTCTAAGCCAGCCGGTAACGGGGATCGTCATCCCCGCCCCTCCTCATGCCTGTCCGTTAAGACTTAACCACCGACGGCGATACGCTTCATGTCTTTCATGTAGCCGCGCAGGGTCTGGCCGATCGCTTCGATGGGGTGATTGCGGGTCGCCTCGTTGGCGGCCAGCAGGGCCAGGTTGTCCACGGCCTTGCTCTCGGCACGGCCACTGCCCAGATCGCCCGTCTGCAGGGTCGGCATGAAATGCTCACGCAGCAACGGCACGGCGGCATTGGCGAACAGGTAGTTACCGTATTCGGCGGTATCGGAGATCACCACGTTCATCTCGTACAGGCGCTTGCGGGCGACGGTGTTGGCGATGAGCGGCAACTCGTGCAGGGATTCGTAATAGGCGGATTCTTCGTAGATGCCGGAGGCCACCATGGTCTCGAACGCCAGCTCCACACCCGCCTTGACCATGGCTACCATGACCACGCCGTTGTCGAAGTACTCCTGCTCGGCAATCTTGCCGGCATAGGCCGGGGCATTCTCGAAGGCAGACTTGCCGGTCTCCTCGCGCCAGCCGAACAGCTTGGCATCGTCTTCGGCCCAGTCAGCCATCATGCCGCGGGAGAACTCGCCGGCGATGATGTCGTCCATGTGCTTCTCGAACAGCGGGCGCATCAGGGTGCGCAGCTGCTCGGACAGCTCGAAGGCGCGCAGTTTGGCCGGGTTGGAGAGGCGGTCCATCATCAGGCTGATACCACCCTGCTTCAGGGCTTCGGTGATGGTCTCCCAGCCGAACTGGATCAGCTTGCCGGCATAGGCCGGGTCTGTGCCCTCGGCGACCAGCTTGTCGTAGCACAGCAGGGAGCCGGCCTGCAGCATGCCGCACAGTATGGTCTGCTCGCCCATCAGGTCGGATTTCACTTCCGCCACGAAGGAGGATTCCAGCACGCCAGCACGGTCGCCGCCGGTGGCGGAGGCCCACGCCTTGGCGATGGCCATGCCCTCGCCCTGGGGATCGTTCTCCGGGTGCACCGCAATCAGGGTCGGTACGCCGAAGCCACGCTTGTACTCTTCACGCACCTCGGTACCCGGGCACTTGGGCGCCACCATGACGACGGTGATGTCGGCACGGATCTGCTGACCCTCTTCCACCACGTTGAAGCCGTGGGAGTAGCCCAGAGCGGCCCCCTGCTTCATCAGCGGCATCACGGTTTTGACTACGTCGGAGTGCTGCTTGTCCGGGGTCAGGTTCAGCACCAGATCGGCGGTAGGGATCAGATCCTCATAGGTGCCGACCACGAAGCCGTTGTCGGTGGCTTTCTGCCAGGAGGCACGCTTCTCGGTGATGGCCGCCTTGCGCAGGGCATAGGAGATGTCCAGCCCGGAGTCGCGCATGTTCAGACCCTGGTTCAGACCCTGGGCGCCACAGCCCACAATCACCACCTTCTTGCCCTTGAGCACCGCACAACCGTCAGCGAACTCCTCGCGCAGCATGAAACGACACTTGCCCAGCTGGGCCAACTGCTGACGCAGGTTCAGGGTGTTGAAATAATTAGCCATGGTGATTGCTCCGTTCGATTGATTCCATGCCGGATGACGGCGTTGTCGGACCCACTATAGCGCGGGACACTTATTGCCTGAACTGATATATTCGAAACAGTACGTTGCAATAAATGAAAGGCTATCCGGCCCCATATCCCCCTCTTTTCGTCGATATCAGCAGGCGAGTTGGCCCGTAGCAATCGATTTGGCGCTCGCGCCGCAGCAGGAAATGAAAGATGGATCTTCGCAATCTCGAACTGTTTCTCCACCTTGCCGACTCCCTCCATTTCGGCAAGAGCGCCGATGCCATGGCGGTCAGCCCCTCCACCCTGAGTCGCGCCATCCAGCGGCTGGAGCAGGAGACGGGCTGCATCTTGTTCGAGCGGGACAACCGCAGCGTGCGCCTCACCCCGGCCGGCGAGAAGCTGCGGGAGTTCGGCGGCAGCCTGCTGCAGGAGTGGCGCCGACTCAAGCAGGAGATCAAGCGTAGCGACGAGCCATTGCAGGGGCGGCTGCGCGTGTTCTGCTCGGTCACCGCCAGCTACTTCCTGCTACCCGAGGTGCTGGAGCGCTTTCGCCGTCGTTACCCTCAGCTCGAGATCAAGCTCGAGACCGGCGACCCAGCGCTGGCGGTGGACAAGATCCTGGCTGACGAGGCCGATCTCGCCATCGCCGCCCGCCCCGATGCCCTCTCCGCCAAGCTGGAGTTCGCCAGCCTGCAACAGGTCCCTCTGGTGTTTATCGCCCCGAAGAGCACGCCTCCCGCCCACTGGTACCACAATGGCGCACCGGACTGGGAGCGCATGCCCCTCATCCTCTCCGAGCAGGGACTGGCGCGAAAGCGCTGCGATCAGTGGCTGCGCAACAAGGGGATCTCCCCCAACATCTATGCCGAGGTCGCGGGAAACGAGGGGATCGTCGCCATGGTGGCGCTCGGCTTCGGCGTGGGTCTGGTGCCCGCGGCGGTGATCGATCACAGCCCCATGGGAGACAAGGTGCGCATCGTCGAACCCAAGCCGGCGCTCAAGCCGTTCGATGTGGGCATTGCCGTGCTCAAGAAGCGGCTGGAGGAGCCGCTGATCCGCGCCTTCTGGGACACGGCCCGCGGTCAGGGAGGGCGTTGAGCCCTGGGTGGCTCATTTACGCCACAATGCCAGTGTCAAATGTGCCAGTAGGAATGCAAGCCGGAAGAGGGGAGACTCCACCGCTGATCATCGTCATTGGAAAAGGAGTCCGCCATGCAGCATCTTGTCGAGATCAAGGGTTCTCACCTGTTTGAAGAGTACCTTCACAGCCTGGGGGTCAGCCGCTGCAAGCTCGACAGCGAGCAGGAGATCTACCTGCAGGATCGCCATCTGGCCACGATACGGCGCATCCAGGGAGAGTTGAGGTTTTATCTGCGTGCCAGCGCCCTGGCCCGGTCGTGATCCGCAATCGGTCACAGTAAGCATCCATAAAGCGTATTAGACTGGCACCATCCGTCACCCTCGCCTCGAGGGTCGCCATCAGGAGTGCCCATGAAACCAAGCGGCCTGGACCGGCTCTTCAAACCCCAATCCATCGCCGTCATCGGTGCCTCCAGCGATCCACAAAAGGCAGGCCAGGTGGTGATACGCCACCTGCTGGCAGGCCAGTTCAAGGGCCCCATCTTGCCGGTCAGCCCCCATAGCCAGGCCGTTGCCGGCGTACTCGCCTATCCCGATATCGAGAGCCTGCCTCTCTCGCCGGATCTCGCCATCGTCTGCACCAAACGCGAACGGGTACTCGGGATCATCGAGGCGCTCGGCAAAAAGGGAACGGGAGCAGCCATCATTCTGGCCGCCCAGTTCACCCCCGAGGAGCGCCTGCAGTTGCAGCGGCTCTGCCGCCAGTACGGCATCCGCCTGCTCGGCCCCAACAGCATGGGCATGCTGTTGCCGGGCCAGGGCATCAACGCCAGCTTTTCCCCCATCGCCGCCACCCCGGGCCAGGTCGCATTTCTGTCTCAGTCCGCGGCGGTCAGCACCACCATCCTCGACTGGGCCAAGCAGCGTGAACTCGGCTTCTCGGCCTTCGTTTCGCTGGGGGATCACTGCGACATCGACTTCGGCCAGCTGCTGGATCAGCTCTCCCGTGACGGCACGACCCGCGCCATCCTGATCTACATGGACAAGCTGCACGACGCCCGTCACTTCCTCTCGGCGGCCCGGGCCGCCTCCCGCAACAAGCCTATCCTGGTGCTCAAGAGCGGCCGCCACGATCCGGCAAACGGCCTCGACAACGTCTATGACGCCGCTATCCGCCGGGCCGGCATGCTGCGGGTGCGCGACACCCACGAACTGTTCGCCACCGTCGAGACCCTGAGCCACTCCCTGACCCTCAAAGGGGAGCGGCTCGCCATCCTTTCCAATGGTCGCGGCCTCGCCAACATGGCCGCCGACGTGCTGCTGGAACGGGGTGGCAAGCTTGCCATGGCGCCGCTCGATATCGGCAGTGACGCCGACATCGAGGCGTATCGCAACGCCCTGGACGAGCTGCTGCAAGGGGACAAGGCCGATGCCATCCTGCTGATCCACGCCCCGTCCCTGACCGCCCGCGGGATGACCCTGGCGGATCACCTGATCGACTTCATCAAGCAGCACCCCAGGGCCAGGCGTTTCAATATCCTCACCAACTGGGCGGGGGAGTACTCGGCCCAGGAAGGGCGCCGCCTGTTCAATGAGGCGGGCATCCCCACCTACCGAACCCCGGAGAGCGCGGTCGCCGCCTTCATGCACATGGTGGAATACCGTCGCAACCAGAAGCAGCTGATGGAGACGCCGGCGTCACTGCAAGGAGACAGGCTCGATGTCCAGCGTTGCCAGCAGCTGATCCGCCAGGCGCAGGATCGCAAACAACTCGTGCTCGATACTCACCTGACGCAACCCATCATGCAGGCTGCCGGTCTCGCCACCCTGCCGACCTGGATCGTCTCGGATGCCAGCGAGGCAGCCCTGACGGCGGAACAGATAGGCTACCCGGTGGCGGTGAAGCTGCGCTCACCGGATATCGCCCACAAGTCGGAAGTGCATGGCGTCATGCTCAACCTGCGTACCTCGGCCGAGGTGGCCCAGGCGGCAGATGCCATCCTGGACCGGGTACGCCAGCACGACCCCGGGGCACGCATCGAAGGCCTGCTGGTGCAGCGCATGGCGCGTCGTAGCGGTGGCCTGGAGCTGCGTATCCGCCTGCAACAGGATCCCGTGTTCGGCCCCGTCATCCTGCTCGGAGAATCCGGCGCCGAGCCTCACCAGATGGTGGCAGCCCTGCCGCCACTGAACCAGGCGCTCGCTCGCTACCAGATCATCGGCGCCCTCAAGAGCGGCAAGATCCGCGAGCAGGCCAGCCCGGTGCGGCTCGACATCAACGCCCTGAGCCAGGTGCTGTGCCAGCTGTCGGAGCTGCTGCTCGCCTTCCCCGAAATCCAGGAGCTGGACCTGCATCCGCTGCAGGCCAGTGGCGAGGAGATGGTGATCCTGGATGCGAGACTGGTGCTGATGGAGAAGGGCCAACAAGCGCTGCCGCTGGCCATTCGCCCCTATCCTACCGAGCTGGAAGAGGGGGCCTGGCTCAAGGACCAGAGCCATGTCTTGCTGCGCCCCATCCGCCCGGAAGACGAACCCGCTCACAAGGCGTTCGTGCTTCAGGTCTCCGATGAGGATAGATACAAGCGCTTCTTCGCCGACGTGGGGGAACTGGGTCATGAAGAGCTGGCCCGCATGACCCAGATCGATTACGACCGGGAGATGGCCTTCGTCGCCGTCGGTCAGGATGGCGCCTTCGATCAGCAGATCCTGGGAGTGGTCAGGGCCATCTCCACGCCGGATCTCGCCGATGCGGAGTTCGCCATTCTGGTGCGCTCCGACTTGAAGGGAATGGGGCTCGGCAAGCTGATGATGGAGAAGATCGCCCGCTACGCTCGCGAGCGCGGCATAGGCCAACTCTCCGGCATGACCATGCCGAGCAATCGCGGCATGATCAACCTGGCCAAGCGGCTGGGATTCCAGATCGATATCCAGCTGGAAGATGGGGTAGTGAATATGCTGCTGCCCTGCGGGGAACAGAGCCGACATGATCGGTAAAATAGCGAAGAGGCAGGGGTTTATAGCGTAAAAATGATAAATATCAGCCAATAAAAAAGCCCGCTCAGATGAGCGGGCTTCTTCTAATTGGGTGCCTGGCAGTGTCCTACTCTCGCATGGCGAATGCCACACTACCATCGGCGCTACCGCGTTTCACTTCTGAGTTCGGCATGGGATCAGGTGGTTCCACGGCGCTATGGCCGCCAGGCAAATTCTTAATCTAGAAAGCTGACGTGAATAACGATGTCGCTCTTGGCTCGTCGCTATCACTGAATTTGAGTAGTTCATGCACTTGCTACAAGGCCCAGAACACTTCTTGGGTGTTGTATGGTTAAGCCTCACGGGTAATTAGTATGGGTTAGCTCAACACGTCGCCGCGCTTACACACCCCACCTATCAACGTTGTGGTCTCCAACGGCCCTTTAGGACCCTCAAGGGGTCAGGGATGACTCATCTCAGGGCTCGCTTCCCGCTTAGATGCTTTCAGCGGTTATCGATTCCGAACTTAGCTACCGGGCAGTGCCACTGGCGTGACAACCCGAACACCAGAGGTTCGTTCACTCCGGTCCTCTCGTACTAGGAGCAACTCCCTTCAATCATCCAACGCCCACGGCAGATAGGGACCGAACTGTCTCACGACGTTCTGAACCCAGCTCGCGTACCACTTTAAATGGCGAACAGCCATACCCTTGGGACCGACTTCAGCCCCAGGATGTGATGAGCCGACATCGAGGTGCCAAACACCGCCGTCGATATGAACTCTTGGGCGGTATCAGCCTGTTATCCCCGGAGTACCTTTTATCCGTTGAGCGATGGCCCTTCCATTCAGAACCACCGGATCACTATGACCTACTTTCGTACCTGCTCGACCTGTCCGTCTCGCAGTTAAGCTGGCTTATGCCATTGCACTAACCTCCTGATGTCCGACCAGGATTAGCCAACCTTCGTGCTCCTCCGTTACTCTTTGGGAGGAGACCGCCCCAGTCAAACTACCCACCAGGCACTGTCCGCGAGCCCGATTCAGGGCCCTGCGTTAGAACATCAAACATACAAGGGTGGTATTTCAAGGACGGCTCCACGACAACTGGCGTCATCGCTTCAAAGCCTCCCACCTATCCTACACATGTAGGTTCAATGTTCAGTGCCAAGCTGTAGTAAAGGTTCACGGGGTCTTTCCGTCTAGCCGCGGGTACACCGCATCTTCACGGCGAATTCGATTTCACTGAGTCTCGGGTGGAGACAGCATGGCCATGGTTACACCATTCGTGCAGGTCGGAACTTACCCGACAAGGAATTTCGCTACCTTAGGACCGTTATAGTTACGGCCGCCGTTTACCGGGGCTTCGATCAAGAGCTTCGCTTGCGCTAACCCCATCAATTAACCTTCCGGCACCGGGCAGGTGTCACACCCTATACGTCCACTTTCGTGTTTGCAGAGTGCTGTGTTTTTGATAAACAGTCCCAGCCATCTGGTCACTGCGACTCCCGACAGCTCCATCCGCAAGGGACTTCACCATCAAGAGCGAACCTTCTCCCGAAGTTACGGTTCTATTTTGCCTAGTTCCTTCACCCGAGTTCTCTCAAGCGCCTTGGTATTCTCTACCCGACCACCTGTGTCGGTTTGGGGTACGATGACTTGTAATCTGAAGCTTAGAGGCTTTTCCTGGAAGCAGGGCATCAATGGCTTCCGCACCGTAGTGCGTTCGTCTCGTGTCTCAGTGTTGTGTCTCCGGATTTGCCTAGAAACACCACCTACGCACTTTCACCAGGACAACCGTCGCCTGGCCCACCTAGCCTTCTCCGTCCCCCCATCGCAATTACAAGTCGTGCAGGAATATTAACCTGCTTCCCATCGATTACGCCTTTCGGCCTCACCTTAGGGGTCGACTCACCCTGCCCCGATTAACGTTGGACAGGAACCCTTGGTCTTCCGGCGAGGAGGCTTTTCAC
>NZ_CP157875.1:4477500-4522500 GCF_040215105.1 Aeromonas veronii
GGCAGCAGTCGCCTTGTGGATGTCCTTGCCCTCGGCGAAGGCGGTCAGCAGCCCCTTGTCACCGGAGAGGTGGGCCATGATGCGCAGCTCGATCTGGGAGTAATCCGCCGCCACCAGCTTGTAGCCGACGCTCGGGATGAAGGCCTGCCGAATGCGCCGCCCCTGCTCGTTGCGCACCGGGATGTTCTGCAGGTTGGGATCGGTGGACGAGAGTCGGCCGGTCGCCGCCACCGCCTGATGATAGGAGGTATGCACCCGCCCGGTCTGGAGCTTGATCATCAGCGGCAGCTTGTCGGTATAGGTGGACTTGAGCTTGGCGAGGCCGCGATGCTCCATCAGCAGTTGCGGCAGCTCATAAGTCTCCGCCAACTCGGCCAGCACCTCTTCCGCCGTGGAAGGGGCGCCCTTGGGGGTCTTCTTGATGATGGGGAGCCCCAGCTTGACGAACAGGATCTCGCCGAGTTGCTTGGGGGAAGAGAGGTTGAACTCCTGCCCCGCCAGCTCGTGAGCCTGGCGCTCCAGTTCCCCCAGTCGCACCTCGATCTCCTGGCTCTGCTGGTGCAGCAGCTTGGGATCTATGGTGGTCCCCATCAGCTCCATTCTCGCCAACACGGGTAGCAGGGGCAGTTCGATCTCGGTGAATACCTTGGCAAGCTCCGGCAATTTGCTCAGGTTGCCCCACAGGGTCTGATGCAGACGCAGGGTGATATCGGCATCTTCCGCCGCGTAAGGGGCCGCCTGCTCCAGTTCAATCTGGTTGAAGGTAAGCTGCTTGGCCCCCTTGCCGGCGATCTCCTCGAAGGAGATGGTCTCCACGCCGAGGTACTTGCTGGCCAGGGAATCCATGTCGTGACGGCTGGCGGTGGAGTTCAGCACATAGGACTCGAGCATGGTATCAAACGCGACCCCCTGCAGATCGATGCCGTGATTCTTCAGCACGTTGCGGTCGTACTTGAGGTTCTGGCCAACCTTTAGCAGCGAAGGGTCTTCCAGCAGCGACTTGAGCTTGCCGAGCACCAGCGCTTCACTCAGCTGGGTCGGCGCCCCCAGGTAGTCGTGGCCGAACGGCACATAGGCCGCCTTGCCCGGTTCGATGGCGAACGACACGCCAACCACCCGCGCCTCCATGTAATCCAGACTGGTGGTTTCGGTATCGAAGGCAAACAGCGGGGCGGCCTTGAGGCGTGCCAGCCACTCATCGAACTCGGCTTCGTCCAGAATGCAGCGGTAGTCGGTCTCGATGGTAGCGACTGTAGCAGCCTCTTCATCCACCGCTTCCTGGCCGGCACTCGCACCGGCCCCCTCATCACCGGACTCCAGCTCCTTGATCAGGTTGCGCAGCTCGTATTCGCGGTAGACCGCCAGCAGGGACTCCTTGTCAATTGGGCCCAGTTGCAGTTGCTCCAGTTGCTGCTCCAGCTCGACGTCGGTCTTGATGGTCGCCAGCAGATAGGAGAGGCGCACCTGCTCCTCCTGCTCGCGGAACTTGTCCGCAAACGCCTTGGAACCGCGAAAGCCCAGCGCCGCCACCTTGTCCAGATTGGCGGCGATCTCGTCAATGCTGCCTATCCCCTGCAGCAGGGCCAGGGCCGTCTTCTCCCCCACCCCCGTCATGCCGGGAATGTTGTCCACCTTGTCCCCCATCAGGGCCAGGTAATCGATGATGAGCTCGGGCGGCACGCCGAACTTCTCGATCACCCCTTCCCGATCCGTGGTCACGTCCTTCATGGTGTCGATCAGGGTGACATGGTCGGAGACCAGCTGCGCCATGTCCTTGTCCCCGGTGCTGATGAGCACCGGCAGCTTCTTCTCGGTGGCCTGGCGGGCCAGGGTGCCGATCACGTCGTCCGCTTCGACTCCTTCCACCATCAGGAAGGGGAAGCCCATGGCCTTGATCATCTGGTGGATGGGGGCGACCTGGCTGCGCAGATCATCCGGCATGCTGGCACGGGTCGCCTTGTATTCGGGGTAGATGTCGTCGCGGAAGGTCTTGCCCTTGGCGTCGAACACCACGGCCACGTGGCTATCGGGATATTGCTTGCGCAGGCTGCGCATCATGTTCGCCATCACCCGGACGGCGCCGCTTGGCAGCCCGGTCGATGTGCGCAGATCGGCCTGCTGGGAGGCGAAGAAGGCGCGATAGAGATAAGAAGAGCCGTCGACCAGGATGAGGGGATTGCTAGAGGCCATGAAAATAGTCCTGCCAAGAATAAACAGTCGCTAGGATGCCACAGGGCCCGCGGCACACCAAGGGGCGTACAAGCATGCTTTCGGGTCGGGCGCGAGCACTTTTTCTGTGGATAACTCTGTGTTCAAAATTGCAGGCTCGCCGATCCCACAGTGATCAATCTGTGAAAAACAAACAAAAAACACAATAAAAACAATGATATGAAATCACACATCGAGAGCATCATTTCGTTAAGATGATCTCGATCAATGTGGAAAAAATTTCAAGGGGGTCAGTACGGCAGGATCCAAAACGAAACAATCCTAGCACAGCGGGATGACTTGACCAGCGAGAGGCAAGGGATAACCATACAAAAAACCAACAATCTACCCTGGCTCACATTTTCATCAATAAAGGAGTTCACCATGAAAAAAGTGGCAGTGATCTTGAGTGGCTGCGGCGTCTTCGACGGGAGCGAGATCCATGAGGCCGTCATCAGCCTGCTGGCGCTGGCCCGCCAAGGGGCCCAGGTCCAGTGCTTCGCGCCGAACATCCCCCAGTTGCATGTCATCAACCACCTGACCGGCGAGGTGAGCGAAGGGGAGAGCCGCAACGTGCTGATCGAGGCGGCCCGCATCTGCCGTGGGCAGATCAAGGACGTGGCCGAGCTGGATGCGGCGGACTATGACGCCCTGCTGGTACCGGGTGGCTTCGGCGCCGCCAAGAATCTGTGCGATCTCGCCATCCAGGGGGCGGACTGCCGGATCCAGCCGGACGTGCTCAAGGCCTGCCAGAGCTTCGCCAGGGCCCGCAAACCCGCAGCCTACATCTGCATAGCGCCGGCCATGATCCCGCTCATCTACGGTGCCGGCGCCCTGGCTACCATAGGCAATGACGCGGGCACCGCCGATGCCATCGAGGCCATGGGCGGCAAGCATCTCGCCTGCCCGGTCAGCGAGTTCGTGGTGGACGAGACCCACAGGGTAATCTCGACCCCCGCCTACATGCTGGCCCAGAACATAGTGGAGGCCGCCGATGGCATCGAGAAGACGGTCAAGCGGCTGCTGACCCTGTAACCGCTCACCCTGCGACAGTCTGTCATAAAACAAAAAGGCCGCTCATGAAGCGGCCTTTTTCGTGTTTGTCAGCAGAAACTGCCAGATTAGATGGCTTCGCCCATCTGATCCATCTTGCCCAGCAGGGCGCGCAGACGCTCTTGCCATGCAACGTGCTCGTTGCGCAGCTGATGGTTCTCGTCTTGCAGCTTGCTGTTCTGCTCTTTCAGCTCGTCCAGCTCCATCTTCAGCAGGGAGATGTTGTCGACGGCGGATTGGACTTTGGATTCGAGTTGCTCAAGGACTTCTAGTGACATATGTGCATACCTGTTTGTTCAATTGCGATGCCCCGACGCGGGCGATTCAAGCGCGTGAGATGAGCATACCCCGATGCGCTCGGCACAAACAAGACGGCGCGCCGGAAAATGCGCCCTCCATCCCCGTATTGCCTAAATATGCGTCTGTTTTTCTCGCAGGCAGCATGAACAGCGGGTCAGGATAAGGGAAGCAGCACAACAACGCGGTGAAACACGGGATCGGGCAGCGTCTCATCTCACCGCAATCCTCACCCATTCAGGGCGATGAAGCCCCCCATCAACAGGCAGGCGACCCCGTACATCAACAGGCCGTAGAGCAGGTTCCAGCGTAGCAGCAGACCGGCACTCAGGTTGTAGCGCGATGCCAGAGCCAGGTTGGATCCGGACAACGGGCTGGTGCCGGTGGCGAGCCCCCAGCCGAGCAGGAAGCACATGCCGAGCAGGCTGGGATCCGGCGAGAGGGGCCACAGCAGGGGCGCCACCCCGGAGATGCTGATGAGGGGGTGAACGCCGACGATGGCCACCAGGAAGATCAGCAGCAGGGTCAGGCTCGCCTCCAGCCAGCCGAAGTGATTGAACAGCGGCAGGCCGTGGCCACCCCCGAGATCCAGCACCGAGAGCGCGCTGTTGATCCCCGCCGCCAAGAGGCCCGCCCCGAGGAACAGCACCAGCTGGCCGCCGATGGCGGGGAAGCGCTCCACCACCTGGCGCTTGAGGGCGGCCCCGCGCCCGGCGCTCGGCATGAACAGCAGCGCCAGCAGGGGGGCCACCAGAGCGATCACCGCCAAGATGCTGAGGCTCGGCCAGAACTGGTGCACCAGCAACACCAGCAGCGCCAGGGTCACCGGCAGCCCGAGCGTCTGCAGCCGCAGCGGGTAACCGGCAAAGTCCGCCACCCCGAGTCGCTCCACCTGCCAGGCGGTCAGCCCCATGGCCAGCAGGGCGGCCAGGATGCCGAACGGCAATATGCTGGCCAGCTTCAAACCGGGGGCATAGGTGAGCGCCACCGCCATGGCGACGAAGAAGGGGGACCAGAAGGCGGCGGCGCAGAAGATACGGCTCAGCACCATCACCTGACGCCGCTCCAGGGTGCCGTTTTTCTCCAGCCGATCGCCGATGATGAAGAGCACCGAGAGGTTGATGACGGCACCCAGCAGATTGAGGCTCGCCATGGTGCTCCACAGCCCCTTGCGCCCGGACCAGGAGGTGGTGCCGGTCAGCAGGCCCGAGGTGGCGAGGTTGAGGGTACTGACGGCGGCGAACATGGTGAGCATGTTGATGTTGGGGAGCAGCCAGTCCCCGGGACTGAGACTGGCCCCGCGCCACCAGGATAAGAGTAACAGCGGGAGCGCCGCCCCATACAGGGCCAGGGCCTGGCGCCGCGCGGCCCCCACCAGCCAGGGCCAGGTGAGCAGAGAGGCGGCCCAGGCGGCGATGGCGGCCGGCCAGGGGGAGAATCCCAGATAGAGGTGCAGCAGGTTGAGCAGCCACATCCCCAGGATCAGAAAACCTGACCAGCGCTTGACCATGCGTCCCTAGATGTTCTGATTCATGTCGAAGGAGGGTTTGTCACACTCCGGTCGGCCCACTATCTTGGCGGGGACGCCGGCCACAGTGGTATGGGGTGGCACGGGATTGATCACCACGCTGCCGGCCCCGATCTTGGCACCCACCCCCACCTCGATATTGCCGAGCACCTTGGCCCCCGCCCCTATCATGACCCCTTCCCGGATCTTGGGGTGGCGATCGCCGCTCTCCTTGCCGGTTCCCCCTAGGGTCACGCTCTGCAGGATGGAGACGTCGTCCTCGATCACCGCCGTTTCACCCACGACGATGCCGGTGGCGTGGTCAAACATGATCCCCTTGCCGATCCGCGCCGCCGGGTGCACGTCGACCCCGAACACCACGGAGATCTGGTTCTGCAAATACAGCGCGAGGGAGCGCCGCCCCTGGCGCCACAGCCAGTTGGCGACCCGGTAACCCTGCAGGGCGTGAAAGCCCTTGAGATAAAGCAGCGGAGTGGAAAAGAGGTCGACGGCGGGATCCCGGTCCTGCACGGCGCAGATGTCGGCGGCGACCATGGCCAGCAGCTCGGGCTCGCTGCGCAGGGCCAGCTCGATCACCTCTCGCAGGGCGATGGCAGGCATGGTGGTGCTGTCAAGCTTGTTGGCCAGCTGGAAGCTCAGCGCCGAGCGCAGATCCCCGTGGTTGAGGATGGTGGAGTGAAAGAAGCTGGCCAGCATGGGCTCCTGGGCCGCCATGCATTGCGCTTCTTGCTGAATTTTTTGCCAGGTGTTGGCAACCAGATCGTCCATGTTACAGCCTACTGTTGTTCAGGGTGAGGGCCTTGTTGTTCTTTTGTCAGCACCGAGATGGGGTCCATGTGAATGATCACATCCATCCGCTCAAAGGCCTGGCGGACCGCCAGTTCAGCCTCGTCGGCTATCTGATGAGCCTTGACCAGCGGCAGCTGATCATCCAGTTCCAGATGCAGTTGTGCGAAGCGGGTCGGCCCGGATTGGCGGGTACGCAGATCGTGGACGCCATGCACCCCGTCTACGGCGCAGCAGAGGGCCATTATTCTCGCTTGTTCCGCCTCTGGCAACTGACGATCGAGCAGGGCCTGCACCGATTCGTAGCCGATCTGGACGGCGCCCCACACCAGAAACAGCCCGATCAGGATGGCAAACAACCCGTCAGCCCAGTACCACCCCTGCCCCGCCAGCACCAGGGCCAGCAAGACGCCGGCGTTGAGCAGCAGATCGGAGCGGTAATGCAGCATGTCGGCCTTGATGGCCACGCTGTTGGTGCGTGCCACCACCCAGCGCTGGAAGCTCACCAGCAGCAAGGTCAGCAGGATGGAACCGCCACTGACCCAGAGACCGGCCTCCAGCCGCTGCACCGGCACCTGATTGAGCAGGGAAGAGATGCCATGCATCATGAGCAGCAGGGCGGAGCCCGAGATGAAGGCCGACTGGATGAGGCCCGCCAGGGACTCCGCCTTGCCGTGGCCGAAGCGGTGCTCGTCATCCGCCGGCACCAGGGCATAGCGAATGGCGAACAGGTTGATGAGGGAGGCACTGACGTCCATGAAGGAGTCGGTGAGGGACGCCAGCAGGCTGGACGAGTCCGTCATCAGCCAGGCAACCAGCTTGCCGACGATCAGCAGGGTGGCGACGGTGACCGCCGCCATGCTGGCCAGGGTGACCCAGCGAGAATATTGTTGATGGCTCAAAACCGGCTTTCCTCTGGCGCGTAAAACCCTATTATACCCTGACACGAACGCCTGTTTGACGTTCAAAATCAACGGAGTGACTCCAGATGAACAAAATACTCCTGGTCGACGACGATCTCGAACTGACCCAGCTGCTGACCGAAATCCTGACCCTGGAAGGGTTCGAGGTGACGGTGGCCGAGGACGGCGAAGAGGGGCTGCAGCGGCTGGCGGAGCAGCGGTTCGACCTGGTGTTGCTGGATGTGATGATGCCGAGGCTCAACGGCTTTGCCATGCTGACCCGACTGCGCAAGCGTTATGAGACCCCGGTACTGATGCTGACCGCCCGGGGAGACAGCCAGGACAGGGTCAACGGGCTGGAGGCCGGCGCCGACGACTACCTGGCCAAGCCATTCGACGACCGGGAGCTGCTGGCCCGGGTGCGGGCCATCCTGCGCCGCACCCAAAGCCCCCAGCCCCAGCGCGGCGCCCCGGACGAGCTGAGATTCATGGATCTGGTGCTGCAACCCGGCCTGCAACAGGCCCGCTGCAATGACAAACTGCTGGAGCTCACCGCCACCGAGTTCGGCCTGCTGGAGTGTCTGCTACGCAGCCCCGGCCAGATCGTCAGCAAGAATCTGCTGTCCGAACAAGTGCTTGGCAAGAAGCTCGAACCCTTCGATCGGGCCATCGACATGCACCTGAGCAACCTGCGCAAGAAGCTGCCGGAGCGGGCCGATGGCCAGCCCCGCTTCAAGACGGTGCGTGGGCGAGGCTACCTCTGGCTGGAGCAGGCATGACCACCCACCGCCCCTTTGGCGGACTCTCCACCCAGATTTTCCTCTGGTTCTGGTTCATGTTGCTACTGGTTGTCGCTGCGGTAGTCATATTGCCTACTCTGGACCCGCGCAACATCATCCCCCTGCCCGAACACGAAGTGACCCGGATGAACAACAACCTGCGGGCACTGCAGGCGGGGGCGGCCCCCGAGCAGGATTTCGTGCTGATGCAGGCCATCGACGCCGCGGGGCTGCTGCCGGTGGACAACGTCTATCTGCGCGATGCCAAGGGTCAGATGCAATCCACCACCCGGCTCAGCAAGTTCGTCATCCGCTTCATGCTGGAGTCGGACGACCCGACCAAACCCATGCTCGGCAGCGAGCACCAGCGGGCCATCGCCGGCCCCTTCCTGATGCAGCACCACGGCCAGGACTATCACGTCTACTTTGGCCTCAACGTGGAAAACTCCTATCTCTTCCTGTTCATCCAGATCCTGGATCACCCCATCCAGATCCTCGGCATCGCCATGCTGGTCAGCACGCCGCTCTGCCTGCTGCTGGCCTGGCGGCTGACCCGCCCCCTGCTGCAGTTGCAGCAGTCCGTCTCCCAGCTGGCGGAGGGCAAGCTGGAGACCCGGATCCCCAACCTGGGGCGCCAGGACGAGATCGGCCAGCTGGCGGATCATGTCAGCCACATGGTGGATACCCTCAAGCGCATGATCCAGAAGCAGAAACAGCTGCTCTCCGACATCTCCCACGAGCTGCGCAGCCCCCTCACCCGCATCCAGTTAGCCCAGGCGCTGATCCGCCGCAAACAAGGTGACAGCAGCGAACTGGCCAGGATCGAGGCGGAGATCGCCCGGCTCGACAAGCTGATCGGCGATCTGCTGGATCTCTCCCGGGTGCAGCAGCACGTAGAGGCTCCGGTGGAGCTGCCGCTCGCGGATCTGCTGGAGCCCATCCTGGATGACGCCATGTTCGAGGCCAACCAGAACGGCAAGCAGCTAAGGCTGCCGCCCCTGCCGGAGGAGTCCATCCGGATGTGGCCCGAGCTGCTGGGGCGGGCGCTGGAGAACCCCCTGCGCAACGCTCTCAAATATGCGCGGGAGTTCATCAAGGTGGACTGGTATCGGGAAGGTCGGGAGTGGGTGATGACCATCCGCGACGATGGTCCCGGGGTGCCGGTGGAGCAGCAGGATCAGCTGTTCCTGCCCTTCTTCCGGGTGGATGACGCCCGCAACGCCAAGACCGGTGGCACCGGGCTCGGGCTCGCCATCGCCGCCGAAGCCATCGCGCGGCACGGCGGCACCATTCGGGCCGGCACCAACCACCCGAACGGCCTGGTCATCACCATCCGCCTGCCCATGGCGTGACAATCCCTTTTCATCACGGCGGGTGCTGGGTATGCTGGCGCCCCTTATCGCCTCCCTCAGGATCCCGTCATGCTCGACATCGTGCTCTACCAGCCGGAAATCCCGCCCAACACCGGCAACATCATCCGTCTCTGTGCCAATACCGGCTACCGGTTGCACCTGATAGAGCCGCTGGGATTCGAGTGGGATGACAAGCGGGTGAAACGGGCGGGGCTCGACTATCACGAATTTGCCGAGGTGAAGCGCTGGCCGAGCTATGAGGCGTTTCTGGCGGCGGTCGCACCGACCCGGGTCTTCGCCTGTACCACCAAAGGGCGCACCGCCCACTCGGCGGTTCAGTTCGCCCTGGGGGACGCCCTGCTGTTCGGCCCCGAGAGCCGCGGCCTGCCCGCGGAGATCATCGAGAGCCTGCCGTTCGAGCAGCGCCTGCGCATCCCCATGCTGCCCCAGAGCCGCAGCATGAACCTGGCCAACGCGGTATCCGTGTTCGTCTACGAGAGCTGGCGCCAGTTCGATTATCAGGGCTCGCTCTGAGTCGCAGCCTGCAGGCGCCGTCCCTCAGGCCCGGCGCCCCGGTCAATCCATCCGGTTGCCGACTAGGCTGATTGCACCGGCCGGACCTGCTCCAGCAAGCGGCCATCGCGCTCCAGCCGCCAGCACAGCCAGCCAAGGGTCAACCCTCGCCCCGTCATCAGCGCCGCCATGGCGGCCCACAAGGCCGCCACACCCCAGTCCTGGCACAGCCACCAGATGGGGAAGAAACCGGCAAACACCGCCACCAGCATGCTGTTTCGCATCTCCCGCGCCCGGGTCGCCCCGATGAAGACCCCGTCCAGCAGATAACACCAGACCGCCAGCAGCGGCATGACCACCAGCCAGGGCAGTTGACGGTTTGCCTCGGCGATCACCGCCGGAATGTCGGTGATATGGGCGATGAGCAGCCCGCCCCCCAGGGCAAACGCCAGGGTGAAACCCAGGGCGATCAGCCCGGCCCAGCCCAGGTTGAGGGCGATGGCCTCTCGCAGCGCCTGCCGATCCCGCCGTCCGATGGCACGCCCCACCATGGCCTCCACCGCGTAGGCGAAACCATCCAGCCCGTAGGAGATGAGCATCAGGAAGTTGAGCAGCACCGCGTTGGCCGCCACCGCCACGTCCCCGAGCCGCGCCCCCTGCAGGGTCATGAAGGCAAAGCAGAGCTGCAGGCAGAGTGAACGGATGAAGATGTCCCGGTTCAGGCCGAGCAGGCGCCGCAGGGCGGGCCACTGACGCCAGCGTTGCCAGGCCCCGCGCCAGGTCTCTGTCGGCAGGTGGCGCAACCGGCGGCTCACCAGCCAGAGCCCCAGCACCAGGGCGCCGTAATCGGCCAACAGGGAGGCCGCCGCCACCCCTTTCACCTGCCAGCCCAGCCCCAGCACGAAGCCGGCATCCAGCACCATGTTGACCAGGTTGCTGAAGATGAGCAGCAGCATGGGGCTGCGGGCATCCTGCATGCCCAGCAGCCAGCCCATGATGACCAGGTTGCACAGGGCCGCCGGGGCGCTCCAGATCCGGATCGACACATATTCACCGGCATGGAACTGCACCTCGGGCGAGCCACCACTCAGCGCGATGAGCGCCGGTAAAAAGGGCAGCAACAGCAGCAGGAGCGCGGCACCGAGGCCGACCGCCAACCCCAGCGCCCGCGCCAGGGTATCCAGCTGCCCCTCGGCACTGCCCGCCCCCTGAGCCTGGGCAGTCAAGCCCGTGGTGGACATGCGCAGGAAGCCCAGCAGCCAGAACAGCAGGTTGATGAGAGTGGCACCGACCGAGACGCCACCGAGGAACCAGGCCTGGCCGAGATGACCGATCACCCAGGTGTCCACCAGCCCCAGCAGCGGGGTGGTGACATTGGAGAACACCATGGGCAGCGCCAGGGCAAAGACGGCGCGATGACGCCCGGGGTCACGAAGCCAGGGCGGGATCAGCATGCACAATCTCCGGCGGCAGACATCACTCGCCGGCCAGTCGCACGATCCGGGTGAAATCGGACACCATGGTCGCCATCGACACATGGGGCACCTGGCCCTCCTGTGCCTGGGGGCGGAACACGGCCACCAGCTTGCCTGCCGGGCTTATCAGCACGATGGAGGCGGAGTGGTCGATCAGGTAGTCCTTGCTGTCGTGCTCCACGATGGAATAGACGAGGCCCAGGTTGCGCACGAAGGGGAACAGATGATCGTGCTGCGCCGTCACCGCCTTGAACTCGGGCTGGAAGAAATCGACATACCCCTTGAGGCGGGCGCTGTCGTCCCGCTTGGGATCCGCCGAGACGAAGACCACCTGACTGCGCGGTGCTATCTGCTTCAGTTCCGGATAGACGGCGCGCAGATCCGCCAGGGTAGTCGGGCAGATGTCCGGGCAATAGGTGTAGCCGAGAAACAGGAAGGTCCAGTGGCCATGCAGATTGGCCTCGGTGAAGGGTTCCCCATCCTCATCCACCAGGGTGAAGGGATTGATGTCCCGCCCCGCCGGATAGTAATTGGCCTGCTCCGGCTGGAGGGGCCGACTCCAGTAATAAATGACCATGATGCTGACGACCAGCAGCATGAACATCAGGGGATAACGGGGTTTCACCATATAAAATTTGCCTTGCCAGGGAGTTCAGCCAGGGGATCGGACCAAATCGAGAGTCATTGTAACCTGCCAAACCCTGTCGCTGGCTACCCCAAGGTCTGAATAGGGGGTAGGACCCCATCCCGCTGGCGCGGTCACCAGGCCGTCCATCTCCACACTTTGCCTCGGGCTTGCCAGAAAAACAGAAGCCCCACACAAGGTGGGGCCTGGAGCAAACGGGCGGTGATCACTCAGGGGCGCCACCGCTGCCGAACCTGGGGACGCCTGATGACGGCATGCAACGGGACGACAGGAGCTGTCCAGGGGGCATCCGGCAAGCCGATGTCGTGATGGCGACGAAACAGGCGCACCAGGCGGACTATCTTGTCTTTGGGGCACCCCAGCCAGATGGTCCAGCCACTCCCCTTGTGATACACCCAGAGCGCGTAGAACCACGTCATCCGGCTGCCCTTGATGAAGCGGGTGATGGAAGATGCGGGGGCCGTCTCCGGACCCGGATCCCATGGTGAGCTTGAAGCCATACCTGTCCTCCTTGCGCAACAGGCTACGTCGAGCCGCCCCCTTGCCAGCGGCAAGCTGATGCAGGACCACGTACTGACGCTGTGGGTCGCTTCGAGACATGGACACTGACCACATCCGAGCGACTCTCCCTTCTATCCCGTGCCGCCCCAGCAGCATCGGCGTTGCATCCCTGCGGCCTTATCCCGGCCAGCTCAGGCAATCCTTCGGGGGATGGCGACCCCCTGGTCCGCCAGCGCGAGACGGACATACCCAAGGATATATCTGAAATGCCGACCCGGTGGTGGCAGCGTGGTGTGAGGGCAACAAAAATGGCAAAGGGGGCGACAGAAGCGGGGGAGACAGAAACGACGCGGCCTCCCGCAGGAGGCCGTCTGATGGCTGCCGAGATTACATCCAGTCGGCGTTGCGGATGACACCGACCGCCAGCCCCTCGATGGTGAGGTGCTGGCTGGCGAGATCCACCGAGATGGGGGAGAGCTCTTCGTTCTCCGGCAGCAGCCACACCTGGCTGCCCTTGCGCTGGAAGCGCTTGACGGTGACATCCTCATCGAGGCGGGCTACCACCACCTGGCCGTTGCGCACGTCCTGGGTCTTGTGCACCGCCAGCAGATCCCCGTCCATGATGCCGATGTTCTTCATGCTCATGCCCTGTACCCGCAGCAGGAAGTCTGCCCGTGGGTGGAACAGGGCCGGATCCACCTGATAGTGGCTCTCGATGTGCTCCTGGGCCAGGATGGGTTCGCCGGCGGCCACCTTGCCGATGAGGGGCAGGCCACTCTCTTCCGGCGCCTCTTCCTCTTCGAGCAGCAGGCGGATGCCGCGAGAGGTGCCGGGCATGATCTCGATGACCCCTTTCTTGGCCAGGGCCTTCAGATGTTCCTCGGCCGCATTGGCCGACTTGAAACCAAGCTTCTGGGCAATCTCGGCACGAGTCGGCGGCATGCCGGTCTCGTTCATGTTCGCCTTGATAAGCTCCAGCACTTCAGCCTGGCGGGGAGTAAGGGGTTTCATAACATGGGCACCTGTCTTTTTATACAGCACACTGGCAGTATATACAGTGCTGGGGCCAAGGCAAGGCGTAGCTGATATTTGTCCCCTCTTCGTCGCACTTATTGCGGCAAATGACCCATTCTTGATCCTGTGCGCCACTCATCCTACCTCTCGGCGACAAGCCTGCGGTGATTTGTTATGCTCACGCCGCATTTTTTTGGAGAGCAGACACCCATGTCCATCGGACAGAACATTTCCAGAGCCATTCTGCAATGGCCGGTCAGCGGCTTGGTCAATCACAAGAGCCTGCCGGAAAACCCCATTTCGGAACTGGACCTGGACCCGGCCAGACCCATTGTCTATGCCCTGAAAACCAGCTCGATCACCGACCTCTTGACCCTGCAGCAGTGCTGCGAGGATCTCGGTCTGCCCGGTCCCTTCACCCCGCTGGAACTGAACGGTCAGCTGCTGCCGCGCTATGTCTGTCTGGATCGCCCGCCTCCCCTGTTTGGCAAGCGCACCAAGCCGCTGCCCTTCTTGCAAGAATTTCACCAGCTGCTGGATCTGCACAAGCAGGATCCGGCGCTGGATATCCAGGTCGTTCCCGTCACTCTGTTCTGGGGCCGCGGCCCGGGCCGGGAAGGGGAAGAGGCCTCCGGCTGGAATATCATCAGCAGCCTGGCACCGAACCGCCTCAAGAAGGCGCTGATCGTGATCCTCAAGGGCCGCGAGAACCTGGTGCGCTTCTCTCCGCCCCTCTCCCTGCGCTACATGGCGGACAAACACGGCACCGACGAGGCCATCGCCCACAAGCTGGCGCGGGTGGCGCGTACCCACTTCAGCCGCCAGCAGCTCGCCGCCACCGGTCCCAAGCTGCCGAACCGCAACCTGCTGTTCAAGCAGTTGCTGGACTCCAGCGTGATCCAGCAGGCGATCGAGGAGGAAGCCGAGCGTGAGGGCATCAGCCTGGAAAAGGCGCAGAAACGCGCCCATGGCTACATGGACGAGATCGCCTCCGACTTCTCCTACCGGCTGATCCGCCTCGGCGAGAGCTTCCTCGGCTGGCTCTGGAACAAGCTCTACCGCGGCCTCTCGGTTAACGGCGCCGAGCGAGTACGCCAGCTGGCCCAGGAGGGACACGAGATCGTCTACGTCCCCTGCCACCGCAGCCACATGGACTACCTGCTGCTCTCCTACGTCATCTACCACCAGGGCATGGTGCCGCCCCACATCGCGGCGGGCATCAATCTGAACTTCTGGCCGGCAGGCCCCATCTTCCGTCACGGCGGCGCCTTCTTCATCCGTCGCACCTTCAAGGGCAACCCCCTCTACAGCACCGTATTCCGTGAATACCTGAACCTGCTGTTCGCCAAGGGCTACTCGGTGGAGTTCTTCACCGAAGGGGGGCGCTCGCGCACCGGTCGCCTGCTGCCCCCCAAGACCGGCATGCTGGCCATGACCCTGCAGGCCATGATGCGCGGGCTGGACAGGCCGGTGACCCTGGTCCCCGTCTATCTGGGCTACGAGCACGTGATGGAGGTGAACACCTATCACAACGAGCTCAAGGGCAGCCGCAAGGAAAAGGAGAGCTTCCTGCAGGTGCTCGGCATCCTGCGCAAACTGCGCAACTACGGCCGCGGTTTCGTCAACTTCGGCGAACCGCTGACCCTCAACAGCTATCTCGGTGAGCATGTACCGAACTGGAAGGAGAGCATCGGCAAGGAAGAGCGCCCGGAATGGATGGCCCCCACCGTCAACCAGCTGGCCGAGCTCCTGATGACCCGCATCAACGACGCCGCCGCCGTCAACGGCCTGACCCTGAGCGCCCTGGCCCTGCTGGCCGCCGAACGCCACGCCCTGACCCGGGACGAGCTGCAGGCCCAGATCAACACCTATCTGGACCTGCTCAAGCAGGTACCCTACAGCCCCCAGAGCACCATGCCGGACGAGGATGCCAAGACCCTGCTGGATCAGGCGATGGAGCTCAACAAGTTCGAGGTGAGCGAGGACAAGCTCGGCCAGATAGTCAGCCTGGATCGCTATCAGGCCATCCTGCTGACCTACTATCGCAACAACATACTGCACCTGTTCGCCCTGCCTTCCCTGGTGGCCGCCTTGATCGAACGCTGCGAGGGCATAAGCCGCAGCGAGATCGTCGCCCGCTGCATCGACATCTATCCGCTGCTCAAGACGGAGTTGTTCCTGCGCTATGACGAGGAGGAGCTGCCGGCACTGGTGGACGCCCTGCTGGCCGAGCTGCAACGCCAGCAACTGATCGAGCTGCGCGAGGGCGGCTACTGGGTCAACCCGGTCAACCAGATGCGATTGCTGCTGCTGGCAGAGAGCATTCAGGAGACGCTGCAACGCTACGCCATCGTGCTGACCCGCTTGCTGGCCCAGCCCCGCATCGAGGCGGAGCAGCTGGAAGCGGACGGCCTGATGATGGCGGAGCGTCTCGGCACCCTGCATGGCATCAACGCCCCCGAGTTCTTCGACCAGAAACTGTTCAGCACCCTGATCCACTCCCTGCGCCAGGAAGGCTATCTGGATACCGGCAGCAAGCCGGATCTGGGCCGCTTCCAGGCCCTGGCCGACAACATAGTGCCGCTGCTCAGCACCCGGATCCGCCGCACCATAGAGGCGGGCAACCGCACCTGATGCCCTGACGAGGCATCGGGAAACATAAAAAAAGGCCGCATCAGATGCGGCCTTTTTCATGGGTTCAGCCCCTGGTGCATGAGCCTGCCTAGAGGTAGTGAACCACGACCCCGAGCAGCACCAGGGCCCCCACATAGTTGTTGTTGAGGAAGGCCTGGAAGCAGGCTTCACGCTGGCGCGCCCGGATCAGCCACTGCTGATAGACGAACAGCGCCGCCGCTCCCAGCAGCCCCCAGTAGTAGCTGGCGCCCATCGCCATCAGCTCCCCCACCAGCAGCAGCACCAGCAGGGTCGCCAGTTGCAGCATGCCGATGATCCGCTTGTCATGGCGGCCAAACAGGATGGCGCTCGATTTCAGCCCCAGCTTGAGATCGTCGTCCCTGTCCACCATGGCGTACTGGGTGTCATAGGCGATGGTCCACAGCAGGTTCGCGAGAAACAGCAGCCAGGCCACGGGGGGCAGCGCGTTGGCCTCCGCCGCATAGGCCATGGGGATGGACCAGGAGAATGCCATGCCCAGCACCAGCTGGGGGATGGGGATGAAACGCTTCATAAAGGGGTAGCAGACGGCCAGCAGCAAGCCGGCGAACGACAGCCCTATGGTGAGCGGGTTCAGGGTCAGCACCAGGCCGAACGAGAGCAGCGCCAGCACGGCAAACAGGGCCAGCACCTCCCGCGGAGCCACCTTGCCCATGGGCAGGGGGCGACCGGCCGTGCGCTTCACATGGCCGTCAAAGTTGCGATCCGCATAATCATTGATGACGCAGCCAGCCGATCGCATCAGGAAGACGCCCACCACGAACACCAGCAGGATCCACAGACTCGGCACGCCACCGGCCGCCAGCCAGAGTGCCCACAGGGTGGGCCAGAGCAACAGCAGGGTACCGATGGGTTTGTCGATGCGGGCCAACTGCACATAGGCCAGTCCCCGCTCCTTGGTTAACAGCTTCACTCCGGCTCCTTAGGCAATGACGGCGAATGGGACAACAACGAGGGCAGGAAGAGTTCGTGGACCAGCAAGGGCCACGGCCCCAGATAGAGACGGGAACGGCGACCCCAGACGATGGCGGCCGGGCAGCAAGGATTGGCTGCTATCTCAAAGCGAGCCAGCAGCAGATTGTCTCGCTGGGTTGGCTCTGAGCCAAAGATACGTTCACCCAATGGCTGTTCACCGAGATCCTGCAAACCACTGCCCTGCAGGGCCGCCTCGGCAAACAGGGTCCAGCCCAGGACGGCGGGCCCACCATCTCCGTGCAGGATCACCTCGCGGCACAGGCCCTGGGGACAGTCGGCGGCGACCAGCGCCTGTTCGTCGGCCGCGAGCGGCACGCTGCGATTGGCCAGCAGTTGTACCGACAGCCGACGATGATGGCGACGCAGTCGCCGGGTCATGGAGTCGGCCTCCAGCAGCCAGGGGCGCAGTGCCTCGGGGGGCTCACAGTGCTCGGGGACCCGCCAGGGATCGAGCTGGATGAGGGGAACAGTCGGCTCGGACTTCACAGCTTCACCATCCGGAGGTTTCCGTTATCAGGTTAAAATCCGGTTTATTATCCGTAAATCAATGGCGAAATGTAAGAACATCCGTGCTTGACGGCCCCGATGACAGCATCAAAAATGGGGCATCCATCGTTGCCGAGCCATTCAGATGAAGATGATCCAGGTCCTGTTGATGTTATTGCTGAGTGTTACCGCGCTGACCGCCTCCGCCTCCGAGGAGGCTGGCGATGCCGCCTCTGCGGCCGTCAAACCCGGCTTTGCCTACCACGCGCTGGATCCGGACATCATCACCAACTACCTGGGCGAGGGCAAAACCCTGGGCTATGTGCGGGTGACGGTGGAGCTGATGGCCGAAAACGAGGCGGATCTCAAACTGCTGGAGCAACATGACCCGCTGATCCGCGACGCCATCATCCGCCTGATTGGCAGCAAGACAGGTACCCAGATCAAATCCCTGGCGAGCCGGGAAGAGCTGCGCAAGGAGTGCCAGGACAAGGTCAACGAGCTGCTGGTAAAAGAGAGCGGCAAGAAGGCGGTGCGCGAGCTCATCTTCACCAAGTACCTGTATCAATAAGCCCTGGGTGACGCAGTGCTGACCCAGCCCCCCATCCGTCCTTTTTTTGTTGTCGAGGAATGAAGCGCCATGGGCCACAAGACGCTGTGTGAATGGCGCCGCCACGAGATTCAGTTCGAACTCAAGGCCTTGCGCAAGATAGTGCGCAAACCCAAGTTCGTGTGCGGCAAGTGCGCCCGCAGCGCCAATGACAAGCAGTACCTGTGTCAGCCGCTGCGCCTGAAAGAGAAGGGGGACTGACCCCCTTCATCCCGAGGCCCCGATCCCGGGGCCATCTCAGTGAATCTCCGGTCAGACTTATTGATCGGTCCAGCCCTGACGCCCCTGTTCAAACAAGCGACGAGCCTGCACGTCGTTCGGGCAGACGTCGCGATACTCCTCCCCCGCACGACCGGCCAGGTAGAGGTGCTCCGGACGGCAGTACCAGGCCAGCCCCTTCTGGCGACCTTGCTGCCACATGGCCACATCGACCTTGTCTCCACATTGGGTCTGGTGGAATTCGACCCGATCGGCGGCGAAGCCGAGTTTGCCGTCGGCTTCACCGACATCGGTCCAGACTTTCTCGCACGGGTCGTCCGAGTTGGAAACGCAGCCCCCAAGCAGGGCGGCAAACAGCATGATGACGAGTGAGCGCATAATCATCCTTGAGCGTCGGGTGAGTGGTGACAGGGCTCGCTGGCGTGACGACCTGTCGTCGGCTCATCCAATCTGAGCGCCATTTGAGCAATTCATTCTAACCAGCCCCGCCACGGCCACCAAGCCGCATCCTGCGCAATAGACAAAAAATAGGGCGAGCCCCAGGGCCCGCCCACGCACTCAACCGGGATTCACTGATCGTCGAGGGATTCAAAATCCTGCCACCCCTCGTCGTCCAGCTCCTCCAGTTCGTCCTCCCAGGATTCCGGCTCCCAGTCATCGTCGAGCTCGTAATCCGACCTTGGTTCACCCATGCTCATGCTCCTTGGATAGTGCACCGGCCTTCAAAGTCTATCCAGAATCACCGGGCTCGCCAGTGCCTCGCTCAGAGCTTGACCAGGGTACGGCCCGCCACCTGACCCCGGGTAATGGCGTCGGCGGCAGCGACCACCTGCTCCAGACCGATCTCGGTCACCGCCTGTTCGAAGAAGCGGGCAGGCAGGTCTCGCGCCAGCCTCTCCCAAGCCTGCTGGCGGCGGGCCAGCGGACACATCACCGAATCCACCCCCTGCAGACGCACGTTGCGCAGGATGAAAGGCATGACGCTGGTCGGCAGATCGAAGCCACCCGCCAGCCCGCAGGCGGCCACGGCGCCGCCGTAGTTCATCTGGGCCAGCAGCTTGGCCAGCACCTGGCTGCCGACAGTGTCGATGGTACCGGCCCACAGCTGTTTCTCCAGCGGCTTGGCGGGCTCCAGCAGTTCGCTGCGCGGCACGATGCGACTCGCCCCGAGGGCCGTCAGCATCTCCCCCTGCTCCTCAGGGCGCCCGGTCAGGGCCGCCACGCGATAACCCAGCGCCGCCAAGAGGGCGATGGAAATGGAGCCCACCCCACCGGCCGCCCCGGTCACCAGGATCTCGCCGCAATCCGGGGTGATGCCCGCCTCTTCCAGCGCCAGCACGCAGAGCATGGCGGTGAGGCCGGCGGTGCCGATGCACATGGCCTGACGCTCATCCAACCCGGCCGGCAGCGGCACCAGCCAGTCCGCCTTGACGCGGGCCTGCTCGGCCATGCCGCCCCAGTGCCCCTCACCCACGCCCCAGCCGGTCAGCACGACCTTGTCACCGGCCTGATAGCGCGGGTCGGCGGATTCCAGCACGGTCCCGGCGAAGTCGATGCCCGGCACCAGCGGCCACTGGCGCACTATCTTGCCCTTGCCGGTGATGGCCAGTCCGTCCTTGTAGTTGATGGAGCTGTAACTCACCGCGATGCGCACCTCCCCCTCCGGCAGCTGGCTCTCTGCCAACCGGGTCAGGGTGGGGATCGTCTTGCCGTCTTGGTTTTCCAGTAACAGGGCCTTGAACATGCTTACCTCTCGGGTTGTGTATCGTCAGGTGCTCTGACGCTTTTGCAGTTGAAAATCCAGGGTCAGGGCCGTATTTGCCACGGCCTCCCCCGACAGCTGGCGCAGGATGAGATCCGCTGCCTGCTGCCCCATCTGGTGATAAGGGATCCTGACCGAGGTGAGGGCCGGGTAACAGGCCCGCGCCACGTCCAGATCGTCGAAACCGGCGATGGCGAGCTTGCCCGGTACGCTCAGGTGGCGACGCTGGCATTCAAATAGCACGCCGGCAGCCAGCTCGTCGTTGACGCAGATCAGCGCATCCAGTTCGGGCCAGCGCAGCAGGAACTCCCCCAGCATGGCGGCGCCCGTACTGAAACTGGGCAACTCCGAAGTATTGACGATGGCGTCCGGCGAGAGATAGTTGTCCAGCAGGGCCTTCTGCCAGCCCTGCATGCGTTGCTGCAGCATCCATTGCTCCTGGCGGGCGCAGAGGAAACCGATGTTGCGATAACCCCGTTCGATGAGGTGGCGGGTCAGCTGATAACCCGCGTCAAAATTGGAGACGCCGACGTTCATGTCGATGGGCTGACGCGCCATGGCCCCCACCTCCACCACCGGCAGGCGTGCCGCCTTCAGGCGGGTGCGCACCGTCTCGCCAGGATCGCCGCCAAACAGCACCACGGCGGCCGGATTGTGCTGCAGGAAGTTGCCGAGCAGGCTCTCCTCCTGCTGTTTCATGTGTTGGGCATCCCCCAGCATGATCTGGTAACCCTCCGCCAGCAGGGTCTGCTGCAGACCGGCGACCATGTCGCCACAGCCGCGCTCCGCCAGGCTCGGGACTATGACCACTATGGTCTGGGAAGTGGCGGAAGCGAGTGCCCCGGCGGCCCGGTTGGGGATATAGCCGAGCTCATCCACCGCCGCCTCGATGCGCTCGCGCATCTTGTCCGACACCAGCTCGGGAGTACGCAGCGCCCGCGATACCGTCATGGCACCCACACCGGCCAGCCTGGCGACCTCATTGAGGGTCACCCGACCCGTGCTGCGGCGTTTCTTAACTTCTGACATCTATTTCCTTCCTCGGCATGCGGGCTTGCTCACTTTAAGGCAAAAGCGGGGCACTGACTATTTGCTCAAGCCGGATTCTACTCCGTATCGACCTGCCAGGGGTTAGGATGACTCCCTTTTAACAATAAAATGATAGCGCTATCACAATTCACTGTTAGCGCTATCTGGTAGCGCTAACTTTCGAGATCAGGCTCACAGTTATGCCGAGGCAAGATCGCTAGATTGGCCCCATCTCAACCAGCCGGATACCACCATGCTGACTGAACTGCTGACTGAAGAGGTCATTTCCATCGAGGCGGGCGCCCGCGACTGGCGCCATGCCATCGAGCTCGCCACCGCGCCCCTGCTGGCCAACGGCACCATTGAGCCTTCCTACGTGGCGGCCCTGTATCGCTCCCACGAGGAACTCGGCCCCTACTATGTGCTGGGCCCGGGCCTCGCCATGCCCCATGCCCGCCCGGAAGACGGGGTCAACCGGCTGGGACTGGGGCTGACGGTGCTGAAAGAGGGGGTCAATTTCGACTCGGAGGGCAATGACCCCATCCAGCTGCTGGTCACCCTGGCCGCCAGCGACAGCAACTCCCACGTGGAGACTATCGCCCAGCTGGCCGAGCTGTTCATGAACGAAGAAGACGTGGCGGCCATCATCGCGGCCGACACCAAAGACGACATCTTGCGCATCCTGGCGCGCTATTGAGCTGCGCCCCGGCGCCCTGACAGAGGTAGAGACAATGAAAATTCTGGTTGTATGCGGACACGGCCTGGGCACCAGCCTGATGATGGAGATGAGCATCAAGAGCATCCTGAAGGAGCTGAATGTGACCGCCGAAGTGGATCACCGGGATCTCGCCTCCGCCGGCAGCGAGAGCGCCGAGATCTTCGTCGCCACCCGCGACATCGCCGAGCAACTCACCAGCATGGGGGTCAACGGCCGGTTGGTGTCGCTGGACAACATGGTCGACAAGGTTGCCATGAAGGAGCGGCTCTCCGCCGCCCTGCGCGAGCTGGGCGCACTCTGAGTTCGTGACCCTGCGGCGAGTTCAACACTGCGGCCCGAGGGCCGCCTCTTCCATTGATTGGAGCTGACCATGGAATTTTTCAATTTTCTGATGTTTGACGTGCTGTCGGAGCCGGCCGTGCTGGTCGGCCTGATCGCCCTTATCGGCTTGATTGCCCAGAAGAAACCCGTGACCGAGTGCATCAAGGGCACGGTCAAGACCATCATGGGCTTCGTCATCCTGGGGGCCGGCGCCACCCTGGTGGTGAACTCGCTCGGCGACTTCGCCACCATTTTCCAGCACGCCTTCGGCATCAAGGGGGTGGTCCCCAACAACGAGGCCATCGTCTCCATCGCCCAGCAGTCGTTCGGCAAGGAGATGGCGATGATCATGTTCTTCGCCATGCTGGTGAACATCCTGATCGCCCGCCTCACCCCCTGGAAATTCATCTTCCTGACCGGTCACCACACTCTGTTCATGTCCATGATGGTGGCCGCCATCCTCTCCGCCGGTGGCATGAGCGGCATCCCGCTGATCGCGGTCGGCAGCCTGGTGGTCGGGGTGACCATGGTGCTGTTCCCGGCCCTCGCTCACCCCTACATGAAGCAGATCACCGGCTCGGACGACGTGGCGCTCGGCCACTTCTCCACCGTCTCCTACGTGCTGGCCGGCTGGATTGGCGCCAAGTTCGGCAACAAGGCCCACAGCAGTGAAGAGGTGCAGGTGCCCAAGAGCCTGCTGTTCCTGCGCGATACCCCGGTGGCCATCTCCTTCACCATGGGCATCATCTTCCTCATCACCTCCGCCTTCGCCGGCCCCGAGTTCGTCTCCAGCGTCGCCAAGGGCAAGCACTGGTTCATGTTCTCCCTGATGCAGTCCATCACCTTCGCCGCCGGTGTCTACGTCATCCTGCAGGGTGTGCGCATGGTCATCGCCGAAATCGTGCCGGCCTTCAAAGGGATCTCCGACAAACTGGTCCCCAACGCCAAGCCGGCACTGGACTGCCCCATCGTCTTCCCCTATGCCCCCAACGCCGTGCTGATCGGCTTCCTGTCGAGCTTCACCGCCGGCCTGGCAGGCATGGTGCTGCTCTACCTGCTGGGGCTCACCGTCATCATCCCAGGGGTGGTACCGCACTTCTTCGTCGGCGCCGCTGCCGGGGTCTTCGGCAACGCCACCGGCGGTCGTCGCGGTGCTCTGCTGGGTGCCTTCGCCAACGGCCTGCTGATCACCTTCCTGCCGGTGTTCCTGCTGCCGGTGCTGGGGGATCTCGGCTTTGCCAACACCACCTTCAGCGATGCCGACTTCGGTGTGGTAGGCATACTGCTTGGCCTGATCGTGCGCTGATCCGACATCGCCACGATATAGCCGACAAAAGGCACGACCCGGGGTCGTGCCTTTTTACATGTCGCTGCATCAACCCGCCCTGCGTGGCGGATCTCCCCGCACCGATTAAATAAATCTGGTCACCACAGTGCCGGTGATCGGATTTTCACACCGTCGCGGCAGCATCTGACCAATGAGTGCGATATGCTGTCGGGCTCACGAACCACCCGACCTCCATCGAGGCCTTCTCCATGAAATACCTGGTAGTACAAACCAAACAGATAGGGGACGTGCTGATCTCCACCGCCCTGTGCAACAACCTCAAGCAGCATGATCCCGCTGGGGAAGTGCACTATCTGGTGATGGATTACTGCGCGGGCATGGCAGAGGGCAACCCGAATATCGACAGGTTGATCGTCATCGAGAAGAAGCGCCGCAACGAATGGCGCTATATGAAAGACGTGTTGCTTGATATTCGACGCGAGCGCTACGACGTGGTGGTGAACAGCCAGGGCCAGATGATTGGCCTGCTGACCTGCCTGCTGTCCGGGGCCCGATTGCGCATCGGCTTTGACTCCTTCCCCTGGCGACTCGGCCACAATCGCATAGTGCGGTTTCGCAAAGACACAGAACATCAGGGCAACAGTACCCTGGTTGACGACAGATTCTCACTGCTAAAACCCCTCGGACTAGCACAAGAGGATCGCAACTACTATCTCTGGCTGAGTGATGCGGAGAAGCAACAGGGACGCGAGAGCCTGCAGGCGGCCGGGGTGGATCTGAGCAAGCCCCTCATCGCCATGGGCGTCAACTCCCTCGGTCACTACAAGCGCTGGCCCATCGATTGTTTTGCGGCGGTGGCGCGCTGGCTCATCGAGGAGCACGACGCCCAGATCCTGATCTACTGCGGCCCGGGGGAAGAAGAGTACAACCGGGGCCTCAAGCCACTGCTACCAGAAACGCTGCAAGCCAGCGTGTTTGACCATATCCAGACCCGCTCGGTACGGGAGCTGGTCGGCCTCTTCGCCCACTGCCAGCTGTTCGTCGGCAACGACACCGGCCCGCGGCACATGGCCCAAGCCATCGGCCTGCCGCTGCTGACCATAGTGGCCCCGGGTGGCGACAAGATCATCGCCAACCCGGTGAACCACCCCCGCTATCAGGCCATCGATATCTTCGATGCCAAGGGGGCAGATTATCAGTTGCCGACTCAGGAGAAGGACGCCTTCGATGAGGCCCTGTTCCGCTCAATTACGCCAGAATTGGTCATTCAGCGGCTCGCGGCTCTGCTGGTTCAGTCACAGACAGCAGACTAGACAGCGCCTCGCAGACGGCCCTGTCATCGACATTGTTCATGTCGGCATTCAGACCAGGGGAATCGCTGAACAGGATCCGGACCCGCGGCGTGCTGGTCGGCAGCCACTGGTTGAACGTTTCGCCGTGGCGTGGATAGATGGCTACCAGCGGCTTTTGCAGTCCGACAGCGATATGCACTATGGCGGTATCCACTGACAGCACAGCCTTCGCTTTCTGCACGCAATAGATAGCATCATCTATCGTCAATACGCCTTCCACCAGCATCACATTGCTAGTTGAACAGGCGTTGACCATGGCTCTCGCCACGGTATCCGTCGCCGGGGATGACAGTACACCGAAGCGGTGATCCGCGAATTCCCTTCCCAACGTCTGCAGCAAGCTGACCACCTTGTCGTGGGAGAAGGACTTGTACTGGGTGCTGCCAAAGGGATTGATGAGGATGAGCCCCTCACAGGGCGAGGTCACATTGCCCTTCCCCGCCACCGGGATGATGTACTGCTGATCCACCTCTTTAGCCCCCAGCAGAGAGAGCAGATAGCGGTATTTATCCTGGAACAGCAGACCGGCCGTCGCCTTGGACAGCTTGATATTCACACGCCCGATGCTGTCATCGAGCGAGGCAACGTGGGTGGGAGAGAGCCGGTGAAGGAGATAGAGATCCTTCATCTTCATCCCCTCGGTGAGGTGTATCACCAGATCGACATGGGGAATGGCTGCGGCCATCTTCTTGATGGCACCATAGCCGGGCCGCTTGTTGATCTCGATGACCTCATCGACACCAAAGCAATCCCGATACAGGCTGGCCAGGGCTGGGGTCGTGATAACCGTTACTTTCTTGTTACCCGGCAGCTTTTTTATCTCCCGGAAGAAAAAGGAGGAGATGAAGGAGTCCCCCAGCTTGGCATCCCAGCGCACCACCAATATATGGTGGATCTCCCCCTGGATACCGGACGGCATCTTCTTGTCAAACAAGAAGATGCCCAAGGCCCTACGCACCCGATCACGCAGCAGTTGAAGGTAGCCTATCACCATCACGCCCCTTCACCACCCACATGGGGGCCGTAATTGCGGTCATCAATAGTGGTATCGAACAGGCCGACATCCATGCAGCAGGGCTCAATCCCCGAAGCCGTCAGGCCGTTGAGCTGCAATCTTCCCGTCAGATAATCAGACGGCATCCGGATGGGGTAGGCTTTGCTCAACAGCTTCTTGGCGCCAGACAAGGTCAATATATATCCTGCCGTCGATATGATTCCGCGCTTGGAGTTGCGGCTCGGTGAGATATAGCTGGCAAGGCGATATCCTTCCGGCATTTTCTTCATCCATGGCCAAGATTTCACCTTGCCATGGTGCAAGAAAATAATATCAGACTGGCTGGCGGATATTGCTTTTGACAGGATTGACTTGAAGTTGCTGTGCAGATAGATATCGTCTTCCAGCACGACACAGCGCTCAATATTCCTGGCGACCATCATCTCGTAGATACGGATATGGCTCATGGCGCAGCCAACTTCCCCCAGACTCAGGTCGTGACCGCAAAACTGCTTGGCCATGGGGAAATCCACTTTTTTCAATTCATCTTCTGACAATGACTTTCCGTCTACGGCATCAAAAAATGCGAAGTCGATAGCCCGACCACCCAAGTGCTGATCGATAAAATGGCGGCGATCATGGCTTCTAAGAAGGCTGATGACAAAGACTGGGATCATGACTGATTCTCTTTAATAGTGAATTCTGTCGCACACCAAGCAAAAATAAGACTCAGTGAATATAGATAGAGTACATTTTGATGTTCAAACGGGACATCGCTGAATGCGCAAATAGAAATAGACAGTGGGATCATCATATAGAGAGATCCCCAGCCAGTTTTCTCTACCAGCAGCTTCATCGGGTAGAAGATGAAAATCAGCAAACCAAATATTCCGATAAGCCCCCTAACCACCAGATTCTGCATATATTGACTATGTGCATGTACTAACGCCGGATCCATTACCAAGGGGGATACCAAGCCCTGTGCAACTTGCTGCTCTTTGACCGCAGTAAAGCCATCAGTACCGACACCGATGATCGGTGAGTTCAAGAAACCTAGCCACGCACTCTCCCATGCAACGACTCGCAGTCCCCATGAGGAGTAATAAGTCCCACCTTCTATCCCTCTTATATCCGAGGCAGCATCGGCGACTCTATCCTGCACAATTGTATTGGTTTGATATATCCCACCCATCGAGGCTGCCAGCAAGAGAGCAATAATGGTATATTTAACAGGCTTATGAAAGCCCTTGTATATGACATGTATAATAATCACGCCCCCCAACGCCAGCCACACCCCCCGACTCTGAGAGAAATAAAGTGCAACAATAGAGGACATCATGGAAAACAGGGCAATGTATTTTATTATATCATTTTCTTTTGACTGACTGAAAGCACACCAATTTAATATGGCAAGAATCAGTGCGGCCTGAGAGAAAAGTATGGCGTTGGTAAACCCTTCGACTCTTATCAGCCCAGATTTGAACTGCCAGACACTCAATAAACCTAATCCAATTCCCCCAGCGACAATCGCGACCCAACCCAGAGAGAGTATTATTTTATTCTTGGGCATCATCAGAGAGAATATTGACACGTAGAACAGGCCTCGCATAATGCCATATTGATCACCATGCACAACCCTGTTAAGCAAGATTATCGCCGCATAAAACATAAATGCCCATAGCAGACGACGATCGATAAAGAAGACATCCCTGTTGCCTCCCACGAAATAATTCAGCAGACCAAACACTCCTGATACCACCAGCAGATTGGATAGAATGCTTTGACCAGATGGAACCAGGAAAAGTCCGCAGAAGGCAAACATGATGGTCAGTGCGTAAACAGTGGTCGTTGCTCTATCGAGCAGTTCGCGAGGCTTAATCAACATCAAATCTTATTTCCTGAACACATAGTTGCCACGGATCTTGCGCCACAGCCCGAACACATCGGTACGGGGGAAGATGGCGATTCGGCGGATCTGGAGCGGATCCTGATGCATGGCTTTGGGGCCGCTGTTGGTGGCCACAGCATAGTGATAACCCGCAGCCGTTACCTGCGCTTTCGCACTGTCATTCAGATCCCCGTAAGGGTAGGCAAACGTGATGAGTGAATGACCGAGCAACTGCTCCAGTCTCTGTTTGTTGGCCTGGATCTCGTGCGCCTGCTGTTCGGGAGTAAGCTGGCTCAGACGAGGATGGGTCAGGGTGTGCCCCCCTATCTCGATATGTTCAGATGCCCCCAACATTCGAATTTCGTCGCTATTCATCAGGGATACCGGCCTGTCCGGGTGGGTCGGATGCTCCACGTCCCAGCGATTGTGATCTTCACCCGTCACTATGTACACCACGGCTTTGTAAGCATATTTTTCAAGCAGTGGCAGCATGCGGGTCAGGTTGTCCCGATAACCGTCGTCGACGGTGATCATCAGATATTTCTTGCCGTATTGCAGACGGTGGATAAATCCCTTGTCTGCAAAGTCCCTGAAGGTCAGGGTCTCGTAGCCGAGCCACTTCATCAGTTTGAGGTGCTTTTCGAACATGGTGATGGGCAGCCAGGTGCCATGCACCCCCTTCTCGCTCTCATGTTCGATGAAACGATGATACATGATGACCGGCACCTCACGGCGCAAGGTCTCCACCACGGCATCCTGATAGATGGACTCAAGCCCCGTCACCACGCCCTGCAGGTCATATTCCTGATGGATACGCTGGCGAATGGGATCGGGCACTCTGGTACAGGTCAGGGCCGAGACAATCTGAGCTCTCAGTGCGGCAAAATCGATCGCCAGATCCTTCGGACCGATGTCGCCGAAGTTGCTGGCCAGCGCCTCGTCCAGGTTGAATTCATCCACCAGCCCGATGGCCTTGGCCTCACCGATGGCAAAGGCAGGACGGCCACAGAGCAAGGCCTCCATCGCCACCCGACCAGCCCCGATCACCAGATCGCAACCTGCCAACAAGGTAGGGACATCGTCCACATAGCCGACGAATTCGACCTTGTCCTTGAAACGGGCAAAGCGCTCCGGCACCTGAGTGCCACTGACGACCCGCACCAGGCAGGCATCCAAGTCCAGCACCTCATCCAGCAAGCGATAGCAGAGCTCGCCCTTGGGACCGCTCAGCCGTCCTATGATGGCGATCACCGGTTTGGGATTGTTGGGGGCAGAGACAGGCTGGAACTTGTCGGTTTCAATGCCGTTACGCAGCACCTGTACCTTGGCGGGATCCACGCCCAGGTTGTCGATGATCTGATGGGCGATGTCCTCGCATACCGCTACCGCCCGGTAGCCCAGCGCATGGAATGCCTTGCGCGATGCATGCACCGGCTGGCGGCCGTGAACCGTGGTGATCATCGGCGTGCCGGTCAGCTTGCAGGCCACGTAGCTGCTCCAGCCGGAGGCTCGGGAGTGGGCATGCACCAGCTGGATGTGATGCTTCTTGATGAGATAGATGAGGTAAAACACATGCCAGAAGCGGCGCAAGATGCTGCGCTTGTTGAAGCGCAGCTTGAAAACAGGCCCCTGGGTCGGCTTGGTCAGGGTGTCAGAAACGTAGAAGACGTTGTGGCCACGGCGGGTCAACTCGTTGCCCACCGTGGTGGCATAAACCTCGGCGCCCGTCACTTCAAGCTGGGAGAGTGCCATCAATATATTCATAGTTATTCGGCTCACGACTAAGGCTGCTCATCCACTCTGCCACAAAACCACACTTCTTTGGTAACGGTGGCCGAACAGGTACAAGCAACGGAGGATTAGGAATCTAGCAAGCGCTCGACATCCATCATGCTTCGTCTGAAGCTAAAAATATCGGATCTCTGCCTGGATAGACTGGCGTAGCGGTCGCGGACCTCCTCATCCTCCAACAGGGTCCTTATCCCCTCGGCCAGGGCATCAACGTCATTGACGGGGACCAGGTAGCCAAATTCACCATCATGCAGAGCCTCTTTCGGCCCGGTACAATCCGTCGAGACAATCGCCTTGCCCAGTGTCATGGCTTCAACCAGAACAACCGGGTAGCCCTCATAGCGAGAGGACATCACGAAGAGATCGCAGCCAGCTATATATGGATAAGGATTGTCCTGAAAACCCAGCAAGCTGGTGTGATCGCCCAATTGGTGCTTCTGGATGTATTTTTCCAATCCCTCTCTATCCGAGCCCTCACCAAGAATGGTGAGATGATAATTCAGCCCTGCTGCAATATTCCGATGATGGGCTATCAGCAACAGATCAAAGGCCTTCTGTGAGTTCAGCAGTCGTCCAATCGCCAGCACATTCAAGCCATCACCGACCTTGATGCACTCCTGACCTTTGAACTCGATGTGGTTGATATCAACCGGATTATAAATAACCGAAATATTGCTCTCGAGGGCAGGATGAAGATTCAGTACGGATTGCTTGACACCTTCCGACACGCAGACGACCTCATCCATCCGCTCATACACCACCTTTTCAATCTCTCTCGGCAAGGTGTGGTGCCGTTCAAGGTCGATATGAACCCAGGCTATTTTTTTCTGAGGGCCGTTGAGATAGGAGAGCAGCAAACTGGCATCTCCTTCTAGAAATGAGACACCCACATCGTAATAGTCGGGAAGCAGCATATTGGCCAGCCATGGCTTGGCCAGGATCAGGGAATACCAGCGCTTCTTCATGGAATAGATGATTCCACGACGCAGGAAGCCCGTCGGCTCAGGCCCCAGTAAATATTTCACCTTGATGTGATTCGGCAATGAGGACAGGTAAACCCCTTCATATTTCAACAACAGCAAGGTTATTTCATATTTGGCTTCATCGAGATGATTGAGTATGTTGACCAGTACTTTTTCGGCCCCTCCGCCCTCCAGGGTTTTCATCACGAACAGCACTTTTTTCTTCATACTTGAAATCACATAATTTAAGGCGTGAACAAAGAATACAAGGGCTACCCGATATAGGGGTAGCCCTTGTCACTGAAAAAATTACATCAAGCCCTGTTTAGCCAGGCCATGTAATCGGCCACGCCTTCGGCCACTGTCTTGAACTCGCCATCATAGCCGACACCGCGCAAGCGGGTGAGGTCGGCCTGGGTGAAGCTCTGGTAGCGACCCTTCAGGTGATCCGGGAAGGGGATATATTCGATGGCGCCTTGCTGGTGATGCTTGATCACCGCTTCCGCCACGTTCTGGAAAGGTTCGGCGCGGCCGGTGCCGCAGTTGAAGATGCCGGAGTGCTGCGGGTTCTGCCAGAACCACAGGTTCACCTTGCAGACGTCGTCCACGTAGATGAAATCGCGCATCTGACCGCCATCCGGGAAGCCGTCACAACCTTCGAACAGCTTGGGGTTCTCACCCTGTTTCACCTGGGTATTGAGGTGGAAGGCGACGGAAGCCATGGAACCCTTGTGCTGTTCACGCGGGCCGTAGACGTTGAAGTACTTGAGGCCGACGACCTGGGAGTCTATCTCCGGCATCAGGCGACGCACGTACTGATCGAACAACTGCTTGGAGTAGCCGTAGACGTTGAGGGGCTGCTCGAACTTGGGATCTTCGATGAAGTTGTCGTTGCGCCCGCCGTAAGTCGCGGCGGAGGAAGCGTAAATGAAGGGGATCTCACGCTCGATGCAGTAGTGGAACAGATCCTTGGAGTACTCGTAGTTGACCTCCATGATGAACTTGCCGTTCCACTCTGTGGTGGCGGAGCAGGCTCCTTCGTGGAAGATCACCTCGATGCCGCCATCCCACTCCTCGAACTCGTCGCCGGAGACAATCCGCGCCTGGAACTCATCCTTGTCCATGTAATCGGCAATGGTGAGGTCGACCAGGTTGACGAACTTGGTGCCATCGGTCAGATCGTCGATGACCACCACATCGGTGCGTCCCATGGCATTGAGTTGCTTGACCAGATTGCTGCCGATAAAGCCAGCACCGCCAGTTACTACGATCATGGAGTTTGCCTCGCATACGTTGATGGCCACGTGTGACTGCCTGTTAAAGCTGTGTATAGTGAGCCAATTTGAAATTGCCGAAAAGTTTATCACGGGCCGCAAGGGGATTCGACCTCGATGACTTTCCCCGGCAGGGGCCCGGCAGAGGGATCAGCGATGAAGACCAGAGACAGGATCATTCACAGCGCCACCGAGCTGTTCAACGATCAGGGTGAACGCAACATCACCACCAACCACATTGCCGCCCATCTCGGCATCAGCCCGGGCAATCTGTATTACCACTTTCGCAATAAAGAAGACATCATCCACTCCATCTTCGATCAATATGCCCGCCACCTGAGCGAGAGCTTTACTCCGGCTCGCAGCCACGAGATCAAGCTGGAAGACCTGATGGGCTACCTGGACGCCATCTTCTACCTGATGTGGCAGTTCCGCTTCTTCTACGCAAACCTGCCGGACATTCTGAGTCGCGACGCCCCCCTGCAGCAGAAGTATCTCAAGGCCCAGGAGCAGCTCAGGGCCGCCGTGGAGGCCCTGCTTCGCAGCCTGCGTGATGGCGGCATCATTACCGTCAGCGACGATGACCTGCCAGATCTTGGCCAGACCATCAAGATGGTGGTGACCTGCTGGATCCCCTTCCAGATAGCCCAGGCCCCCGCCACCCGCATCACCAAGCCCTTGTTGTATCAAGGGGTCTTGCGCGTACTCTTCCTGCTGCGCCCCTATGTGCAGCCCCAGGTGTCGGATCAGATCCGCCAGCTGGAACAACACTACCACCAGCTGGCCCAACCAGCTGGGTGAGATCTGTTTCACAATTGTTGAATATCAGCACAATAATTTGAATTGACGAGCAGAGGTTGCAGTAAAATCTCGCCCACTCCAGGGTCTGCTGGCGTTTCATCATGAAGGCGGCAACGGCCAGATGGCCGGCACAGGCAGACCCGGAACGACACAGCTAACACAGCGAATGAGGACCGAGGATGTCTAACGGATTCTATCGTCACCTGACCGAGCAGCTCGAACAGGTCAAAGCGGAAGGCCTGTACAAGCAGGAGCGCGTCATCACCTCGGCCCAGCAGGCCCGGATTGCGGTGGGCGGCGAGCAGGTATTGAACTTCTGCGCCAACAACTACCTGGGACTGGCCAACCACCCCGAGCTTATCTCCGCCGCCCATCAGGGGCTGGACAGCCACGGCTTCGGCATGGCCTCGGTGCGCTTCATCTGCGGTACCCAGGATCAGCACAAGGTGCTGGAGCAGAAGCTGTCTGACTTCCTCGGCACCGAGGACAGCATCCTCTACTCCTCTTGCTTCGACGCCAACGGCGGGTTGTTCGAGACCCTGTTCGGTGCCGAAGACGCCATCATCTCCGATGCACTCAACCACGCCTCCATCATCGACGGCGTGCGTCTGTGCAAGGCCAAGCGCTACCGCTATGCCAACAACGACATGGCCGAGCTGGAAGCCCAGCTCAAGCAGGCCAACGCCGATGGCGCCCGCTTCAAGCTGATCGCCACCGACGGCGTCTTCTCCATGGACGGCGTCATCGCCGATCTGAAATCCATCTGCGATCTGGCGGACAAGTACGACGCCCTGGTCATGGTGGATGACTCCCACGCCGTCGGCTTCATCGGCGAAAACGGTCGCGGCACCCACGAATACTGCGACGTGCTGGATCGGGTCGACATCATTACCGGCACCCTGGGCAAGGCCCTCGGTGGCGCCTCCGGCGGCTATACCTCCGGCAAGAAAGAGGTGATCGACTGGCTGCGTCAGCGCTCCCGCCCCTATCTGTTCTCCAACTCCCTGGCTCCCTCCATCGTTGCCGCCACCATCAAGGTGATCGACATGCTGGCCGAGGGCCACGCCCTGCGCGCCCGGTTGAAAGAGAACAGCGATTACTTCCGCACCCGCATGAGCGCCGCCGGCTTCACCCTGGCCGGTGCCGATCACGCCATCATCCCGGTCATGCTGGGGGATGCCAAACTGGCCGCCGAGATGGCGAGCTGCATGCTGGCCGCCGGCATCTACGTGGTGGGCTTCTCCTTCCCCGTGGTGCCAAAGGGTCAGGCGCGCATCCGCACCCAGATGTCCGCCGCCCACACCCGCGAGCAGCTGGACAAGGCCATCGATGCCTTCATCCGCATCGGCCGCGAACTGGGCGTGATCTGAGCCCATGGCTGATTGATTAAAACGGGGGCCAAGGTTGGGCCCCATTTTATTACCCTCTGTCTTCGGCCAAGTGCCCTGAGGAACCCTGTCATGAAAGCACTCTCCAAACTGAAGAAAGAAGTCGGCATCTGGATGACGGATGTCCCGGCCCCGGAACTCGGCCACAACGATCTGCTGATCAAGATCCGCAAGACCGCCATCTGTGGCACCGACATCCACATCTACAACTGGGACGAGTGGTCCCAGAAGACCATCCCGGTCCCCATGGTGGTGGGTCACGAATATGTAGGCGAAGTCGTCGCCGTCGGTCAGGAAGTACGTGGCTTCGCGGTCGGCGATCGCGTCTCCGGCGAGGGTCACATCACCTGCAGCCACTGCCGCAACTGCCGTGCCGGTCGTACCCACCTGTGCCGCAACACCATAGGCGTCGGCGTCAATCGTCCCGGCTCCTTTGCCGAGTACCTGGTGATCCCGGCCTTCAACGCCTTCAAGCTGCCGGACAACGTGCCCGATGAGCTGGCCGCCATCTTCGATCCCTTCGGCAACGCCGTGCACACGGCGCTCTCCTTCGATCTGGTAGGGGAAGACGTGCTCATCACCGGCGCCGGTCCCATCGGCATCATGGCCGCGGCCGTCTGCCGTCACGTGGGTGCCCGCCACGTGGTGATCACCGACGTCAACGAATACCGGCTGGAGCTGGCCCGCAAGATGGGCGCGACCCGCGCCGTCAACGTGGCCAAGGAGCAGCTCTCCGATGTCATGGCCGAGCTCGGCATGACCGAAGGCTTCGACGTGGGGCTGGAGATGTCCGGCGTGCCCAGCGCCTTCCAGGACATGATCGACAAGATGAACCACGGCGGCAAAATCGCCATGCTCGGCATCCCCCCCGCCACTATGGCCATCGACTGGGGCAAGGTGATCTTCAAGGGGCTCTTCATCAAGGGCATCTATGGCCGCGAGATGTTCGAGACCTGGTACAAAATGGCCAGCCTCATCCAGTCCGGCCTGGATCTCTCCCCCATCATCACCCACAACTTCCACATCGATGATTTCCAGAAAGGCTTCGATGCCATGCGCTCGGGTCAGTCCGGCAAGGTGATCCTGAACTGGGATTGATGTGAAGACCTTACCCCCAGAGACCCGGCAAGCGCCGGGTTTCTTTTTGCCTGCGCTCCGTCGATCCCCTCGTTCGCTGTCGAAACTTTCTTCACAGATTGCTTAACACTTCACACACAAGCGTTTAAATGGCTGTAACTATTCGGTTATAATCCCGTCGTTTTCTAGGGATAATAAGAACCAGCTGGGAGTGGATGAGCGTGTTGAGAAAACTGAGCTATTTATGGGCTGTCGGTGTCACGGCCATCAGCCTGTCCGGCGCCACGTTTGCCGCCGATGAGATGTCGCCAGAGGCCATCGCCGAGCGCATCGCCCCTGTCGGTCAGGTCTATACCGCCAAGGATCTGGAAGGGATAGCCACGGCAGCCGCCCCCGCGGCCGCTGCCTCCTCTGGCCCCCGTGACGGGGAAACCGTGTTCAAGGGTGCCTGCTTCGCCTGCCATGATACCGGCGCTGCCGGTGCCCCCAAGCGGGGTGACAAGGCCGCCTGGGAGCCTCGCATCGCCCAGGGGTTTGACACCCTGCGCAAGCACGCCATCGAGGGCTTCACCGGCAAGACCGGCATGATGCCACCTCGGGGTACCTGCGCCGCCTGTAGCGATGAAGAGCTCGAGAATGCCATCCACTACATGATCGATAAGCTCTAAGTAATTGAAAGGGCTCCTATTGTAGCCCTTTCAATCTGTCTACTTCCGGCTACCCTTGAAGGTACGTTCAATCGGGAGTGTTGCATGTCCGTTCAGCCAGCCGTACCGCACGATGCCACGCCCTTGCTGGCGACCGTCTCTTCCATCATGGATTTCCCCGCCCCCGGCGCCGCCTCTGCACAGGATTATGGCCGCCTGGTGCAGCAGCTCGACCAACTCTGCCCCCTGCAGCACTTTGCCATGCTGGGCCTGGCCGACGGCGGCGTGCACTGGCTGTATGAAGAGCGGCTCCCCCAGACGTTCAAGCAGTGGCTGGGACGGGAAGAGCCCCGTCTCACGGAGCAACTGACCCAGCTCGACGAACAGCAGGGCTGGTGCGTGCAACCCGTGGAACACGTCGAGGTACAGTGGTTGCTGGCCCGCTCGACCCCGGAGCAGATGCCTACCCTGCGCCTGCTGCTGGAGTGTCTGGCCAAGCGGCTGCACGAAACCCAGACGGGTACCCAGCTAGCCGGGCAGGCCTCCCCCCTCATGCAGCGGGATCCCCACTGGCAGCAGAAGATAGAGAAAATAAGTCGCATCATGCGGCTGGCCCACAGCCTGCCCCAACACGCTCTGCTCTCCCAGCTTGAAGCCGTGCTGCGCCAGATGCTGGCCGTCCAGGACATGCTGCTCGTTCATCAGGGCAGCCAACGGCTGGAGACGCTCTACCCGGCACAACTTGCCCACCCGGCTGACTTCATCCGGGGCCTGTGCCACAGCACCAACGGCGTCGAGCGCTGCGAGCAGGGCATGTACTGGTACAGCTTGCCCCTGCGTCAGCAACAGCAATATTTCGCGCACCTCATCATCAACACCCCTCATCCCCTGGAAGCCGACGACCGGCTGTTCCTCGACTTTCTGCGCCATCAGCTGACCCTGCTGCTGGAACTGAAACGCGTCAGGCATCAGCTGGATGAACTCAACTCCGAGGAGTCCATCAACCGACGGCTGCAGCAGTTGCGCCAGACCAACCTGAGGTTGCAGAAGCAGCTCAAGCAGCATCAGGATCTGGAGCGTCGGCTGCAGTTCAACGCGCTGCACGACCCCCTGACCATGCTGCCAAACCGGGCCCTGCTGATGAATCATCTCCATCACGCCATGACCCGTTTTCACCGCTACCGGACGGCCGGCTTCACCCTGATCTTCCTCGATGTGGATCACTTCAAGCAGATCAACGATGCCCTCGGCCACAGCGCAGGGGATCAACTGCTGCAGGAGATCGGCAAACGCCTGCAGAGCTGCATCCGGCAAAACGACATGGTGGCGCGGCTCGGGGGAGATGAGTTCGTCATCTACCTGGACAACAGCCAGGAAGAGGAGGATGTCAGCCCGGTACTCAACCGCCTGATCGGCCGCATCGCCCATCCGTTCCGGCTGCAGGGCAACGAGCTCAGCATCACCGTCAGTCTGGGGGTGGCCAGCGTCTCCGAGCAGATCAACGATGTCAGCGAGCTGTTGCATCAGGCGGATCTCGCCATGTATCAGGCCAAGCGCAACGGCCGCAGCCGCATCGTCAACTACTCGGAGGCGTGCAAGGAGAGTGCGGGGTCACCGGAGGAGCGGCTCGCCAAAGCCTTGCGGGAAGGCAGGATAGTGCCCTATTTCCAGCCGGTGATCCGGCTCGAAGACAGCTGCCTGACGGCGCTGGAGGTGATGGCCCGCTGGATCACGGAGGAGGGGGAATTGAAAGACGCCTTCGACTTCATTCCGCTGGCGGAGCAGTGCGGCCTCATCCAGGAGCTGGACAGACAGATCCTCAGCCGCACCAGCCAGCAGCTCAAGCGCTGGTTGCCGGTGTCCGGCCCCGGTCGCTTCAAGGTCGCCCTCAACCTGTCAGGCAAGCATCTGGCCAGCCGGGAGCATATCCTGCAGCTGGTCAACATCATGGAGGAAGAGGGGGTCATGCCGGGCTACTTCATCTTCGAGTTCAACGAACGAGAGCTGTCGCGCCAGAGTGCCGACTCCCTCACCGCCCTGCATGAACTCAGGGCCAAGGGGATCCAGATCAGCCTGGATGACTTCGGCACCGGCTTCTCCTCCCTCAATGCCCTGTTCCACTTCCCGGTGGACTACATCAAGGTGGATGACAGCTTCACCCATCGCATGCTCAATTCCCCCAAGGATCTGGCGCTGATCCGGGCCATGCGGGACATCTGCCAGGATCTTGGCTTCACCCTGGTGGTCGAGGGCATCGAGAGTCCCCAGCAGTTGCAGAAACTGATCGATCTCGGCTGCGCCATGGGACAGGGCCGCCACATCTCGCCCCCTCTGCCGGGGGCCGACATCACCCCCCTGCTGGGTCAGGCGGGCATGGCTTGACGCAGGTTTCAACCATCGCGTTCAGCCCTTTTGGCACTCAATCCTTTTTAAACAGGGCCCGCAGGTTGGCAACCCCGACCTGCCCCTTCTGCTGGCGCTCCTCGGCGGTCACCTTCTTCTGGTTTTCCCACTCCAGGTCGTCCTGGGGTAATTCCAGCAGGAAGCGGCTCGGCTCGGGCCGCACCGACTCCCCGTACTGACGCCGCTCCTTGCAAAGGGTGAAGGTGAGCTCGGTCTGGGCGCGGGTGATGCCCACGTAGGCGAGGCGCCGCTCCTCCTCCACGTTATCTTCATCTATGCTGGTCTGGTGTGGCAGCAGACCCTCCTCCATCCCCACCATATAGACATAAGGAAACTCCAACCCCTTGGAGGCATGCAGCGTCATCAACTGCACCTGATCCGCGTCATCCTCCCCCTCGTTGCGCTCCATCATGTCCCGCAGGGTGAGTCGGGTCACCACCTGGGGCAGAGTCATGGGCTCGTCCAGCTCGTTCCCCTCCAGCATCTCGGTGATCCAGCGATAGAGGGTGGAGACGTTCTGCATCCGCATCTCCGCCGCCTTGGGGCTGGGTGAGGTCTCGTAGAGCCACTCCTCATAGTGGATCTCCTTGATCATGTCCCGCACCGCCTCCACCGCATTGCCGCGCTGGGCCTCGTCCCCGAGTCGCACCAGCCAGTTGGTGAAGGCCTGCAAGGCGACCAGACCGCGGCCTGACAAATGTTGCTCCAGCCCCAACTCAAAGCTGGCGGCAAACAGACTCTTGCCACGCTGGTTCGCGTACTGGCCGAGTTTCTCGAGGGTGGTAGGGCCTATCTCCCGACGCGGCAGGTTGACCACCCGCAAGAACGCCGTGTCCTCGTCCGGATTCACCAACAGCTTGAGGTAGGCCATGATGTCCTTGATCTCGGTGCGGGAGAAAAACGAGGTCCCCCCGGAGATGCGATAGGGGATGCGGTTGGTCATCAGCGCCTTCTCGAAGATGCGCGACTGGTGGTTGCCCCGATAGAGGATGGCGTAGTCCTTGAAGCGGGTGCGGTTCATGAACTTGTGGCCCATCAGCTCGGCGGCGATGCGCTCCGCCTCGTGCTCCTCGTTCTTGGCGAACAGCACCTTGACCGGCACCCCGTAGTCGAGTTCGGAGAAGAGTGCCTTGTCGAACACATGGGGGTTGTTGGCGATCAGGATGTTGGCGCACTTCAGGATACGCCCCTTGGAACGGTAGTTCTGCTCCAGCTTGATCAGCTTGAGGCTCGGGAAGTCCTCGTTCAGCAGCACCAGGTTCTGCGGCTTGGCGCCACGCCAGGAGTAGATGGACTGGTCGTCGTCCCCCACCACGGTGAAGCGGGCCCGCTCACCGACAATCTGCTTCACCAGCTCGTACTGGCTGGTGTTGGTATCCTGATACTCATCGACCAGCAGGTAGCGGATCTTGTTCTGCCAGCGGGTGCGCACCTCTTCGTTGTTCTTGAGCAACAGGGTCGGCATCACGATGAGATCGTCGAAATCCAACGCGTTGTAGGCCACCATCTGACGGTGATAGCGCTCGTAGAGCTGTGCCATCAGCACCTCTTCCGGCCCGCGGGCGATACGCATGGCGCGGGCAGGCAGGATGAGATCGTTCTTCCAGTTGGAGATCTGGGTGATGAGGGCGGAGAGTTTGTCCTTGTCGTTGTCGAGCTCGGCCTCGGTCAGCTCTTTCAGCAGCGCCAGCTGATCGGTGTCGTCGAACAGGGAGAAGTTCGCCTTGAGATTCAGGCTCTTGTGCTCGCGGCGGATGATATCCAGTCCCAGGGTGTGGAAGGTGGAGACCATGAGCCCTCGCGCCTCCTTGCGGCCCAGGGTCTGGCCCACCCGCTCCTTCATCTCCCGCGCCGCCTTGTTGGTGAAGGTGACCGCCGCAATGTTGCGGGCGTTATAACCACACTGCTGCACCAGGTAGGCAATCTTGTTGGTGATGACGCGGGTCTTGCCCGATCCGGCGCCCGCCAGCACCAGGCAAGGGCCGGAGACAAACTTGACCGCTTCGTTCTGATTGGGGTTGAGCTTCATGGGCCGGATCTCTTGGCTTATGATGAGGGGCGGCATTGTAACAGAGATCCCGCGGGCAGCCGAAACCACGCGCAGACCCCATCACTTCGCCTTGTGTTTGGCCACCATTTTCAGGATCATGACCGACTTTTCCAGCAGATGACGAGGGGAGCATGAACCAGCAACAACACGCCGGGCTGCGCAGCCAGTTTCCGGCCTTGGCGCAGAAGGTCAACGACCATCCCCTGATCTATCTGGACAACGCTGCCACTACCCAGAAACCGCAGCGGGTGCTGGACGCGATCGCGCGCTACTACAGCACCGACAACGCCAACGTGCACCGTGCCGCCCACGCCCTGAGCGGCCGTGCCACCCGCGCCTTCGAAGCTGCCCGCGAGACGGTCGCCCGCTTTATCAACGCTCCTCGCCCGCAGGAAGTGATCTGGACCCGGGGCACCACGGAGGCGATCAATCTGGTAGCCCAGAGCTGGGGCCTGAGCGAGCTGCAACCGGGGGATGAAATCATCCTCAGCACCCTGGAGCACCATGCCAATATCGTCCCCTGGCAGCTCGTCGCCCAGCGCACCGATGCCCTCATCCGGGTCATCCCCCTCGATGAGCGGGGCGATCTCGACATGGATGCCTACCAGAGCCTGCTGGGGCCGCGCACCCGACTGGTGAGCGTGGCTCATGTCTCCAATGCCCTCGGCACCGTCAACCCGGTCAAGGAGATAGTCACAGCCGCCAGGGCGGTGGGTGCCCTGACCCTGATCGACGGTGCCCAGGCGGTGGCCCACCTCGACGTGGATGTACAGGAGATTGGCTGTGACTTCTACGCCTTCTCCGGCCACAAACTCTATGGTCCCACCGGGATCGGCGTGCTCTGGGGTCGTACCGACCTGCTGGAGCGCATGCCCCCCTGGCAGGCCGGCGGCGAGATGATCGACAGGGTCAGTTTTGCAGGCACCAGCTTCAATATCCTGCCCTTCAAGTTCGAGGCGGGCACCCCTCATATCGCCGGTGCCATCGGCCTCGCCAGCGCCATCGACTTCATCGCGGATCTGGACAGAGCCGCACTGATCCGCCACGAAGCGGTCCTCACCGACTATCTGGTGATGGGACTGCAACAGGTTCCGGGCCTGCGCCTTGTCGGCGCGCCCAGGCAGCGCGCCGGCGCCGTCTCCTTCCTGCTGGACGAGATCCATCCTCAGGATGCCGCCACTCTGCTCGACATGCAGGGCATAGCGCTGCGGGTCGGCCATCACTGCGCCATGCCGCTGATGGAGAGCCTCGGGGTCGGCGGTACCCTGCGCGTATCGCTGGCCTGCTACAACGATCAGAACGACGTGGATACCCTGTTGGCCGCCCTGCACAAACTCTGTGACTTCTTCTAAGGCAGATCATCCAATGAACAGTCTCGCAACCTATACCCGGATAGGCGTTGAGCCCGACGCAAATAGCATCCGTCAGCAGTTTGCGGCAGCCAAGGGCTGGGAGAACCAGTACCGGCTCATCATCCAGCTCGGCAAGCTGCTACCTGCCCTGCCCATGGAGTGGCAGATCGAAGAGAACCGCCTGAAGGGGTGCGAGAGCCAGGCCTGGCTGAAAGGAGAACAGTGCGAGGATGGCTGCTGGCACTTCGCCTGTGACTCCGATGCCCGCATCGTGCGCGGGCTGATCGTCATCGTGCTGGCGGCGCTCAATCACCAAAGTGCTGAGACTATTCAGACGTTCGATATGGATAGCTACTTTGCCGAACTGGGGCTGGAGAAACACCTGAGCCCGTCGCGGGGCAACGGCCTCAGAGCCATAGTGCAGGGCATAGTGGCACTGGCTGATAGCTGATAGCTGATAGCTGATAGCTGGCTGATACCAAATACCACAATAAAGAGCACCACTAGAAATAAAGAGAGCGCCCTTGGGCGCTCTCTTTATTTCTGCGTTGTCTGCAAACCTACTCGACGGATTTCTCGGCTCGGGCGCCCCGTTCGGCGATCTTCTTCAACACCCGGGATGCAGCCACCAGGCCGAAAGTGGCCGTCACCGGCGTCACGGCGCCAAAGCCGGAGGCACAATCCATCTTCATGTTGCCATCGCTGGCTGCCTTGGCCTGACAAGTACCGCCATTGCCATCCGGGTAGCTCAACTGCTCGGTGGAGAAGACGCACTCCACCCCGAACTTGCGGGCCGGATTCTTGCTGAAGTTATGCAGACGGCGCAAGTCAGAGCGCACCTTGGCCGCCAGCGGATCCTGAATGGTCTTGGCGAGATCGGCGACGGTGATCCGGGTCGGGTCCATCTGCCCGCCAGCACCACCCGCCACGATCACGGGTATCTTGTTGCGCTTACAGAAGGCGATCAGCGCTACCTTGGCCTTGACCGAGTCGATGGCGTCCACCACATAGTCGAACTCTTTCTTGATATGTTCGGCCAGGTTGTCGGCAGTCACGAAGTCATCCACCTCGGTCACTTCGCAATCCGGGTTGATGGCACGGATACGCTCCGCCATCACCTCGGTCTTGAGACGACCAACAGTCCCCTGCATGGCGTGGATCTGGCGGTTGGTATTGGTGATGCAGATGTCATCCATATCGATCAGGGTGATCCGGTTGATACCGGCACGGGCCAGTGCCTCCGCCGCCCAGGAGCCCACACCGCCTATGCCCACCACGCAGACACTTGCCTGACTGAAAGAGCCAAGCGCGCGCTGGCCATAAAGACGGGCAATGCCCCCGAATCGCTGTAGATATTCTGCTTTCATACCACCACCTTGCTTGAGGGCGGCCATTATAGCGGCAACGGCGACCTACGACATCATCGGATAGGATAGGGTGGGTACGGGGAATGAAGGGTTAGGCTTACAAGGCAGATTCAGATAGCTGAAACGAAAAAAAGCCCAGTCATTAGACTGGGCTTCTTGTTAGTGGCGGAGCGGACGGGACTCGAACCCGCGACCCCCGGCGTGACAGGCCGGTATTCTAACCGACTGAACTACCGCTCCGCATTCGGTTAGCTTTCGCTAAATCTTTTGCCGCTTATCTGAGGTGTCATCCTCGCAGCCAATCGCGCAATGTGTGCACAACTGTTTAATTGGGTGCCTGGCAGTGTCCTACTCTCGCATGGCGAATGCCACACTACCATCGGCGCTACCGCGTTTCACTTCTGAGTTCGGCATGGGATCAGGTGGTTCCACGGCGCTATGGCCGCCAGGCAAATTCTTAATCTAGAAAGCTGACGTGAATAACGACTTAGCTACTGTGCTCTGTCGCTATCACTGAATTTGAGTAGTTCATGCACTTGCTACAAGGCCAGAAACACTTCTTGGGTGTTGTATGGTTAAGCCTCACGGGTAATTAGTATGGGTTAGCTCAACACGTCGCCGCGCTTACACACCCCACCTATCAACGTTGTGGTCTCCAACGGCCCTTTAGGACCCTCAAGGGGTCAGGGATGACTCATCTCAGGGCTCGCTTCCCGCTTAGATGCTTTCAGCGGTTATCGATTCCGAACTTAGCTACCGGGCAGTGCCACTGGCGTGACAACCCGAACACCAGAGGTTCGTTCACTCCGGTCCTCTCGTACTAGGAGCAACTCCCTTCAATCATCCAACGCCCACGGCAGATAGGGACCGAACTGTCTCACGACGTTCTGAACCCAGCTCGCGTACCACTTTAAATGGCGAACAGCCATACCCTTGGGACCGACTTCAGCCCCAGGATGTGATGAGCCGACATCGAGGTGCCAAACACCGCCGTCGATATGAACTCTTGGGCGGTATCAGCCTGTTATCCCCGGAGTACCTTTTATCCGTTGAGCGATGGCCCTTCCATTCAGAACCACCGGATCACTATGACCTACTTTCGTACCTGCTCGACCTGTCCGTCTCGCAGTTAAGCTGGCTTATGCCATTGCACTAACCTCCTGATGTCCGACCAGGATTAGCCAACCTTCGTGCTCCTCCGTTACTCTTTGGGAGGAGACCGCCCCAGTCAAACTACCCACCAGGCACTGTCCGCGAGCCCGATTCAGGGCCCTGCGTTAGAACATCAAACATACAAGGGTGGTATTTCAAGGACGGCTCCACGACAACTGGCGTCATCGCTTCAAAGCCTCCCACCTATCCTACACATGTAGGTTCAATGTTCAGTGCCAAGCTGTAGTAAAGGTTCACGGGGTCTTTCCGTCTAGCCGCGGGTACACCGCATCTTCACGGCGAATTCGATTTCACTGAGTCTCGGGTGGAGACAGCATGGCCATGGTTACACCATTCGTGCAGGTCGGAACTTACCCGACAAGGAATTTCGCTACCTTAGGACCGTTATAGTTACGGCCGCCGTTTACCGGGGCTTCGATCAAGAGCTTCGCTTGCGCTAACCCCATCAATTAACCTTCCGGCACCGGGCAGGTGTCACACCCTATACGTCCACTTTCGTGTTTGCAGAGTGCTGTGTTTTTGATAAACAGTCCCAGCCATCTGGTCACTGCGACTCCCGACAGCTCCATCCGCAAGGGACTTCACCATCAAGAGCGAACCTTCTCCCGAAGTTACGGTTCTATTTTGCCTAGTTCCTTCACCCGAGTTCTCTCAAGCGCCTTGGTATTCTCTACCCGACCACCTGTGTCGGTTTGGGGTACGATGACTTGTAATCTGAAGCTTAGAGGCTTTTCCTGGAAGCAGGGCATCAATGGCTTCCGCACCGTAGTGCGTTCGTCTCGTGTCTCAGTGTTGTGTCTCCGGATTTGCCTAGAAACACCACCTACGCACTTTCACCAGGACAACCGTCGCCTGGCCCACCTAGCCTTCTCCGTCCCCCCATCGCAATTACAAGTCGTGCAGGAATATTAACCTGCTTCCCATCGATTACGCCTTTCGGCCTCACCTTAGGGGTCGACTCACCCTGCCCCGATTAACGTTGGACAGGAACCCTTGGTCTTCCGGCGAGGAGGCTTTTCACCCCCTTTATCGTTACTTACGTCAGCATTCGCACTTCTGATATCTCCAGCATACCTCTCGATACACCTTCGCAGACTTACAGAACGCTCCCCTACCACTCACGCTTAGCGTGAATCCGCGGCTTCGGTGCCTGGTTTGAGCCCCGTTACATCTTCCGCGCAGGCCGACTCGACTAGTGAGCTATTACGCTTTCTTTAAATGATGGCTGCTTCTAAGCCAACATCCTAGCTGTCTGAGCCTTCCCACATCGTTTCCCACTTAACCAGAACTTTGGGACCTTAGCCGGCGGTCTGGGTTGTTTCCCTCTTCACGACGGACGTTAGCAC
>NZ_CP157875.1:4527500-4576499 GCF_040215105.1 Aeromonas veronii
GCCGGAGGCTCCGGCAGGGGTTCCGGCTGTTCAGGGACAGGGCGCTCACGCACCTGCACCTCATTCACCTCGGTCTGCATATTGATGACGATGGCTCTCTGCTCGGCCGAGGATTTCTCCTTCTGGGGCGGCTCGACCAGGGTGGCCATGAACAGCAGGATCCCCAGACTGAGGAGAAGCCCCAGTCCCAGGCTCATCAGCTTGAATTTCATTTCGGCGCCACCGCCACGGCGATGTTGGCGATCCCGGCCGCCTTGGCTTCATCCATGACCCGCACCACGCGACCATGGGGCACCCGTTCGTCCGCCTGGATCACCAGGCTAGCATCGGGTTGTTCGGTCAGCATGCGGGACAGGCTGGCCTGTACCCGTTCTACATCCACCTGTTTGCGGTCGAGGAAGATCTGCCCTTGGGCACCGATGGCCAACATGATGCTGGAGGACTTCTGGGCCTTGGCCTGGCTGGCCTGAGGTCTGTGTACCTCAAGCCCTGCCTCGCGCACGAAAGAGGTGGTCACGATGAAGAAGATCAGCATGATGAACACGATATCCAGCATGGGAGTCATGTCGATCTGCACTTCATCGCGCTGGCGTTTGGATTGCCGTCTCATTGCATTACCTTCTCTTCTCGCAAACCATCACGGGTCCTGGCCAGCGCACGCTTGGCCAGGCTCTCGAGCCGGCTGAGTAACAACACGCCGGACAGCGCCACCACCATGCCTGCCATGGTGGGGATGGTGGCTCGGGAGATCCCGCCAGCCATGCTCTCCGGGTTAAAGCGGTTGGCGGCGGCCAACGCATCGAATACGCCAATCATGCCGGTCACTGTGCCAAGCAGACCCAGCATGGGGCAGAGCACCACCAGGGTGCGGATGAAGATCAGATGGCGGTTGAGCTCGAGCTCCGCCTCGGCCAACCAGCGGCCACGGATGGCCCTGGCATGCCAGCTGTGGTGCTCACCACGGTCCTGCCAGCGGCTGAACAGTTGCCGCTGCAAGGCACCAAATCCCAGCTTGAGGTAGAGCACCCGCTCGATCATCAGGATCCACATCAGCACCAGCAGGGCCAGGATGACCCAGAGCACGGGGCCACCACGGCCCATGAAGCTCTGCAACTGTTGCCAGATGTCGACGATCATGCCACCCGCTCCATCCCGTCCCCGTTGCTCTCGGCCCGCTCGGCCAGGATGCCGGCAACCTGTTGCTCCAGGACGTTGGAGAGCTCGGTGAAGCGGGACTGCAGCAGGCTGTGGGCCAGGATCAGCGGGATGGCAGCCACCAGGCCTTGTACCGTGGTGATCAGCGCCATGGAGATGCCGCCCGCCATGATCTTGGGATCGCCGGTACCGAACTGGGTGATGGCCTGGAAGGTGCCGATCATCCCGGTCACGGTCCCGAGCAGACCCAGCATGGGGGCGATGGCTGCTATGACCTTGACCATGCCGATACCGCGCTCGAGTCGCGGGGTTTCCTGCAAGATGGCCTCGTCAAGCCTCAGTTCGAGGGTCTCCATGCTCAACTCGGGGTGTTGATCCGCCACCGTCAGCACCCGGCCGAGGGCGTTGTCGGTGTGATATTCACCACTCTTGAGCTGACGACGCACCCGGCCGAGCTCCCGGGACAAGGTCCAGAGCCGCACGCCGGCGATGCCGAGGCCGATGACGGCCAGCAACACTATGATGGCGCCGACCTGCCCACCCTGTTGCACCTGCTGCCAGAAGCTGGGAGCCTGAGCCAACATGTCGAGCAGCACGCCGTGAGAGGGATCCAGCGGCAATGCTTCCCCTTCCTGACCCTGATAGGCGGCCAATTCGGAGTGCACGGCACCGGGCAGCCCCAGTACGGGGGTAATCCCTTCTGCGCTTACCTGCAGATAGCCGGCACTGCCACCAGCGCCAAATAACGCAAAGCTGCCAACCCGGGTCAGAGACTGCTCACTGGCCGCCCCCTGTGCATCGAGCACCTTGCCGTTGAACTGAACCACCCGGCCAGACTCGCGGATCTCTTGCAGCAGACTGGCGGGCAGCAGCGCAAGCGCGGCGCGATCCGGCACCTGCTTGTCTTGCGCCATGGCGCGCAGAGCAGTCAGACGATCCGGGTACTGACCCTGCACCGAGGACTCAGCCAGCAGCTTGACGGCATCGCTCGCCCCCTGGCGGGTGACCGCGAAGATTTCATTCATGTCGCCGGAGGCTTGCTCCCACTGAGCATTGAGCTCCACCAGCTTCTTTTCGTTCTCCGCAAACTGGCTGGCCAGCTGCTTGCCCAGGCTCTGGGCGGCGGCCAGCTTGGCACGGGCGCTGTTCAACTCGGTAGAGACGGACGCCAGATCTTGATTGGCCGTCTGCTCACGGGCCTGTTCCTGAGCCTTCCAGTCTTCGGCATGGGCCAGTTGGGAGCCGAGGGAAAAGGTGATGAGAAGGGGGAACCACTTCATGGCTGCTCTCATGATTGGGCCTCCTGGCTACGGGCAACAGACAGGGGCACGTGCAACAGTTGCGGGACTTTCTTGTCGGCTGCCATGTCCAGCGCATCGGCGATGGGAGTGAGCCACTGGCTATCGAGGGCCAACCATTGTTTGGCTTCGGCGGACCAGCGCCAGGCCTGGCTGCGATCAGCCGTCATGGCCAGCAGGGAAACCCGGCCAAGGGCCAGCACATCGACCCGGCGCTCGGCGCCATCCAGCATCAACTGGGCAGGATAAGCGTCCATCCGGCTGCCGTATTCGGCTTCAATCTGATAGGCCTGCAGCAATTGACGGAATTTCTCGGCCTCGCTCACATCGGCCCGGGCCAGGGTCACCTTGAGTTGCTCGATGCGCGCCAGACGATCGTCTTTGCGCAGGGGAATATCGTCCTGTACCAGTTGCTCCAGATCGGCCTGCATCTGCAGCATCAGCGGGATCAGCCCCTGACGGGTCTGCTCTACCGCTTCCAGCTGAGTGGTCAGCTTGCCCAGCTCATTTTGCTGATCGGCCACCAGAGACTGCATGTAGCGGTTGTAGGCTTCCAGATCCCGCAGTTGCAGCTGTGCGCTCTGCAACTCTGCCCTGGCAGACACGGCCGCATCGGCCGCTTTTTCGACTCGTTGTTGGGATGATTTCCCATCAGCAATGCTGTTTTTCAGTGCGGGCGCAACCAGATCGTCTGCATTGGCGACGAAGTGAGCGGCCAGTGGCAACAAGGCCAGACCCCAGAGCTTTTTCATGGTACATAATCTTAACAATGATAACTATTCTCATTGTCTCAAAGAGTCGCCCCACTGGCAATCAGATGATTTTCTTGGCCTGCGGCCAAAAAAACAGGATACTTTTTAGACAAGCACGGGAGTTACTGGCGTTGGTCGTCACAACACCACATTAAATAACTAAAAAATGTCTTTTCGATCAGGATGATAAATGATCGAAAAAGGAGACTGACATGTTCAACGATGCGATCTGGGAACACATAGATCGATTCACCAAGGCCAAGAAAACGAGCGAGATCCAGCAGCAACTCGAACGCTTCAGCCACCAGATGGGCTTTGATTATTTCCGTTTGCTGATTATTTTCCCCATCAGCATGCAGAAATCCCATGTCGCCCTATTTAACAATTGCCCCACCAGCTGGTTTGACGCCTATTCGGAGCGGCGCTACCTGACTCAGGATCCTGTGGTCTTCCTCGGACTGAAACAGACCCAGCCCATCTTCTGGAACAAACTCGACTGTGATTCTCCCTGGCTGCCCAGCGCCAGCCGGGAAGTGATGAATCTGGCCGCCGATTTCGGGGTCAGAAACGGGGTCTCCTTCCCGCTGCACACTCCGCAGGGGGAACACGGCATCCTCTCCTTCATCAGCAAGGAAAAATCCAGTTCGGATCTGATGTTTGAAAACGTTCCCTTGCTGTCGTTCTGTGCCAGCTACATCTTCAATTCCGCACTGGAGCTCATCAAGAACAGGCCGGATCTGATGAAGTATCTCACCGAACTGTCGGACAGGGAGAAGGAGTGTCTGTTCTGGGCCAGCGAGGGCAAGACCTCCTGGGAGATAGCGACCATACTCGGCATCAGCGAGCGTACCGTTAACTTCCACCTCAATCAGGTCACCAACAAGACGGACTCCAAGAACCGCAACCAGGCGATCGCCAAGAGCATCTCCAGCGGCATCATAGTGCCCTCCCTGAGCGATGTGACCATCACCAACCTGCGACTGTCCTGAGCCATGACAAGATGAAAAGAGCCGCGTGATGCGGCTCTTTCATTTTCGGGGCCTCGATGACTATCCCTCTCTCTCCTTCTCCCCTTCCTCTCTGCCTTCCAGCAGCGCCAGAGCCGCATCGAAGTCATAGCGTTCAACCTTGAGCGCCACCTGCTGAAGGAGCCCAGCCAAAACCGGTTCCAGGGCAAGAGTTCTCAGTACCGCCAGCGCCTCAACCGCATCGCTGTCACTCTCGGCCAGCAGATGAGCCAGCCTCAGCAACCGTGGCTGCAATGCACTATCCGACACCAAGGCAGTGGGCTGCGCCACCGGTTCCCTTCCCACGTCATCCCTGAGGGATGTGATCAATGGCATCAAGGATTGTTCCACCCCGGCCAACGCCGCCTGCAGCGCATCGTTGCCGAGGCGGGCCCGACAGCCTTGTTCCAGCTCGGCCGCCGCCTTCGCAACCTCGAAGGCACCTATGTTGCCAGCCGTCCCCTTCAGGCTGTGCGCGAGCCGGGTCGCCGCCTCAGGATCCGGGTCGGCGAGGGCAACGGCAAATTGCCCGGCAAAACCCTGATGGGCCGAGAGGAACTTGCGCAGCAAGCGCCGATAGAGATCGGTACGCCCCTGACAGGTCGCCAGCCCGGCAGCCTGATCTATGCCCTCTATCGCGATGGGCAGGTCAGGCACCATGGCCGTCACCCTAGAGCCAACCATGGAGAGCTGACGGCTTCCCGGCTTGATCCATCTGGCCAGGGTCGAAAACATGTTGGCGACATCGAGGGGCTTGCCTATCTGATCGTTCATCCCCGAGGCCAGCGCCCGCTCCCGATCACCGGTCATGGTGTTGGCCGTCATGGCGATCACCGGCAGACTGGCAAAGCGTGATTGCTGGCGGATCCGGCGGGTGGCGGTGTAGCCGTCCATCACCGGCATCTGGCAATCCATCAAGACTCCATCGAAATCGGCATCCTGTGCCAGCAGATCCAGCGCCTCCTGACCATTGGCCGCCAGACCGAGGACTATGCCCGCCTCCTGCAGCAGCTCACTGGCCAGCTCCCGGTTCAGTTCATTGTCTTCAACCAGCAACAGGCGGGCACCGCGCAGGCTGGCGCTCGCACTGGCGGTCTGTTCGCTGCGCTCGGTCGCCCGGCTATCCATAAGAGGTACCTTGCCGAGCACACTGCCGAGCGCCTCCAGCAGGGTGGAAGGGGTCACCGGCTTGGTCAGCACCACGGGCAGAGGCACTCCCCGGGTTGCGGCCTGCTCATGCACCTCCTCGCGACCGAAGGCGGTCACCATGATCACCGATGGCGTCTGCGCCAGGTTGGCCGCATGCATCTGGCGCACCGTCTCCACCCCGTCCATGCTCGGCATGCGCCAATCCATCAGCACCAGATCATAGGGCAGTGACTTGGTCTCGGCCTCCACCAGCATGGCCAACGCGGTACGGCCGCTGTCGGCCACGTCCACCTCTATGCCAAAGCTGCTGGCCATGCCGTAGAGGATCTCGCGGGCGCTGGCATTGTCGTCCACCACCAGGGCCCGCACCCCGATCAACTCATCCCGGGTGAACATGCGCCTCGGCTGTGCCCCACTCTGGCGCCCCAGCAGGGCACGGAAGTGGAAGCAGGATCCCTCGCCCTCCACACTCTCCACCCAGATGCGTCCCCCCATCAGTTCGACCAGCCGCCTGGAAATAGAGAGTCCCAACCCTGTGCCACCGTATTTGCGGGTGGTCGAGCTGTCGGCCTGGCTGAACGACTGGAAGATCCGCTCGCACTGCTCCTGGCTCATGCCGATACCGGTATCCCGCACCCAGAAATGCAGTTCCAGCTGTGCCCCCTCTTCCCTGAGCACCTCGGCCCCCACCACTATCTCCCCTCGCTCGGTGAACTTGGCTGCATTGTTGCCGAGGTTGATAAGGATCTGCCCCAGTCGCAGTGGGTCTCCCATCAGGGCGGTGGGCAGGTCGAAGGGGGTATCGAACAGCAGTTCCAACCCCTTCTCCTCGGCCCGCAGCCCTATCATGCTGGCGAAGTTGTCCAGCACATCCTCCAGGTGGAAGGGGATGATCTCCAGCTCCATCTTGCCCGCCTCAATCTTCGAGAAGTCGAGGATGTCGTTGATGATGCCGAGCAAATTCTCCGCCGAGCGGTGCACCTTCTCGATGTAGTTGCGCTGGCGACGATCCAGCTGGGTGTGCAGGGCCAGGTGGCTCATGCCGATGATGGCGTTCATGGGGGTGCGGATCTCGTGGCTCATGTTGGCAAGGAAGGCGCTCTTGGCCTGGGTCGCCTCCTCCGCCACCGCCCGCGCCTCGGTCAGCGCCGTCACATCGATATTGACCCCGGTTGCCCGCAGCGGCACCCCTTCCGGGGTGCGAGTGAAGCGGCAGAGCGCCTTGAAGGTACGCACGGCCTCGTCCCCCTGACGCACGATGCGAAAATCGAGCTCTATCCTGTCTGCTCCCTCCTCGACGGCCCGCTCGAAGACCTGGCTGGCAGAGTCCGCATCATCTGGATGCAGCAAAGCCTTCCAGTGCGCCTGGCTACCGCCAAATCCACCAGGCTCCAGCCCGAACATCTTCTCCAGCTGCGGGGTCCAGTAGTTGCGGCCGGTCACCAGATCGATGTCGAACAATCCTATGCCCCCCGCCTCCTGTACCAGGGTCAGACGCTCGCTGGCGGTGCGCAGCCTGGCCCCCATGGCCCTGCGCTCGCTCACGTCCCGCACCGAGGCACAGACGCAGATGCCGCGATCCACCAGGGTCGGCAGATGGGAGAGCCCGATCTCCACGGAGAACTGGCTGCCATCCTTGCGCACCCCCTGCAGATCCTCGATGGCGGCCCCCATCTGGCGCGTGCCACCGTGGGCGATGAAGTGGTTGCGCAGCGCCGCATGCTGATCGCGACCGCTCTTTGGCACCAGGCATTCGATGGACTGACCGTTCAACTCACCGGCGGCGTAGCCGAACAACCTGTCCAGCTGGGGATTGGTCAGCAGAATGAGGCCGTCGGCACCGATGACCAGCATGCCGTCCGGCGCCGCCTCTATGATGCCGCGATACCAGGCCTCGGTGGCGCGCAAGGCACCCTGCTGGGCCTCGAGTGCTCTGGCCTGATGCTCCAGTTGCAGGGTCTGGGCGCCCATCTCGTCGGCCTGGCGGCGGGTCTCCTTCAACAGGGCCAGGGCGACCTCGCTACGCTCCATGATGGCCATGGCGCCCGCCAGCCTGGGCAGCACTTCCTGCAACAACAGGGTCTCCGTCTCGCCGGGAGGCTGGAAGCCGGCCAGCTCCAGCACCCCGAGCAGGCGTTCCCCCCGCATCACCGGCAGCACCTGCAGCTGGCTGGCTGGCCCGGCACCGAGCTGGGTACGCACATGCCAGAAGGATTCCGGCACCGCGGTCAGCTGGCGTGGTTGACGATCGAGGGCACACTGGCCCAGCAACCCCTCCCCCAGAGCCACCTCTTCGGCTAGCGGGTACTTGGGATCGCTTGCGTAACCGCCCACCAGACGCAGGCTGGCCGACCCCTGATGCAGGCTGTAGAGCGCCCCCTGGCAGACACCGAGCAGGGGCGCCATGCGGGCGAAGAAGACCTGAGCCAGCTCTGGCGGCGTCTCGGCCAGTTGCAGATCCACCTGCAGCAGGGAGACCTGGGCCTTGACCTTGCGTTGCAGCTCCAGCTGACGCGCCTCCAGCTGCAGGGTGGCGATGGCCCGCGCCAAGTCGCCGGTCTCGTTGTGCATGTCGGCATGGGGAATGGGATGATCCAGCTGACCGGCGGCCAGCAGGTCCACCGCCTTGCGCACCCGCTCGAGGGGATTGCGGATCGACTTGCTGACCAGCCAGACCAGGATCAGTGACAGCCCCAACCCTCCCAGCAACAGTGAATAGGTGAGCAGGCTGCTCTGCTTGGCAAAATCCGTGATCTGGATGACCAGATCCCGCAACGCGGACTGCTTGACCTCGGCGATGTGCTCCAGCATGGCATCGGCGCGGGCGTCCAGCCGCTCAAACTCATCGCTATTGAGCAGCACCTGCGCCTGTTCCTGATTGCCCTGGGCGACCAGTTGCAGCACCTTGTCGCTGAGCTGCTGGTGACGCTCCAGCTGCATCTCGAGATCCGATGAATTGACCAGGCTCTCGGTGCGCCACAGGGTCGGCTTGGCCAGGGCCAGCTCCTCGTACAGCGTCTTCTGGGCATCCTGCAACTGCTTGAAGGCCTCAGTCCGCACACTCCGATCGCTGGAACCAACGGCTTTGCGCAGGGCCTGCTGGATATGGGGCAATTGCACCCTCGCCTCCTGCAGATGGATGGCGCCCACCAGGTCCTTGCTATAGAGGTGATCCAGATCCCGGGTCAACTTGCTCTGGGTACGCAGACTCTGGATGCCGAGGGCCAGCGCCAGCGCCAGCAGCACGGCAAACCCCAATATCAGCTTGTGCCGCAGTGCGAGCCGCTCAAGCAGAACCAGCACTCTCATGAGAGCTCCTTGTCTCTGGCTCAGGGGGCCGGGGAATGCCGGGCGGCCTGCAGAGCAGCCATGTCCTGTTCGCTGTCACTGAAGCGATCGGCGATGGCCTTGAACTGCTCGGTGGCGGACAGGAAGGCCGCGCAGACATCCGGATCGAAGTGCCAGCCCCTCCCCTGACGAATGATGTCCACCGCCTCCTCGTGGGACATGCCCGCCTTGTAGACCCGGCGGCTGATCAGCGCATCGTAGACATCGGCAACCGCCATCAGCCGGGCGCTGATGGGGATGGCATCCCCGGCCAGCCCTTGCGGATAGCCGCTGCCGTCCCATTTCTCCTGATGGCTGTAAGCTATCTCCTTGGCCAGACGCAGAAAATCCACCGGGAAGCCGAGCTGATCCTCGGCCCGCTGTATGGCATCGCGGCCAAGGGTGGTGTGGGTCATCATGATCTCGAACTCTTCCCGGGTGAGACGACCCGGCTTGAGCAGTATGTGATCCGGGATGCCTACCTTGCCGATGTCGTGCAGGGGGGCCGACTTGAACAACAGGTGGATGCTCTCGTCGTTGAGGAAGTGACGAAAACGGGGATGTTCCCGCAGCAGCTCGGCGAGCAGCTTGACGTAGTGCTGGGTGCGGCGGATATGGTTGCCGGTCTCGTTGTCCCGGGTCTCCGCCAGGGAAGCCATGGCCTGTATGGTCACATCCTGGATCGCCATCACCTCGCGGGTCCGGCGCTGGACCTCCTGTTCGAGGAACTCGTTCTTATCCCGCAGGAAATCGGCGGCCGCCTTGACCTTCAGCTGGTTGGCGACCCGAGCCAGCACCCGTGGCGGGCTGATGGGCTTGGTGATGTAATCGACGGCGCCGAGCGCCAACCCCTGGAGCTCGCTCTCCACCGCCGCCATGGAGGTGAGAAAGATGATGGGGATGTGGCGGGTACGGTTATCCTGCTGCAGCCGCTCCGCCACCTGCAACCCGGATAGACCGGGCATCATGATGTCGAGCAATATGAGATCCGGCAGGGGATCTCCCGTCAGGATGCGCAAGGCTTTCTCGCCATTGTTGGCGAGCTTGACCCTGTATTTGTCCCTGAGCAGTTCGGCCATCAGCATCAGGTTGTCCGGGGTATCGTCCACCACCAGCACTGTGGTGGAGGAATGGGTCTCTTGGGGGTGATTCATGGGATGCGATCTCCAGCCCTGTATTGAGTGGTCACACATCTGTGCCACCGGTCTAGAGCAAGCTTAGCGTCGAAGTAATCAGCCAGCTTTCAGCCACTTAAATAAAAAACCGGCGCATCACGAGCTGTGATGCGCCGGTTTTTCATCAGGTACTTGCGGATCGTGGTGGAGTAAAATGCTTACCCAACCACGATATACAGTTTATTACTCCACGGTAACCGATTTGGCCAGGTTGCGCGGCTGATCCACGTCCGTGCCCTTGATGAGGGCCACGTGATAGGAGAGCAGTTGCAGCGGTACCGTGTAGACGATGGGAGCAATCATCTCTTCCACGTGGTTCAGGCTCATCACCCGCATGGTCTCGTCGCTCTTGAAGCCGGCGTCTGCATCGGCGAACACGTAGAGGATACCGCCACGGGCGCGCACCTCTTCCACGTTGGATTTGAGCTTCTCCAGCAGATCGTTGTTCGGCGCCACCACTATGATGGGCATCTCCGCATCGATCAGCGCCAGCGGGCCGTGCTTGAGCTCACCGGCGGCATAGGCCTCGGCGTGGATATAGGAGATCTCCTTGAGTTTGAGCGCCCCTTCCATGGCGATGGGGTACTGGCTGCCACGGCCGAGGAACAGGCTGTGGTGCTTGTCGGCAAACTCTTCCGCCAGGGTCTCGATCTGCTTGGCCAGGGCCAGGCTCTCCTTGATGCGCAGGGGCAGGGCCTGCAGCGCCTTGACCAGTTCGGCCTCGGCGGCGGCGCTCAGGTGGCCGCGGCAATGACCGACGGAGGCCACCAGCATCAGCAGGCCGGCCAGCTGGGTGGTGAACGCCTTGGTGGAAGCCACGCCGATCTCGGCACCGGCACGGGTCATGAAGGCGAGATCCGATTCACGCACCAGGGAGGAACCCGGCACGTTGCAGATGGCCAGGGAGCTCATGTAGCCGGACTCCTTGGCCAGGCGCAGGGCGGCCAGGGTGTCGGCGGTCTCGCCGCTCTGGGACAGGGTCACCAGCAGGCTGTTGGGGCGCACCACCGACTTGCGGTAACGGAACTCGGAGGCGATCTCCACGTCGCAGGAGACGCCGGCGATCTCTTCGAACCAGTAGCGGGCCACCATGCCGGAGTTGTAGGAGGTGCCGCAGGCCACGATCTGGACATGATCCACCTTGTCGAAGATGGCGCGGGCACCGTTGCCGAACGACTCGACGATCACGTGATCGCTGCCGAGGCGCCCTTCCAGGGTGTTGGTGATGGCCTTGGGCTGCTCGTAGATCTCTTTGAGCATGTAGTGGCGGTATTCACCCTTGTCACCGGCGTCGTGGGACAGCTCGGATTCCAGCTCCTCGCGTACCACGGCGTTGCCGTCGGTATCGAACACATGGACGTCGCGGCGGGTCACCTCGGCCACGTCACCCTCTTCCAGGAAGATGAAGCGGCGGGTCACCGGCAGCAGGGCCATCTGATCGGAGGCGATGAAGTTCTCGCCGATGCCACGGCCGATCACCAGGGGAGAGCCGGAACGGGCCACCACCAGACGGCTGTCGTCACGGCTGTCCATCACGACGGTGCCGTAGGCGCCGCGCAGTTGCTTCACCGCCACCTGCATGGCGACCAGCAGGCTGGGGGCAGATTTCAGCTCGTGGTGCACCAGATGGGCGATCACTTCGGTATCGGTGTCCGAACTGAACTCATAGCCCATGCCCTGCAACTGGCTGCGCAGCTCTTCATGGTTTTCGATGATGCCGTTGTGCACCACGACGATGTGTTCGGAGACGTGGGGGTGGGCGTTGCGCTCGGACGGCTCGCCGTGGGTGGCCCAACGGGTGTGGGCGATGCCGGTGCCGCCGTGGACGGACTGCTCTTCCAGCGCCTTGGCCAGCTCGGCCACCTTGCCGAGGCGGCGCACCCGCTGCAGCGGCTGGCTGGCGCTGAACACGGCCACACCGGCGGAGTCATAACCGCGATATTCCAGACGGCGCAGGCCCTCTACCAGAATTTCAGCCACATCACGTTGGGCCACGGCCCCGACGATGCCACACATAGGATTCTCCTTGAGACGTTAATACTTGATGCTTTGGATAGTTGGATGTTCGATTCAGGCAGTCATATCAACTGACAACAGGGGCACAGACCAGCTGGATCCCCTGCGCTTGAAGCTGTTCCCTGGCCTCGGGGGCCAGCCCCTCGTCGGTCACCAGGGTGTGGACGCTGCCCCATGGCAGCTCCAGATTGGGAATGCGACGGCCGATCTTCTCGGATTCGACCATGACGATGACCTCGCGGGAGACCTCGGCCATCACCCGGGACAGCCCCACCAGCTCGTTGAAGGTGGTGGTGCCCCGCGCCAGATCGATGCCGTCGGCACCGATGAACAGCTGGTCGAAGTCGTAGGAACGCAGCACCTGCTCCGCCACCTGGCCCTGGAAGGACTCGGAGTGGGGATCCCAGGTGCCGCCGGTCATCAGCAGGGTGGGTTCGTTCTCCAGCTCCCGCAGGGCGCCGGCCACGTTGAGGGAGTTGGTCATCACGATGAGGCCGCGCTTGTTGCCGAGCAGGGGGATCATGGCGCTGGTGGTGCTGCCACTGTCGATGATGACGCGATTGTGATCGCGAATGCGCTCGGCGGCAGCACGGGCGATGGCCATCTTTCGTTTCGAAACTTGTTCTGGATTCTCATTCGCCACCATCTCGCTCGGCAGGGGAACGGCACCGCCGTAACGGCGCAACAGCAAGCCGCCGGTTTCCAGCACGGCCAGATCCTTGCGGATGGTGACTTCGGAGGTGGCGAAGTGTTTGGCGAGGGCATCCACGCTCACCTCACCCTGTTCTTGAACTAGGGTGACTATGGTGTGGCGGCGCTGTTGGGTGTTGCGTTTGTTCATTTAAAAGTTTCGATTCGAAAGAATGTCGAAATGTTAGCGACTTTTTTGGAAAAATCAAACGGCAAATAGGATCCGATGTGCATCGGTGCCAGAATGAGGGCTGATTTGCGAGAGGACGCCATGCAAAAACGAGTCATCTGGCTGGTGGAAGATGAGGCCAGCATTGCCGACACCCTGATCTATGCGCTGCAAACTGACGGTTTCGAGGTGGAGTGGTTCCCCCTGGGTCAACCCATGCTGGCGCGACTGGAACAGACGCAGCCCGACTTCCTGATCCTGGATGTGGGCCTGCCGGACATCAGCGGCTTCGAGCTGTGCAAGCAGGTACGCACCCGTTGTGATCGGCCCTTGATGTTTCTGACCGCCCGCAGCGAGGAGATAGATCGCCTGATTGGACTGGAAATCGGTGCCGACGACTACGTGGCCAAGCCGTTCTCCCCGCGGGAAGTGTGCGCCCGGGTGCGGGTGATTCTGCGCCGCAGCCAGCCTGCCGCCCCCCAATCCAGCCCCTTGCTGGTACTGGACGAGGAGCGGGCCCGCATCTGCTTCCACGGCCAGGCCCTGGCCCTCACCCGTTACGAATACCTGCTGCTCAAGACCCTGATGCAGGCGCCGGGGCGGGTCTACTCCCGCCAGCAGTTGATGGATCTGGTGTGGTGCGGAGCGGAGGAGAGCCTGGATCGCACCGTGGATACCCACATCAAGACTCTGCGCGCCAAACTGCGGGAGCGGGACCCGGCCACCAGCCTGATCCTGACCCATCGCGGGCTGGGCTACAGCCTGGAGCTGGCATGAGAAGGGCGGCGCGGCGAGACAACCCAAAACGGGGCGATAGCCGGAGTCAGACATGCGTATAGGCCTGCAGTTGCTGTGCGGCCTGGTGCTGATCTTCGCCCTGGCCGCCTGGTTCGTGCTGGAGATCTTCGTCGAGGAGATCAAACCCGGGGTGCGCAGCGCCACCGAAGACACCCTGGTGGACATGGCCCAGTTGCTGGCACCGCTGGCGCTCGACGATCTGCAGGAAGGGAAGATGGCGGATGGCCGGCTCGCCAGCGCCTTCGCCCGCCTCAACCAGACCCCTCTCAACGCTCTCATCGACGGCCACCTCAAGCAGCAGGCCGAGTACCGCATCTATGTGGTGAATGCCAGGGGGCTGGTGGTCTATGACTCCAGCGGCCAGGATCTCGGCAAGGACTACTCCCGCTGGAACGATGTCTACCGCACCCTGCGCGGGGAGTACGGCGCCCGCAGTACCCGCAGCGATCCGGACGATCCCGCCAGCTCGGTGATGCACGTGGCCGCCCCCCTGCGCGACGGTCAAGCCATCCTGGGTTCCCTCACCGTCGCCAAACCCAATCGCACCCTGCTGCCCATGATAGAGCGCAGCGAGCACCAGCTGTTGCAGGGGGCCGCCGTGCTGCTGCTCATCTCCCTGCTGATCGGGGGCCTGCTGGTGTGGTGGCTCAACCGTGCCATCGGCAAGCTGGTGCACTACGCCGATGCGGTCAGCCAGGGAAAACCCACCAGCCTGCCGGCACTCCATAGCCCGGAACTGGACCGGCTCGGCCGCTCCCTTGAAACCATGCGCCGTCAGCTGGATGGCAAGTCCTATATCGAGGCCTATGTTCACAGCCTGACCCATGAGCTCAAGAGTCCGCTGGCCGCCATCCGCGGAGCCGGAGAGATATTGGCCGAGACGCCGCCCCCCGAGGTGGCGAAGCGCTTTATCGGCAACATCAATCTGGAGACGGCCCGCATGCAGCAACTGATCGAGCGCATGCTGCAACTGGCCAGGCTGGAATCGGGACAAGGACTGGACAGGCTTCCCTGCACCCCCGCCAGCCTGGGCAAGCGGGTGCTGGATGCCCGCCAGATCGTGGCGAGGGGTCGTCGGGTCACGTTGTCGGCGGCCCTCGCCGAGGGCCAGAAACAGAAGTGGGACTCCCTGCTGGTGGAGCAAGCCCTCGGCAACCTGCTGGACAATGCGCTGGATTTCTCCCCCGTCGCCGGCACAGTCCAGCTGACGGGAAGTGTCGAGGGGGACGGTTATCGCTTCCAGGTCAAAGATGAGGGGCCCGGCATTCCGGACTACGCCCTGCCACGGATCTTTGAGCGATTCTACTCGCTGCCAAGGCCTGACAAGGGCAAGAGCAGCGGCCTCGGTCTCAGCTTCGCCCGCGAAGTGGCGCGCCAGCACGGGGGCAGGCTGACCCTGTGCAACCAACCAGGAGGCGGCGTGCTGGCAGAATTGTGGCTGCCGGCAGCCTGAGTCGTCGATTCACTCAGGACCAGACTTCATATTGAGCACACAGAGCGGGGCTAAGCTGCCCCTTCATTACAGGAGCCGCCATGGGGGTGCTCTTGTGCCTCAAGGAGATTGTCATGTCCCGTCTGCTGTTATCCGGCCTGTTTGCCGCCGGCCTCTTCTTCGCCCTGCCCGCCAGCGCCGCCTCGGGCTGCATGCTGTTTGCCGACGGCAACGGCAAGCCCACCAGCAAAGAGGGGGACTGCGCCAGCCAGCTGCCCCCCGCCTCCACCTTCAAGATCCCGCTGGCACTGATGGGGTATGACAGCGGCTTCCTGGTGGATGAACAACTGCCCGCCCTGCCGTTCAAACCGGGGGATGCCGACTTTCTGCCAGAGTGGCGGGAGACCACCACCCCGAGCCGCTGGATGCAGTATTCCGTCATCTGGTACTCCCAGCGCCTCACCGAGTGGCTGGGGATGGCACGCCTGCAGCACTATGTGGATGCCTTCGACTACGGCAACCGGGATCTTTCCGGCAACCCTGGCAAACACGATGGTCTGACCCAGGCCTGGCTCAGCGCCAGCCTCGCCATCAGCCCGGAAGAGCAGGCCCGTTTCCTCGGCAAGATGGTGAATGGCAAGCTGCCGGTCTCCGCCCAGACCCTGACACACACCGGCACCCTCATGCGTCAGCCGGATATCGATGGCTGGCAGATCCACGGCAAGACAGGCATGGGCTACCCCAAGTTGCTGGATGGGACTCTCAACCGGGAGCAGCAGATCGGCTGGTTCGTCGGCTGGGCCAGCAAGCAGGACAAGAAGCTCATCTTCGTCCATACCGTCATCCAGAAGCCGGGCAAGCAGTTCGCCTCCCTCAGGGCCAGGGACGAGGTCTTTGCCGCGCTTCCTGCACGGCTGAAACAGATGCAATGAGATGCATGAACCGGCGCCAGGCGCCGGTTTTTTTATCCCCCTTCACCCTGACTTCACAGAACCTCATTCCCTCTTCACCCAGACCAGTCACCATGCCCCTCATCAACAAGGAGAGGCGTCATGGTCAAACAAATACTCACCCACAAGGTCGTCATGCTGCTGTTGCTCAGCCTGCTGCTGATGATCCCGGTACACTCCATCATGGAGCTGAACCGGGAGCGGCAGGCCTATCGCAGCCAGGCCATCCACAGCATCATGGCCAGCAGCAGCGGGCCGCAGCGACTGATAGGGCCTGTGCTGGTGCAACCCTATACCCGATCCGTCACCGTCGAGCAGGATGGCAAGCGCTTCGTGCGTACTGAGCAGGTCTATCGTTATCTGCTGCCGGAGCAGCTGGAGGTGCGGGCCAGCATGGAGGTCACTCCGCGCAAGCTCGGCATCTATCAGGCGCAGGTGTATCAGACCCGGCTCTCCCTCTCCGGCAATCTGCCCACGGATCTCGACGACAAGCCGCTGGTCAGCAGCACCCAGGACGCGCGCGACGGATCCGACCCCAGCCTGATCCCGGGCAAGCCCTACCTCAGCCTGGTGCTGTCCGATGCCCGCGGCATCAACAGCGTCCCCGAACTGCAACTGGGAGAGGCGCGCATCCCCTTCGCCCCCGGCGCCCAGCTGGGAGGCACCATGGCAGGCATCCATGCCCCGCTCGCGGCGCTACCCACCGGGAACGGTCGCTTCCATATCGAGCTGGATCTGCAGGGAATGAATGCGCTGGACGTCGTGCCCCTGGGTCAGGACAGCCAATTCAACCTGAGCGGCAACTGGCCGCATCCGAATTTCATCGGTGACTTCTTGCCGGGCAAGCGATCCCTCGATCAGCAGGGATTCGAGGCCAGCTGGCAGACCAGCTGGTTCGCCACCGACATGGAGAGCCGCTTCAGCCGTCTGATGGAGGGATCGGGAGGCAAGCTGCCGAGTTTCAGCGTCAGCCTGGTGCAGCCGGTGGATCACTATCAACTGAATGAGCGGGCCGCCAAGTATGCGCTGCTGTTCATCGGCCTCACCTTCCTCAGCTTCTTCATGTTCGAGCTGCTCAAGGGGCTCAGAGTGCATCCGATCCAGTACGCCCTGGTGGGCATGGGACTGATCGTCTTCTACCTGGTGCTGCTGGCGCTGACTGAACATATCGGCTTTGCCTGGGCCTATCTGGCCGCCGCCCTGGCCAGCGTCGCCCTCAACGGCTTTTATCTCAGTCATGTGCTGGGGGGAGCCCGACAGGGGCTGGGATTTGCAGTGCTATTAGGGCTGGTTTACAGCATATTGTTCGGATTATTGCAGGCAGAAGAGATAGCTCTGCTGCTCGGAGCCCTGCTGCTGTTCGCCGTACTGGCGCTGATCATGGTGCTGACCCGCAAGCTCGACTGGTACCAGCTGACGGAGCGCCCTCCGCAACCCTGATAAATAACAGCGGCGCCCTTGGGCGCCGCTGTTATTTCATTGATCGGGCATCACTTCTTCTTCACCGGGCGAGCCCAGTTCTTGATGTGACGCTGGGGCACCCGGGTGATGACCAGTTCATTCTCAGCCACATCCTTGGTGATGGTGGAACCCGCCCCCAGGGTCGCCCCCTTGCCGATGCGCACCGGTGCCACCAGCTGGGTATCGGAGCCGACGAAGACGTCATCCTCGATGATGGTCTGGAACTTGTTCACCCCATCGTAATTGCAGGTGATGGTGCCGGCACCGATGTTCACCTTGGCGCCAACCTCGGCATCCCCCAGATACGTCAGATGACCACACTTGGAGCCCACCCCGAGCCGGGCCTTCTTCATCTCGACGAAGTTGCCGACATGGGCATCCTGCTCCAGCACGGCACCGGGGCGCAGACGGGCGAAGGGACCTACGGAGCACTGATCCGCCACCAGAGCCCCTTCGATGACGGAGTAAGGCTTCACCTCGCTGTGATCGCCAATCTCGCAATCCTTGAGCACGCTGCCGGCACCGATGTGCACGTGGTTGCCGAGCTTCACCTTGCCTTCGATGATGACGTTCACGTCGATCACCACTTCTTCCCCGATCTCGAGAGTACCGCGCAGATCGAAACGGGCCGGATCGATCAGGGTGGCGCCGGCAATCATCAGGCGCTCGGCCTGCATCTGCTGGTAGCTGCGCTCGAGCTGGGCCAGTTGCACCCGGTTGTTGGCCCCTTCCACTTCCATGGCGTTGTCCGGGTGGACGGCGGCAATGGGGCAGCCATCGCCGTGGGCCATGGCAATGACGTCGGTGAGGTAGAACTCCCCCTGGGCATTCTTGTTGTCCAGCCGGGATAGCCAGCTGCGCAGCTGCGCGCCCTTGGCCACCAGCACACCGGTATTCACCTCGCGGATGGCGAGCTGCTCGGGGTTGGCATCCTTCTGCTCGACGATGCCGACCACCAGGCCGTTTTCCCGCACGATGCGGCCATAGCCAGTGGGGTTGTCCAGCACCACGGTCAGCAGGGCCATGCCGTCGTCAGCCTTGGCGGCCAGCAGGCGCTGCAGCGTCTCTGGCTGGATCAGCGGGGTGTCGCCGTACAGTACCAGCACGTCGTCTTCATCCTGCCAGAACGGGATGGCCTGGGCGACGGCGTGGCCGGTCCCGAGCTGCTGCGCCTGCAGCACCCAGTTCAAGTCCGGCGCGGCGATCCGCTCCTTGAGCAGTTCGGCACCGTGGCCGTAGACCAGGTGCAGTTGCTCGGCACCAATCTGGCGCGCGGTCTCGATGACATGGGAGACCATGGGCTTGTTGGCGACGGGGTGCAGCACCTTGGGGAGGACAGAACGCATACGAGTACCTTTACCCGCAGCCAGGATCACGACGTTGAGAGACATAGCCAGCCTTTGAAACATGAGGAAATGCTGGGCGGAGTCTATCCAACGGGCAAAAAAAAAGCGACCCGAAGGTCGCTTTTTGCATCACCGCCCTTAGCGGTAATTCTTTTTGACGATATCGATAACCCGCAACTGGGCCATCGCTTTCGCCAGCTCGGCAGATGCCTGAGCGTAGTCGATATCACCATGGGAGCTGTTGATCCGCTCTTCGGCACGACGCTTGGCTTCCTGGGCTTTCGCCTCATCCAAGTCGTTGGCACGAATGGCGGTATCGGCCAGCACGGTCACGGCTTCGGGTTGTACTTCCAGCATGCCGCCGGAGATGTACAGCACCTCTTCGCTACCATTTTGCTTGATCAAGCGGACCAGGCCCGGCTTGATGGCAGTCAGCAGCGGAGCATGACCGTGGCGGAGACCCAGCTCACCTTCGGAGCCTGATACCTGAGCAGATTGCACCCTACCGGAAAACAGTTTCCCTTCGGCGCTCACCACATCCAGGTGAAAGGAGATCATCTCAGCCATGGGCCCTCCTATCGAGGCTTACAGTTTCTTGGATTTCTCGACGACTTCGTCGATGCTACCAACCATGTAAAACGCCTGCTCGGGCAGATCGTCGTACTCGCCTTTCAGGATGCCCTGGAAACCACGGATGGTCTCTTTCAGCGGCACGTATTTGCCAGAAGAACCGGTAAATACTTCAGCCACGAAGAACGGCTGGGACAGGAAACGCTCGATCTTACGGGCACGGGCTACGGTCAGTTTGTCTTCTTCTGACAGTTCATCCATACCCAGGATGGCGATGATGTCCTTCAGCTCCTTGTAGCGCTGCAGTACGGTCTGGACACCACGAGCGGTCTCGTAGTGCTCCTTGCCTACCACCAGCGGATCCAGCTGACGGGAGGTGGAATCCAGCGGGTCAACGGCCGGGTAGATACCCAGTGCCGCGATCTGACGGGACAGTACGACGGTCGCATCCAGGTGGGCGAAGGTGGTCGCCGGAGACGGGTCGGTCAAGTCATCCGCAGGGACGTAAACGGCCTGTACGGAGGTGATGGAACCGGTCCGGGTGGAGGTGATACGTTCCTGCAGAACACCCATCTCCTCGGCCAGGGTCGGCTGGTAACCTACTGCGGAGGGCATACGGCCCAGCAGTGCGGATACTTCAGTACCGGCCAGGGTGTAACGGTAGATGTTGTCCACGAAGAACAGTACGTCACGACCTTCGTCACGGAACTTCTCGGCCATGGTCAGACCGGTCAGCGCCACGCGCAGACGGTTTCCGGGCGGCTCGTTCATCTGACCGTAAACCAGAGATACTTTGTCCAGTACGTTGGACTCCATCATCTCGTGGTAGAAGTCGTTACCCTCACGGGTACGCTCACCCACACCGGCGAACACAGAATAACCGCTGTGCTCGATGGCGATGTTACGGATCAGCTCCATCATGTTGACGGTCTTGCCTACACCGGCACCACCGAACAGACCGACCTTACCACCCTTGGCGAACGGACATACCAGGTCGATAACCTTGATGCCGGTCTCCAGCAGCTCGGTGCTGTTGGACTGATCTTCGTAGCTGGGGGCTTCGCGGTGGATGGACCAACGCTCTTCTTCGCCGATCGGACCCTTCTCATCGATGGGGTCGCCCAGTACGTTCATGATACGACCCAGGGTCGAGGTACCGACCGGTACCTGGATGGCCTTGCCGCTGTTAACTACTTCCAACCCACGACGCAGACCGTCGGAGGAACCCATGGTGATGCAACGAACGACGCCGCCGCCGATCTGTTGCTGAACTTCCAGTACCAGACCCTGGCCTTGGCCTTCGCTGATGACTTTCAGTGCATCGTACACCTGGGGCACGGCGTCTTGCGGGAACTCGATGTCCACTACAGCGCCGATGATTTGGACGATGAAACCGTTACTCATGTCAAATCCTCTAAACCTTTGATAACCCTTGCCTTACACCGCAGCAGCACCGGATACGATCTCTGTCAATTCCTGGGTAATACTGGCCTGACGGGCCTTGTTGTACACCAGTTGCAGATCGTTAATCAGGTTACCGGCGTTGTCAGTCGCGGCTTGCATGGCAACCATTCGGGCTGCCTGTTCACTGGCCAAGTTTTCTACCACACCCTGGTAGACCTGGGACTCGACGTAGCGAATCAGCAGGGCATCCAGCAGTTGCTTGGGATCCGGCTCATAGAGGTAATCCCAGTGGTTCTTCTTGTTCAGTTTGCTGTCTTCAGTTACGGGCAAAGGCAGCAGTTGATCGACTTTTGGTTGCTGAACCATGGTGTTGACGAACTTGTTGTACACCAGGTACAGCCTGTCAATCTCACCGTTGTCGTAAGCCTTCAGCATGACCTTGACTGAACCAATCAGGTCATTGACGCTCGGGCTGTCACCCAGTCCGGAGACATGGGCTTTCACCTTGGCGCCGTGCCGCTCAAAGAAGCTGGAGGCCTTGTTACCGATCAGTGCCAGGTCAACCTGGGCACCTTTCGCGCTCCATTGCTTCATATCGTTGAGGGCAGCCTTGAACAGGTTGATGTTCAAACCGCCACACAGGCCACGGTCGGTGGAGACGACGATGTAACCCACTCGCTTGACCTCACGTTCGATGAGGTAGGGGTGCTTGTATTCCAAGTTCCCCTGAGCGATATGGCCGATCACCTTGCGCATGGTTTCAGCGTACGGACGGCTGGCAGACATGCGTTCCTGCGCACGGCGCATCTTGCTTGCTGCCACCATTTCCATAGCGCTGGTGATCTTCTGAGTGTTCTTCACACTCCCGATCTTGTTACGTATCTCTTTTGCGCCGGCCATCTCTTCTCTCCATCAGGTGGCAGCTTGCGCTGCCACACACGCTTACCAGGTCTGGGTTGCCTTGAAGTCATCCAGCAACGCAGTCAGCTTGCCAACGATCTCGTCGTTGTAGTCGGCCTTGGCATTGATGTCAGCCATCAGCGAACCATGCTGGGTATTGGCGTAAGAGAGCAGAGCGGCTTCGAAGTCGACGATCTTGTTCAGTTCGACATCGGCGAGATAACCCTTCTCGGCAGCGAACAGCACCAGTGCCTGCTGAGCTACGCTCATCGGGGAGTACTGCTTCTGCTTCATCAGCTCGGTTACTTTCTGACCGTGATCCAGCTGCTTGCGAGTCGCGTCGTCCAGGTCGGAAGAGAACTGGGCGAAAGCCGCCAGCTCACGATACTGAGCCAGTGCGGTACGAATACCACCGGACAGTTTCTTCACGATCTTGGTCTGAGCGGCACCGCCCACACGGGATACGGAGATACCCGGGTCAACCGCCGGACGAATACCGGAGTTGAACAGCTGGGAGGTCAGGAAGATCTGACCATCGGTGATGGAGATCACGTTGGTCGGAACGAACGCTGACACGTCACCGGCCTGGGTTTCGATGATCGGCAGGGCGGTCAGGGAACCGGTCTGGCCTTTCACTTCGCCATTGGTGAACTTCTCTACGTACTCGGCGTTGACACGAGCAGCACGCTCCAGCAGACGGGAGTGCAGATAGAAGACGTCACCCGGGTAAGCTTCACGTCCAGGCGGACGGCGCAGCAGCAGGGAGATCTGGCGATAGGCAACGGCCTGCTTGGACAGGTCGTCATAGATGATCAGTGCATCTTCACCGCGGTCACGGAAGTACTCACCCATGGAGCAGCCGGCGTAAGGAGCCAGGTACTGCAGGGCAGCCGCTTCAGACGCAGAGGCAACCACCACGACGGTGTTGGCCAGGGCGCCGTGCTCTTCCAGCTTGCGCACCACGTTGGCGATGGTGGAGGCCTTCTGGCCAATCGCAACGTAGACACACTTAATGCCGGAATCTTTCTGGTTGATGATTGTATCGATCGCGATGGCGGTCTTACCAACCTGACGGTCACCGATGATCAGCTCACGCTGGCCACGACCGATAGGGATCATGGCATCGATGGCTTTCAGGCCGGTCTGGACTGGCTGGTCAACAGACTTACGCTCGATAACGCCAGGTGCGATGACTTCAATCGGCGAGAAGCCATCGTTGTCGACCGGGCCTTTACCGTCGATCGGCTGACCCAGGGTGTTGACCACCCGGCCCAACAGACCACGACCGACCGGCACTTCCAGAATGCGGCCAGTCCCTTTGACTTTCATCCCTTCCGCCAGGTTGGCATAGGGACCCATTACTACGGCACCAACGGAGTCACGCTCCAGGTTCAATGCCAGAGCGTAGCGGTTGCCCGGCAGCTCGATCATCTCACCTTGCATGGCATCGGCCAGGCCGTGGATACGAATGATACCGTCACTTACGGAGACGATGGTACCTTCGTTACGCGCTTCGCTTTTCACATCAAACTGCGCAATGCGCTGCTTGATCAGCTCGGCGATTTCAGTGGAATTCAGTTGCATGCTCTAATACCCCAATCAAGATTGCAGCGCATCGGCCATGCGATCCAGCTTACCGCGGACAGTACCGTCGATAACCAGATCACCGGCCTTGATGAGCACCCCGGCCATCAAGGACGCATCGGTGCTGCAATTCAGCTTCACTTTGCGCGCGAGACGTTGTTCCAGAGAAGCCTGAATATTGGCTTTCTGCTGGTCGGTCAGTTCGATCGCCGAAATCACGTCAGCCTGAACTTCTTTGTCCAGTTCAGCCTTGAGCGCTACAAATTCAGCAACGACCGCCGGCAGCACACCCAAGCGACCATTCTCGGCCATCACCCGGATCAGGTTCTGACCATGCTCGTCGAGCTGCTCACCGCAGACGCTCACAAACAATTTTGCAAGCTCTTCGGCAGCCACAGAGCCGTTTACCAGGTTGTGGATGGTCTCGTTCTTCACTACTTCCGCAGCGAAGCCGAGCATCCCCAGCCACTGGTCAACCGCCTTGTGCTCAACGGCAAACTCGAAAGCAGCCTTGGCGTAGGGGCGAGCGATTGTAGTCAGTTCAGACATAGCCCCGTTCCCGTTACAGTTCTGCTACCAGTTTGTCGACGATGTCGCTGTTGGCAGCCTGGTCGATTTGGCGTGCCAGGATCTTCTCTGCACCCGCGATGGCAAGAGCAGCAACCTGCTTGCGCAGTTCTTCTTTGGCACGATGACGTTCAGCTTCGATCTCTGCACGGCCCTGAGCCAGGATTTTTTCCCGCTCAGCTTGGGCTCCAACAGCGGCCTCATCGATGATCTGTGCCTTGCGTTTGTTGGCCTGATCGATGATTTCGGCAGCCTGAAGCTTGGCTTCTTTCAGCTGATCGGTGGCGTTGGCCTTGGCCAAATCCAGATCTTTCTTGGCACGTTCTGCAGAAGATAGGCCGTCAGCGATTTCTTTCTGACGGGCTTCGATGGCAGCGATCAGCGGCGGCCATACGTACTTCATGCAAAATACTACGAAGATGAAAAAAGCAACTGCTTGGCCGAGGAGGGTGGCGTTGATATTCACAGCCGATGTCCTCTTAAGTTAGTTAATGGGTTCTGCGTGAGTCGTCACGACGACTTAGGCAACCGCAAACATCACATACAGACCCAGACCAACGGCGATCATCGGGATCGCATCCACCAGACCCATCACGATGAAGAACTGGGTACGCAGAACAGGGATCAGGTCAGGCTGACGAGCTGCACCTTCCAGGAACTTGCCACCCAGGATACCGATACCGATGGAGGCGCCGATAGCCGCCAGACCCATCATCATTGCAGCAGCGATGTACAGCAGGTCCATGTTCAAGTTTTCCATGAGGATCTCCATTTATTTAGATGTAATTGATTGTATAAAAAGGATTATTTGAGTTGCATCATCAATGGTCTTCTTGTGCCATCGACAGATAGACGATGGTCAGAACCATGAAGATAAACGCCTGCAAAGTGATGATCAGGATGTGGAAAATTGCCCAAGGCACGGACAGGATCCACTGTGACCACCAGGGTAACAAACCCGCAATCAGGATAAAGATCAGTTCGCCAGCATACATGTTGCCGAACAGTCGCAGACCCAATGAAACAGGCTTGGAAATCAACGTGACGGTTTCAAGGATGAAGTTAACCGGGATGGCAGCCGGGTGATTGAAAGGCTGAAGCGTCAGCTCCTTCACGAACCCGCTGATACCCTTGACCTTGATGCTGTAATACAGGATCAAGAAGAACACGCCCAAAGCCATGGACATGGTGATGTTAACGTCAGCAGAGGGAACCACACGCAGATAGGGAACACCCATCAACTGTGCAGCGTGAGGGATAAAGTCAACGGGGATCAGATCCATCAGGTTCATCAGGAAGATCCACACAAACACCGTCAGGGCCAGAGGTGCGATGACCTTGTTGCGACCATGAAAGATGTCTTTGACGTTACCATTCACAAACTCGACCAGCATCTCCACAAAGCACTGCAGCTTACCGGGCACACCGCTGGTAGCCTTGACGGCCACACTGCGGAACAACCAGATAAACAGGGCGCCTAGCACGACGGAAAATATCATTGAGTCGATATTCACCGTCCAGAACCCGGACCCTACTTGCAGATGGGTCAGGTGGTGGGAGATATATCCCTGAGGAGTCAGGACTTCTCCGGTTGCAGACATGAGTTTTCCTAATAGTGGTTGTTAAGCGTGAATGAAACTATCCACTGTACAACGAGGGCGAGGATATAAGTGGCGAAGAACGAGACTGTGTTGACCTCGATCCCGGAGCCAAACACCAGGGCGAAAAGTCCTGCTGTAGTAACGAGCTTAATCCCTGCCCCACCATAAAAGTCCCCCAACACCAGGCCCACACTCTCCTTCGTCACCTTGCGGCGCAGAACCCAGAGCGTGAACAGAGCCTGAGGAACCCAGTACATCCCCCCTCCGTAGAGAGAGGATTGTCCGGCGAACGGACCCTCCAGATAAAACCAGACGGTACTGATCGCCAGGATCAGGATGAGCTGACAAACGAGCATAGCCATGGCTAGCGTCAAACCTTCCAAGGCTCTTTTCTGTTTCACCAACCTACCCCTGAACATTACAGAACTGTAAAAAATCGGGATCCGAAGACCCCGCGTTCACAGCTCGAAAAGCCGGTCAAATTATACCCGTGAAGACAGCTATTGCAACACGGCAAAAATCCTTAATTTTTGCGGCTTTCCGTGCAGAATTAAGGTTATGTTCATAACGAAAGGAATGGATGTTTTATTACTACAAAAAGCGTAAAAATCACGATTCTGACAGGCCGAAATAGCACAGTATACGGTCCAAATCCGCTAAGTTATCGTAACTTATTACTAACTTGCCGCTATCCTGCTTACCCTGCTGAAGTTGCACCTGATTACCAATTTTTTCTGAAATCTGGCGCTCGATGTAACCAAATTGAGGATCACGGACGGGCTCAACCTTGGTTTTTGCCGGTTCCAGGGTCTTTTGCACCAGTTTCTCGGTATCTCGCACGGTCAGCCCCTTCTGGGCCACCAGTTTGGCCAGTTCGGACTGGGCCGAACCGCTCAGCGCCAACAGGGCGCGGGCATGGCCCATGTCGAGATCCCCGTGCTCGACGAAACGCTTCACGTCTTCGTTGAGCTGATTGAGCCGCAGCAGGTTGGTTACCGTGGTGCGGGACTTGCCCACCGCCTCGGCGACCTGCTGATGGGTCAATTCAAACTCGGTCAGCAGCCGCTGCAGGGCAACCGCCTCTTCGATGGCGTTGAGGTCTTCGCGCTGGATATTCTCAATCAGCGCGATGGCCACAGCCGCTTCGTCAGGTACGTCCTTGACCAGGCAAGGGACGACCTCGAGCCTGGCGAGCTGGGAAGCACGCCAGCGCCGTTCACCAGCGATGATCTCGAAGCGGTTCTCCCCGATCGCACGGACGACGATGGGTTGGATCACTCCCTGTGCCCGGATGGAGTTGGCCAGATCCTCCAGCGCATCCTGCGACATATCCTTTCGCGGCTGGTACTTGCCGGACTGCAACCACTCCACCGGCAGCTTGCGCAGCTCACCCTGGTTGGTGGGGGCCATGGCCTGCTCGGTACGCTGATCGCTCATCACCTGTTTCTGGCGAGCGGCCGTGCTGGTGCTGAGCAGGGCATCCAGTCCCTTGCCCAGTCCACGTTTCTTCGGAGTCATAGGCTCTCTCGGTCTGCGGTGATCGGCTGGCACTCCTGCTCCTGGCGGCGCAGGATCTCGCCTGCCAGCGCCAGATAGGCCTTGGCCCCCACCGATGATTTGTCATAGTGCATGGCCGGCGCACCGAAGCTCGGCGCCTCCGCCAGTCGTACGTTGCGAGGAATGATGGTGCGATAGACCCGGTCGCCAAAATGCTGTTTCAGCTGATCGGACACATCATTGGCCAGGCGGTTGCGGTGATCGAACATGGTGCGCAGCACCCCCTCGATCTTCAGCTCGGGATTCACCACGGCGGCCAGTTTGCTGATGGTATCCACCAGGGCGGTGAGCCCTTCCAGCGCGTAGTACTCGCACTGCATGGGCACCAGCACGGAGTCGGCGGCGGCCATTGCGTTGACGGTCAGCATGTTGAGAGAAGGGGGGCAATCGATGAAGACGTAGTCGTATTTGTCCCGCACCGAGGCCAGCGCGTTGCGCAGGCGGATCTCGCGGGCAAAGAATTCCATCAGGCGGATTTCGGCCGCCGTGACGTCGGCATTGGCGGCGATGAGGTGATAGCCCCCCGAGGTCTCGGGAATGATCACCTCGCCGATGGGAGCATCGTCGATCAGCAGTTCATAGGCGGTGCGTTCGACTTCGTACTTGTCGACCCCGCTGCCCATGGTGGCATTGCCCTGCGGATCCAGATCGATCACCAGCACCTTGCGCCGGGTAGCGGCCATGGAGGCGGCCAGATTCACACAGGTGGTGGTTTTCCCCACTCCACCCTTCTGGTTGGCTATGGCAATGACTTTTCCCACACTATCCCCTAAATGAATGCGGCGGCCCTATTCGGGCTGAATGGCTTTAAACTCCAGCAGATGGCGCTCGCCGTCCAGCTCCGGCACCACCAGCTTATGGGTGGCGACCAGTTGAATGCTGGCGGGCAACTGGTCCAGCTCCTGCTCGGGGAATTGCCCCTTGAGCGCCAGGAAGCCGCCGTCTGCCGAGGGCAGATGATGACACCAACCCAGCATGTCCTCCAGCGAGGCGAAGGCCCGGCTCAGTACCCCATCAAATCCGGTCTCGGGCTGATACTCCTCGACCCGGGATTTGACCGGCGTCACATTGGTCAGCCCCAGCTCCAGGATTACCTGACGGATGAAGTTGATCCGCTTGCCCAAGCTGTCGAGCAGCACGAACTGCTTGTCCGGATTGATGATGGCGAGCGGCAGTCCCGGCAGACCGGGACCCGTGCCCACATCGATGAAACGTTCACCCTTGAGGTGGGGGCTCACCACCAGGCTGTCGAGAATGTGCTTGACCAGCATGGCGTCCGGCTCGCGCACCGAGGTGAGATTGTAAGCCTTGTTCCACTTGTGCAGCAACTCGACCAGACGAACCAACTGACTCTTTTGGGTATCAGTGATAACAATACCGGCCTGCATGAGCAGGCCGTTCAGTCTTTCCAGCATGTTTTCCAACGGGGAATTCCTCAGGCGGTTTTGCGCAGCAAACCGTGCTTTTTCAGGTGAACCAGCAGAATGGAGATGGCGGCCGGGGTGATGCCGGAGATGCGGGAGGCCTGACCTATGGTCTCTGGCTTGGCATCGTTGAGCTTGGCGATCACCTCGTTGGAGAGGCCGTTCACATCGCGGTAGTTCATGTCCAGCGGCAACAGGGTGTTCTCGTTGCGAAGCTGCTTCTCCACCTCGTCGTGCTGACGCTCGATGTAGCCGGCGTATTTGATCTGGATCTCCACCTGATCGGCTGCGGCAGGATCCGCCAGCGCCGGACCCACCCCATCGATGGCCATCAGCGCATCATAGGTCACCTCGGGACGACGCAGCAGCTCTTCCAGGCTCTGCTCGCGGGTGAGCGGGGTGTTGACCAGGGCATTGACCGCTTCCAGCGACGGATGCTGCGGGTGGATCCAGGTCGAACGCATCCGCTGGCGCTCCTGCTCCACCAGTTCCATCTTGGCGTTGAACTTGCTCCAGCGCTCATCATCCACCAGACCCAGCTCGCGACCGATCGCGGTCAGACGCAGGTCGGCGTTGTCTTCCCGCAGCAGCAACCGGTATTCGGCGCGGCTGGTGAACATGCGATACGGCTCGCGAGTCCCCAAGGTGGAGAGATCGTCCATCATCACGCCCATGTAGGCCTGATCCCGGCGTGGGTGCCAGGCTTCCTTGCCCTGAGCGCGCAGACCGGCGTTGAGACCGGCCATCAGACCCTGGGCGGCAGCTTCTTCATAGCCCGTGGTGCCGTTGATCTGGCCGGCGAAGAACAGGTTTTCGATGCACTTGCTCTCCATGTTCGCCTTGAGATCCCTGGGATCGAAGAAGTCGTACTCGATGGCGTAGCCGGGACGAGTGATGTGGGCATTCTCGAAACCGCGGATCGAACGGACGATCTGCACCTGCACATCGAACGGCAGGCTGGTGGAGATCCCGTTTGGATAGAGTTCGTGGGTAGTCAGCCCCTCCGGTTCCACGAAGATCTGGTGCGCCGTCTTGTCGGCAAAACGGGTGATCTTGTCTTCGATGGACGGGCAGTAGCGCGGGCCTATCCCCTCGATCACTCCGGCGTACATGGGGCTGCGATCCAGATTGTTGCGGATCACTTCGTGGGTCTGCTCGTTGGTATGGGTGACATAGCAGGGGACCTGACGCGGGTGCAGGCTGGCATCGCCGATGAAGGAGAAGACGGGACGGGGATTGTCACCGTGTTGCTGCTGCATGACGGAAAAATCGACGGTGCGGGCATCGATGCGCGGCGGCGTGCCAGTCTTGAGTCTGTCGATGCGCAGCGGCATTTCCCGCAGGCGCTGGGCCAAGGCGATCGAGGGAGGATCCCCGGCGCGGCCGCCTTTGTAGTTATCCATGCCGATATGGATCAAGCCATTCAGGAAGGTGCCTACGGTGAGCACCACCGTCTTGCCGCTGATGCGGATCCCGCTCTGGGTGACCACGCCGGCAACCCGATCCCCGTCCATGACGAGATCATCACAGGCTTGCTGGAAGATCTTCAGGTTCGGATAGTTCTCCAGCGTCTGGCGTACCACGGCCTTGTAAAGCAGACGATCCGCCTGCGCACGGGTGGCACGCACGGCCGGGCCCTTGGAGGAGTTGAGGGTACGGAACTGGATCCCGCCAAGATCGATGGCTTGCGCCATGATCCCGCCGAGGGCGTCAACTTCCTTGACCAGGTGTCCTTTACCGATCCCGCCGATCGCCGGGTTGCAAGACATGTGTCCCAGGGTATCGATGTTGTGAGTCAGCAACAGCGTATTAAGGCCCATACGGGCAGCCGCTGTGGCAGCTTCGGTGCCTGCGTGACCGCCACCGACGACGATCACATCAAATTGTTCATGGTATTGCATTGGGATCACCTTGATCTGCACGCCTGAAGATCTTTGTTTGCCTGGTCTGGAGGGCGGATCATTCTATCCGTTTCGTATCCTGAGGGGAACGTCTAGTTCGGGATCAGTATGGATCAAGGATCCGCTAAATAGATCTTAAGGATCTTTAGATCGATCTTTTATTGGATCTTTTATTAGGATCCGCCGTTTCTGTTGATAAGCACTTTTTGATCATAAAGATCATCTGGTTAGAGCCGATCCCAGCTTGTGGAAAAGCTTGGATCCCAGCCCCCTGAACTGGGGGATAACCAGGGGTTTTATTCACAAATAGAAACTGAATTGGATCTCATACATGAATAACTATAGGTTTTTCAGCGTTTAACCCTATGGTTATGCACAGGCGATCCGGTTTTATTTCTCGATCCGGTAGAAAGCCCGGTTCAGGCAGAGCTGTTAATAACCTGGTGGATAGGGATCTGGGGATAAGCGGGGAGATCAGGTGTGACGAGACGGATCTCCCCCTCGTATTTATGCGATCAATGCCATCCAGTCCTGGATCCAGGCTTCGGCGGCATCTTCCGGAATTTCATGCTGGGTCACGTCGATCTCGAGGCGATCCCCGATCCGGTTGGCGCCACACTCTCTCAGCAGGCTATCCAGAGTCTTGCCGCCCTGGCAGAAGGTGTCATAGCTGCTGTCACCCAAGGCAATGACACCATATTTCAACCCACCGAGATCCGGTCGCTGCTCGGCAAGATCCTTGGCGAAGGGCTGCAGGTTGTCGGGGACATCGCCGGCACCATGGGTGGAGGTGATCACCAGCAGGATCGTATCCGGCTCTGCCAGCACATCGGTCAGGTTGGCCGGGTTGTGGATCCTGGATTGATGTCCGCCCTGTTCCAGCAGACTGGCAACATGATCGGCGACATATTCGGCGGCCCCCAGCATGGAGCCGACGACGAGATTGAGTTTGGCCATGGAATGGATCCTGAATAATACGGAAAACGCGGAACCGGGATTCTAACGCCAAAAGATGTGGATAAATATGGATAAAGCTTGGGGATAAGGATCCTTTCGTCTTTGAACGATGAAAATCCTCCTTGTCACCGATGTTTTGCTCCCCTCGGCTCCCTTCACCGTTGGTTGTATACATACGAACCCCGGCGTTCAAAAAAACACCGTATCGATACGTTTGGTAACAATGCAGATGCAAACGATTAGCAATTAATGAATCGATTCGATCACGGCTCTTGTAGTAGCATGACGGTGATTTATTCGCCTAAGGAGTCGGGCAAACCGGCAGGATTGGGCACCCATAATAAGAAACCAGAAATAACTCTATTTATTTGAGACACTTAATATGATTGCGCAAAAAAATTTCCCCTACGCAGTGATGCGAAAGAGAGTGGTGCTGCCTCTCTCCTGTTTGTTGGCTGGTCTGCCGGTTCTGGCTGCCGAACAAGCTGAAAAAGAGCTGCCCAAGGCGAGCGAGACCATGGTGGTGACCGCCAACGCGATGAAGGTCGAAGTGCCCATGGCCGAGACTCCGCGTGCCGTCTCCGTGGTCAATCGCGAGGAGATGGATCAGCATGCCGTGCAGCAGCTCGATGAGTCCGTGCGTTACCGCTCCGGCGTGCTTACCGGCCTCTATGGTTCGGACAACAACACCAACTGGTTCAAGGTGCGGGGCTTCGATGCAGCTCAATATTTGGATGGCAACCGCCTGTTCAGCACCGGTTACTACGTATGGACCCCCGAGACCTTCGGTCTGGAGAGCGTGGAAGTCCTCAAGGGGCCTGCCTCCATCCTCTACGGCGAGGCTCCTCCCGGCGGCGTGATCAACTCCGTGACCAAGCGTCCGACCGCCACCCCGCAGGGGTTGGTCGATGTGCAGCTTGGCAACCGGGATCTGCGTCAGGTCGGCATCGATTTCTCCGACGATCTGACCGACAACAGCCGCTACCGCATGGTTGCGCTCTATAAGGAGCGTGATGGCGTGCTGGATGGCACCTACAACGAGCGTGCCTACCTGGCGCCGAGCGTCACCTTGGATATCTCGGATCGTACCAGCCTCACCCTGCTGGCCAGCTTCCTGCACGATGAAGGGGTGCCGACCAACGGCTTCTTCCCCGTCTACGGCACCCTGAATACCGAGGGTGGCCAGATCGATCCCAGCACCAACCTGAGTCAGCCGGATTACGATCGCAACCGCAACACCCAGATCTCCGCCGGTTATGAGCTGTCCCATCAGTTCAACAACACCTGGGAGTTCAAGCAGAACGTCCGCTTCAACTACAACGATCTGCTGCTGCGTCAGACCTATATCTTCCCGACCTATCAAGGCACCACCGCCTTCCGTGGCCTGATCTACCGTGACGGCGACACCAAGAGCATCACCATGGACAACCAGATGGTGGGTTACTGGAACACGGATCGTACCGAGCAGACCCTGCTGATGGGGATCGATCTGCAGCGTCACGTGAACGAGGGGGTCGAGGCTGACAACTATGGCATGGGTTCTATCGACACCATGCATCCGGATTACAGCGGCTTCCCTGGCTTCGATGAGTCCACTGCGACTTATCAGAAGAACACCAAGGGTCAGAGCGGCCTCTATGCCCAGCATCAGATCCGCTGGGATGACCGCTGGCTGCTGACTGCCGGTGGTCGCTTCGACTATGTGGAGACCCACAACATCAGCGAAGCCACCAGCAAGAACGAGAAGCAGTATGATGACAACCTCTCGCTCTCCGGCAGCCTGATGTACCTGTTCGACAACGGCATCTCCCCTTACTTCGCCTATGCGGAGTCCTTCGAGGTGCTGCCGGGGATCGACCCGAACACCAAGAGCTCCTACAAGCCGCTGGAAGGCAAGCTGTACGAGACCGGCATCAAGTATGCGCCGAGCTTCCTCGATGGTTACATCAACCTGGCCCTGTTCGATCTGGAACAGACCAACTCCCTGGTCTCCACCGGTTCCGGCCAGCAGACCCAGGCCGGTGAAGTCACCTCCCAGGGTGTGGAACTGGAAGGCAGCGTGCAGGCCACCGAAGCGCTGCGTCTGACCGCTGCGTATACCTATACCGATGCCAAGACCAATGACACCGGCAACGGTGACCGTCGTGCCAGCCTGATCCCGCGTCACCAGGCCTCCTTCTGGGGCAACTACAAGGTGCAGCAGGGTCCGGTCTCCGGTCTGGAAGTGGGTACCGGGGTGCGTTACATCGGCTCCAGCGTTGGCATAGGCGCGGTCGATGCCAACTACAACCCCATCTATGGTTCTGCCGAAGTGCCGGCCCAGACTGTGTGGGATGCGATGATCGGGTATGACTTTGCCAAGAACTGGCGGGCCCAGGTCAACGTCAACAACCTGCTGGACGACACCTATGTCGCAAGCTGTGACTACTACTGCTACTACGGTGAGGAGCGCAGCATAGTCGGCTCCATCAACTACCGCTGGTAAGATACAAGGCGGGCGGGGGCATGAGCTCCCGCCCTCTTTCTTTTTGTACGCAGGCCCGTCATGGAACTCTTGTCACTGGTTTACCGCCAATATCGTTGGCCCTTCATCGCCATCACCTTGCTCAGCCTGCTCAGTGCAGTCAGCGGTATAGGTGTTATTGCATTTATCAATCAATCACTTATCGAATCAGTTGGGGATCCGCTACCGATCCTTGGCCAACTGATCGGCCTCATTCTGCTGCTGCTGGTGATCACGCTAGGCGCCCAATTGGGCCTGACCACCCTCGGTCACCACTTCGTCTATCGCTTGCGCGGCCGGCTGCTCAAGCAACTGCTGGATACCGACGTCGCCCGCATTCGCCAGATAGGGCAGGGGCCGCTGCTGGCCTCTCTGTCCAGCGACATCGGCCAGATCACCATCGCCTTCGTGCGTCTGCCCGAGCTGGTGCAGGGGCTGGTGCTTACCATTGGCTCCGCCCTCTATCTCGGCTGGCTCTCCCCATCCCTGCTGGTCGTCACCGCCCTCTGGGTGACCTTCACCATGGTGGTGGGCTGGTTGCTGGTCAACCGCGTCTATCGCCACCTGTCGCGCATGCGCCTGGCCGAAGACAAGCTCTATCAAAACTATCAATCCATCATCGCCGGCAGCAAGGAGCTGGCGCTCAACCGCGAGCGCGCTCACTTCGTCTACCACCAGCTCTATGAGCGCAATGCGAAGGAGTATCGCCAGGAGATCATCCGTGCCGACACCTATCACCTGAGCGCGGTGAACTGGTCGAACATCATGATGCTGGGGGCCATCGGCCTGGTCTTCTTCCTGGCCAACGGGCTGGGATGGGCCAATACCAATGTGGCCGCCACCTTCGCCCTGACCCTGCTGTTCCTGCGTACTCCGCTGCTGCAGGGGATCGGTGCCCTGCCAACCCTGATCTCCGCCCAGGTGGCGTTTGACAAGATTGCGACCCTGACCCTGGCCTCGCCGGATCCCGACTTCCCGCTGCCGCCTGCGCCCCGAGCCTGGCAGCGGATCCAGCTGGAGGAGGTGAGCTTTCACTATCAGGGGGAGGGCGGTTTCGCGGTCGGTCCGGTCAATCTCACCATCGAGAAGGGGGAGCAGATCTTCATCATCGGTGGCAACGGATCCGGCAAGTCGACCCTGGCCATGCTGCTGACCGGGCTCTATCAGCCCGTCTCTGGCCGGATCCTGCTGGATGGCGAACCCATCCAAGATCGCAACGCCTATCTGGCGCTCTTCTCCGCCATCTTCACCGACTATCACCTGTTCCAGCACCTGCTGGGCCCAGAGCCCAGGCAGGCGCTGATGGATGAGTGGCTGGAGCGGCTGCAGATGGGCAGCAAGCTGGTGATTGAGCAGGACTTTATCACCAACATCGAGCTCTCCCAGGGGCAGCGCAAGCGGGTTGCCTTGCTGCTGGCCCTGGCGGAGCAGCGGGACGTGATGCTGTTTGACGAATGGGCCGCGGATCAGGATCCCCAGTTCCGCCGCATCTTCTATCAGGTGCTGCTGCCGCGCCTCAAGGAGATGGGCAAGACGGTGATCGCCATCAGCCACGACGATCTCTATTTCCCCTTGGCCGACCGCCTGCTGGAGATGCGCCAGGGCCAGCTCACCGAGCTGACCGGTGAACGGCGGGAGCAGGTGAGCCGGGATGCCGTCGCCCATCTGGACAGCGACGTGCCGGTCTGATGCCGGCACCGACAGACTGGCATCAGACCAGCACAGGAACAGCTTATGTTTGAGATGAAATCCGCCAGCTTCGCGGTCAATGACCGCCAACTGCTGCAACCGACCGATCTGCGCTTCGAGCAGGGTCAGGTCTATGGCCTCATCGGTCACAACGGATCGGGCAAATCCACCCTGCTCAAGTTGCTGGCTCGCCAGCAGCCCTTGAGCGGCGGCGAGATCCTGTTTGACGACAAGCCGCTGAGTGACTGGAGCAATCGGGACTTCGCCCGCCAGGTCGCCTATCTGCCCCAGCATCTGCCGAGTGCCGAGAGCCTGCTCGGCCGCGAACTGGTGGAGATGGGGCGCTATCCCTGGCGCGGATTGCTGGGGCGGATGCGGGAGGAGGATCACCGCCAGGTGGATCAGGCCATCACCCTCACCCACACCGAAGCGTTCGCGGATCGGCTGGTGGATACCCTTTCCGGCGGGGAGCGTGGTCGGGTCTGGCTGGCCATGCTGCTGGCCCAGGAGAGCCGCTTCATTCTGCTGGACGAACCGCTGGCCGCGCTGGACGTGGCCCATCAGGTGGAGGTGCTCACGCTCGTCAGGCAGTTGAGCCGTCAGCTCAACCTGGGGGTCATCATCGTCATCCACGACATCAACATGGCCTCCCGCTTCTGCGATCAGCTGGTGGCGCTGCACGGTGGCCGGTTGCTGGTTCATGGCGAGCCCTCGCACATCATGACCAGCGAGACCCTGCAGGCCATCTACGGCATCCCCATGGCCGTGATACGCCACCCGGCCCACGATCACAACATCGCCATCATCTGAGCGGGGGCCCGATGCGTCTATTGAAGAAAACGGGCTGGCTCTGTTGTCTGCTGGCCCCCCTGGTGGTGCAGGCCGAGCTGGCATCCGCTGATACCCGGCACGATACAGTCGTCGTGCAGGAGACTCCCCGCATCGCCACCGTCGACTGGACGGTCGCGGAGACCCTGCTGGCCCTCGGCGTCACGCCGCTGGCCATGGGGGATGTCGGTTCCTACCGTGCCTGGGTGGACGTGCCCAGGCTGCCCGCCGAGGTGGTGGATATCGGCCTGCGCATGCAACCCAACCGCGAACTGCTGGCGGAGCTCAAGCCGGATCTCATCCTCATCTCGCCGCTGATGGCGTCGCTGGAACCCACCTTGTCCCAGATAGCACCGGTGAAATCCATCACTCTCTATGAGCCGGATACGGATCTGTGGCAGCGGCTGCACGAGGCGACCCTGACCATCGCCGCCCTGGTGGGCAAGACCACGGAAGCTGAGCGTCAGCTCGCCACCCTGGATCGGGATCTCGATCAGATGAAGACACAACTGCCCGGGGATCTTCCACCCCTGTTGCTGGTGCAATTCATCGATGAGCGCCATGTACGGGTGTTTGGCCGCCACAGTCTGTTCGACGCCGTGCTGCAACGGCTGGATCTGCGCAATGCCTGGCAGGGGGAGACCAATGCCTGGGGCTTCTCCGTGGTGAGTCTGGAGCAGTTCATCTCCCTGCCGACGGCCAGGCTGGTGGTCATCGACCCCATTCCGGTGGGGGTGAGTGAGCGCTTGCAGGAGCCCGGTCTCTGGCAACATCTGCCGCTGGTGAAGGAGGGCAAGGTCGTGCACCTGCCCGCCGTCTGGAGCTTTGGTGGCCTGCTGGCCGCCCGCCGTTTCGCCGATCTGCTGAGCGAGGCCCTGCAGAGGGAGTCCGCATCCGGCCTGACCACCCAGGGAGCCCTTCAATGAATCAGATTCTTCCCGTCTCCTTGCTGCGCCCCGGCCTGGCCCTGCTGCTGCTGACCCTGGCACTGGCTGGCTGGGATCTGGCGCACCAGCTGCCGGATTCGCTCTGGTGGCAATCCCTCTTCTCGCCGCAGCTGGACGATGCCCGGCAGGCGCTGGTCCACTTCAGCTGGCTGCCGCGCCTCGCCGTCTGCCTGCTGGCCGGCGCTTCGCTGGGCCTGGCCGGTACGCTGCTGCAGCAAGTGCTGCGCAATCCGCTCGCGTCACCGACGACCCTGGGGGTCTCCTCGGGTGCCCAGCTGGCGTTGATGGCGGTGACCCTGTTTGCCCCGAGCTGGCTGCTGGTGGGGCGCGAGTGGATCGCCATGGCAGGGGGGAGCCTCGCCATGGGGCTGGTCTTTGCCCTGGCCTGGCGCCGTCAGCTCAATCCCGTGGTCATCGTCTTCGCGGGGCTGGTGATCAACCTCTATCTGGCAGCCCTGAGCCTGGGGCTGCTGCTGTTTTTCCAGGAGGAGCTCAAGGGGCTGCTGGTGTGGGGCAGCGGCTCCCTGGCCCAGACCAGCTGGAGCGGTGTCACCTACCTGCTGCCACGGCTGCTGATGGCCGCCGTACTGGCGGCGCTGCTGGCTCGCCCGCTGGCGGTGCTGGAGCTGGATGATGCCAGTGCCCGCAGCCTGGGGGTTTCCCTCAAGCACCTGCGCCTCGGCGGGCTCGCGCTCGCCGTCTTCCTCACCGCCTGCGTGGTGAGCGTGGTGGGGATCATCGGCTTCGTCGGGCTGGCGGCTCCCGTCCTGGTGCGCATGCTGGGGGTGAGGCGGCTCGGCCTGCGCCTGTTGTGGGCGCCGGTGCTGGGAGCCCTCTTGCTGACGGCCACCGACCTGCTGCTGCAATCCCTGACCCGCTTCTGGCCGGTGTTGATCCCGACGGGGGCCATGACGGCCCTGCTGGGGGCGCCGCTGCTGCTCTGGCTGATCCCCCGTCTCACCTTCAAGTCGGTGACGCCGAGGGGGGCCAGCGGGTTGACGGTGGCGCGGCATCCGGCTCCCGGGCGCTTCGTTGCCTGGCTGGGGATCGGGCTGTTGCTCGCCATGCTGGCCTCTCTGCTGTTTGGTCAGGGGATGCATGGCTGGAGCTGGCCGAGCTGGATCCGGTGGGAAGCCCAGCTGGAGTGGCGCCTGCCTCGAACCCTGGCGGCGGGGGCGGCCGGTGTGCTGCTGGCGCTGGCGGGGACCCTGCTGCAGCGGGTCAGCAACAACCCCATGGCGAGCCCCGAGCTGCTCGGGGTGAGCGGCGGTACCTTCATGGGGGTGATCGCCACCGCCTTGCTGCTGCCGACCCTGCCGCTGGCCATGATCCCCCTGGGGGGCGTGCTGGGGGCCTTCGGCAGCCTGTTGCTGCTGGTGGTGATCAACCGCAAGAACGGCTTCCAACCGGAGCGGATCCTGCTGACCGGTATCGCCATCGCGGCTCTGTTTGAACCGCTGCAGGCCATCGCGCTGGCCAACGGCAATCTGCGGGTGCAGCAACTGCTCTCCTGGATGTCCGGTTCCACCTATTACGTCACCCAGCCGGTGGCCGTGGCGCTGGCCGTGCTGGCGCTGGTGATGCTGGGCGTCTGTCTGCTGGTGAGCCGCTGGCTGGATCTGATGCCCATGGGGCCGGCGGTGGCGACGGCGCTGGGGGTTCGCCTCAGCCGTGCCCAGCTGACTATCCTGCTGCTGGTGGCCGTGCTGACCGCCAGTGCGACCATGGTCATCGGGCCGCTCTCCTTCGCCGGCCTGCTGGCACCACACATGGCCAGACTGATGGGGCTGGTGCGGGCGCGCTGGCACCTGCTCGGTGCCGCGGGTTGCGGGGCCTTGTTGATGGTGTCGGCGGACTGGGTTGGTCAACAGATCCTGTTCCCGCAGGAGGTGCCGGTCGGCCTGGTCTCCACCCTGTTGGGAGGCGCTTACTTCATGTGGTGCCTGCGGCGGCTTTAAGGGTGTGCGGCATAGAGATAACTGGCAACAGAAAGCGGGATGGCAATGCCATCCCGCTCTATTTTCAACTGCCTTTTGCCATTCTGGCAGCGGATATCAATCCTTTAAGCCACTGATCGTGACCGTTTATCATGGGGTTGGGCTCGGCGATCGCCAGGGCCCGGGCGGGTTTGCCGCGCTGGGTCTCCTGGGTCAGGATCCGCAGCCGGTTGTGCGGCAGCTCCTCCAGCAGCCAGGCATGGTGAACATCGAGGCGATCGTCACTCCCTTCCTCACCCGCCCAGCCATGCCAGGCGACGCGCGCTGCCCGGCCTGTAACGGGAGCCTGATGCTCGACGACCCTGGCCTCGACCGGGAAGCCGAAGGTCTCGAAATAGAAGCGTACCCCTTCGGCCAGTTCCGGCCCCGTGTGGTCGTAGAAGCGGATGTTGGCGGCATTGGGATAATAACCGGGCCAGAGGGTAGGGGTGTTCAGCAGGGGCCAGACATCGGCCAGGGTGAGACCGGTCACTATCATCTCGTTGGAGGCGAAGTTGTCGGTCAGTCCGGGCAGATAGCCCTCGGGCCACAGGATCTCGTTCATGGTTTTTCCTCATCGGGGTTCAGCGTCAGGGCCCGCAGTGGTCCCTGATGGATGTGCTCAGGATGAGAAATCGAGTGATATAAGTACAATCGCCATTTTGTATCTATATCATAACCACAGTTAATATCATGACGGCGATGCTCGACCCGCTCTGATATTGCACAGGCTGATAGCAGGTATCAGCAATCACGTTTTGCTTTATGACCCCGACCCTTTGCAAGATGGCCCTCTTTGTGATCATGACCGCCATCTTGCGGCGGCAGGAGAAACCATGTCTGCTCTGTTCACCCCCTTTAGCCTCAAAGATGTGACCCTTCGCAACCGCATCGCCGTTCCCCCCATGTGCCAATACAGCGCCGAGGACGGGCTCGCCAACGAGTGGCATCTGTCCCACTACGCCAGTCTGGCCCGGGGTGGGGCGGGTCTGGTGATCGTCGAGGCGACCGCCGTCTCCCCCGAGGGGCGTATCAGCCCGGCCTGTCTGGGACTGTGGAACGATGAGCAGGCCGCCGAGCTGGCCAAAGTCGCCAGTGCCATCAAGGCGGCGGGGGCCGTTCCGGGGATCCAGATCGCCCATGCCGGTCGCAAGGCCAATGCCAACAAGCCCTGGGAAGGGGATGACCATATCGCCGCCGACGATCCCCGCAGCTGGGAGATCCTCTCGCCCTCCGCCATCCCCTTCGGCCACCACCTGCCCCGTGTGCCGAGGGCCATGACGCAGGATGATATCGCCAGGGTGCAGGCCGATTTTGCCGCAGCCGCCACACGGGCGCGGGAGGCCGGTTTCGAATGGCTGGAGCTGCACTTTGCCCACGGCTATCTGGCCCAGAGCTTCTTCTCGGTTCATGCCAACCGGCGCGAGGATGAGTACGGCGGTGACTGGCGCGGCCGTGGCCGCTTCCTGCTGGAAACCCTGGGGGCGGTGCGTGCGGTCTGGCCGGAGCGGCTGCCGCTGACCGCCCGCTTCGGGGTGATCGAATATGACGGCCGGGATGAGGAGACGATGCAGGAGTCCATCGCCCTGGCCAAGGCCATGGGGGAGGGCGGGCTGGACATGCTGAGCGTCAGCATGGGCTTCTCCACCCCGGATGCCCAGATCCCCTGGGGACCGGCCTTCCTCGCGCCGATCGCCGGGCGGGTACGCCAGGAGACGGGCCTGCCGGTGGCCTCCTCCTGGGGCATCGACAATCCCCACAACGCCGAGGCGACGGTGGCGGATGGCTTGCTGGATCTGGTGATGATTGGTCGGGTGCATCTGGCCAATCCTCACTGGCCCTATCAGGCGGCCCTCGCCCTCGGCGTGGAGCGCCCCTCCTGGGTACTGCCCGCGCCCTATGCCCACTGGCTGGAGCGTTATCGCCCGAGCTGATCTCGTAAAAAAGGCGCCATCGGCGCCTTTTTGCTAGCTGGTCTGGCTGGTGGACAGCATCAGCGCCCGTAGCCAGCACTGGGCCGGATCCTTGTGGGTGCGTTCGTGCCAGGCCATCGACTTGGTGAAGCCGGGCACGGTGAGCGGGATCCTGAGCGTCGCCAATCCCTGTTCCCGGGAGATCAGGCGGCGCGGCATCATGGCCACCAGATCGCTGCTGCGCAGCACCTGCATCAATATCAGGAAGCTCGGCACCGAGAGGGCCACCCTGCGCTCCCGCCCCAGGGCCGCCAGAGCCTGATCCGTCACCCCCTGCAACCCGCCACCGCTGTAGGAGACGAGGCCGTGATCCAGGGCGCAGAAGCTATCCAGCGACAGCTCTCCCTCCATCGTGACCGGGTGCCCTTCTCGCACCACACAGACGTACTCCTCCTGATAGAGGGGGCGCAGGTGCAGATTGTCCGGGGTGGACTCCGGGGTCATCAGGGCCAGATCCAGCTCCCCGCGTTCCAGCTGGTGGTAGACGGCGTTGTCATCGACGGGATGGGCGACGACCTGGATCCCCGGCGCCTGGCGGCGCAATTCCCGCAGGAAGGGGAGCAGGACGGCCTGCAAGCCGTAATCGGTGGCCGCCACCGACCAGCGCAGGGTGGCGGTGGCGGGATCGAACTCGGTGGGTTGCAGCATGAGCTGGATGTCCCCCAGCACCCGCTTGAGGGTCGGCGCCAGCTCCAGGGCGCGCTGGGTCGGCACCACGCCGCGGGCGGTGCGCACGAAGAGAGGATCGTCGAAGTTGTCCCGCAGCCGGGTGAGCATGCCGCTGACCGCTGGCTGGGTCAGGGAGAGGCGTGCGGCCGCCAGGGTCACGCTGCGCTCGTCGAGCAGGGCATCGAATGCCTTGAGCAGATTCAGATCCAGCTTGCGGATGTCAGTCATGGCCACGCCGTGTGTGAGTGGGGATGGAGATCACCAGCCGGCCATCGATGGCCACCGATCCGGCAGCATCGATGACGGCTGAGTGTCTGTTTGGTGGATATTTTTGCTTTGAATTTTCTATTTACCGATACAAAAACTGGAGAAAATGCGGCCAAGCAGATCGTCCGAGCTGAACTCGCCGGTGATCTCGGACAGGGACTCCTGCGCCAGGCGCAACTCCTCGGCCACCAGCTCGCCGGCCACGAACACTTCCAGCTGCTCTTTCGCCACCAGCAGTCGCTCGGCGGCGCGCTCCAGCGCGTCCAGGTGGCGGCGGCGGGCCATGAAGCCCCCCTCGGTATTGCCCTGGAAGCCCATGCAGGCCTTGAGGTGCTCGCGCAGGGCGGGCAGCCCCAGTTCGGTCTTGGCGGAGATGCGGTAGACGGCGTGGCCCTGCTCCTGGCTCGGCGCCAGATCTTCGCCAGTCAGGTCAGCCTTGTTGCGCACCACGGTGAGGCCGATGTTTTTTGGCAACCGATCGACGAATTCCGGCCAGATATCGTGAGGGTCGACCGCATCCGTGGTGGTGCCGTCCACCATGAACAGCACCCGGTCGGCCTGCTCTATCTCGGCCCAGGCACGCTCGATGCCGATCTGCTCCACCTTGTCCTGGGTGTCCCGCAAGCCGGCGGTGTCGATGATGTGCAGCGGCATGCCGTCCAGGTGAATGTGCTCGCGCAGCACGTCGCGGGTGGTGCCGGCGATTTCGGTAACGATGGCGGATTCGCGTCCGGCCAGGGCGTTGAGCAGGCTCGACTTGCCGGCGTTGGGACGCCCGGCGATGACCACCTTCATCCCCTCCCGCAGCAGGGTACCCTGCTTGGCCTCGCCGCGCACGGCATCCAGCTCGGCCATGATGGCGTAGAGATCGCCGGCCACCTTGCCGTCGGAGAGGAAATCTATCTCCTCGTCCGGGAAGTCGATGGCGGCCTCCACATAGATGCGCAGCCGGGTCACGTTCTCCACCAGCTGTTGCACCTTGCCGGAGAACTGGCCCTGCAGGGAGTGCATGGCGCTGCGGGCGGCCTGCTCGCTGGAGGCCTCGATAAGGTCGGCGATGGCCTCGGCCTGGGCCAGATCCAGCTTGTCGTTGAGGAAGGCGCGCTCGCTGAACTCGCCCGGGCGGGCGGGGCGCAGTCCTTCAATCTGCAGGATGCGACGGATCAGCATGTCCATGATGACGGGGCCGCCGTGACCCTGCAGCTCCAGCACGTCTTCGCCGGTGAAGCTGTTGGGAGCCTTGAACAGCAAGGCGATGCCCTGATCCAGCGGCTGCCCCTGTTCGTCGTTGAACGGCAGGTATTCGGCGTAACGTACCCGCGGCAGTCTGCCGAGCACAATCTCGGCGACGCGCTCGGCGGCGGGGCCGGAGACCCGGACTATGCCGACGCCACCCCGGCCGGGGGCGGTGGCCTGGGCCACTATGGTATCTGTTGTCATCTTGCTGGACTCGCTGATTGACTGTCTTGGTAAAAATAGTGCGGACATTGTAATAAAAAAGGCGGCCCGAAGGCCGCCTCTTTTGTCATCACGGGAAGATTGGCTGCATATCAGTTGCGTGAGTGCAGGCCTTTCTTCTCCAGCTGACGATAGATGATGGTCTGCTGGATGATGGAGATGACGTTGCTCACCAGCCAGTACAGGGTCAGACCAGCCGGGAACCAGAGGAACATGAAGGTGAAGATGATCGGCATGAACTGCATCACCTTCTGCTGCATCGGGTCCGTGATGGTGGTCGGGCTCATCTTCTGCAGGTACCACATGGAAGCACCCATGAGGATCGGCAGCACGAAGAAGGGGTCCTTCACCGACAGGTCGGTGATCCACAGGGCGAACGGCGCATGGCGCAGCTCAACCGACTCCATCAGCGCCCAGTAGAGGGCGATGAAGATGGGCATCTGTACCAGGATCGGCAGACAGCCACCGAGCGGGTTGACCTTCTCCTTCTTGTACAGCTCCATCATGCCCTGGGACATCTTCTGGCGATCGTCACCGAAGCGTTCCTTGAGCGCCGCCAGCTTGGGCTGCAGCATGCGCATCTTGGCCATGGAGGTGTACTGGGCCTTGGTCAGCGGGAACATGATGCCGCGCACCAGCAGGGTCAGCATGATGATGGCCAGACCCCAGTTCTGGACGAAGCCGTGGAACACGGTCAGCAGCCAGTGCAGCGGTTGGGCGATGAACCAGAGCCAGCCGTAGTCGACGGTCAGGTCCAGGTGGTTTGCCACCTTGGCCATCTGGTCTTGCAGCTTGGGACCGATCCACAGCTGGCTGGTCACTTCGGCCTGCTGGCCAGCGGCGACGTCAACCTGCGGTGCCTTGTAGCCGATGATGGCCTGATCCTTGCCCTGGATGACACGGCTGTAGAAGCTGTTGTTATCGTTGGCATTAGGGGCCCAGGCGGAGACGAAGTAGTGCTGCAGCATGGCGACCCAACCACCCTTGGTGGTCTTGTTCAGGTCGGCGTCCTGCATCTCGCTGAAGGTGTACTTCTTGTAGCGGGTGTCTTCGCTGGAGAAGGCGCCACCACGGTAGGCACTGGCCACCATGGCATGACCTTCCTGATCCTTCGGCGTGGTCATGGTCTGCTTCAGCTGACCATAGAACTGCACCTGAACCGGCTCGGCAGACTTGTTGTCAATCTTGTAGTCGACGCCGACGGCGTAGTCGCCGCGCTTGAGCACGAAGCGCTTGGTGAAGACCACACCCTTGCTGTCGGTCCAGGTCATGGGAACCACGACCTGATCCTGACCGTCGGCCAGCTGGTAGCTGGTCTCGGCGGCTTCATAGGTGGGGCGACCTTCTGGCTGGCTGTCCGGACCGTTGCGACCCACCAGGCCGCTCTGGGCGACGTAGATGTGTGCCGGTTGGCTGGTCAGCAGGGTGAAGGGCTGATCCTTGCCTTCTTCCAGCTTGTGGGCCAGCAGCTCGGCAGCGACGATATCACCGCCCTGGGTATCCAGGGTCAGCTTGAGCACGTCGGAAGTGACGGTGATCAGCTTGCGTGCGGCGGTGGCGTTGGCTTGCTCGGAAACCTGAGGAATATCACCGGTCTGACCGGCTTCAGGTACGAAATGTTCGGTTTGGGCCACGGTCGTCGGGGCCGGCTTCGGAGCCTTGTCAGACTCCCACTGTTGCCAGAGCAAGAAGCTCACGAACAGCAAACCGATCAGAAGTAAATTGCGTTGTGATTCCATAGTCTTCAGTTTCTTCGCTTTGGTTGCGGAACCGGGTCATAACCACCCTCGGATAAGGGATGGCATTTTAATAGACGTTTGCTAGCTAACCAAACGCCTTTTATGAAACCGTGAAGTCGGATTGCTTCTATCGCAAATTGGGAACAAGTCGGAGTGAAACGGCAGCGCGGCCCAAGCAGGGGACTAATGATTAGCTGATACAGGCGTATCAGTTTGATGGCTACCCATTGCAACGGCGTGACAGAGTGCGCCATAGCTTTTCCAGTAACTTGAACAGCTCCTCGTTATCCATCTCTTTGACGCCAGCCTTGGCGATCACGACGATGTCGATAGCGGGCAGGTTGGTTTGATTGAGACGAAAACTTTCCCGCACCACTCGTTTGACACGGTTACGCCAGACGGCACGCTTGAGCGCTTTTTTGGGCACTGCGAGGCCAAGACGGGGGTGTTCGAGGGAATTGGGGCAAGCAAGAAGCGTAATTTGCGGAGAAGCGGCCCGGACAGGCTCGGCGAAAACGCGTTTGAAGTGTTCGGGAGTTAACAGACGTAACTCCCGAGAGAAGGTGTGCTGGGTAGGCATTAGACTACCAGGCGGGCACGACCCTTGGCACGACGAGCGGCCAGAACTTTGCGACCGTTGGCAGTAGCCATGCGAGCGCGGAAACCGTGAGAGCGCTTGCGCTTCAGGTTGGACGGTTGAAAAGTACGTTTCATGATTCGATTCCGTATTTCTGTACAGTTTTGATTGTCACACTTAGCCGACGCGCCAGCTATAGCGTGTGACGACTAGCAAAAGAGGCCGAATTCTAAACAGAGTTCAGCTTCTCGTCAATCCGCCGTATCCCCTCATCTTGCCCTGACTCCCGAAAGAGACAGTGAAAGCCGACAGGATCCGAAGGATCAAGGGCCCCGAATTATACTGGCTACCCGGGGTTAAACAAGGATCCTCCAATAAAAAAGGCGGCAGAGCCGCCAAAGAGAGAGCTAGTTAATCACTTTCCGCAAGAACTCCCGGGTACGGGGATCCTTGGGATCGACCAATATCTGGCTCGGCGGGCCCTGTTCCACGATCCTGCCCCCCTCCATGAAGATCACCCGATCGGCGACATCACGGGCAAATTCGATCTCGTGGGTCACCACCACCATGGTCTGGTGCTGGCGCGCGAGTTGTTTCATCAGACCCAGCACTTCGTCGACCCACTCGGGATCCAGTGCCGAGGTCGGCTCATCGAACAGGATCACCTTGGAGTGGGCCGCCATGGCGCGGCCGATGCCGACCCGCTGCTGCTGTCCGCCGGAGAGGGACGCCGGATAGGCATCCTGCTTGTCGGCGAGGCCGATGTCCTTGAGGATGCCGAGCGCGGTGGCACGAGCCTCCGCCTTGGGCTGTTTCCAGACGGTGATCAGCCCCTCTGCGATGTTGTCCAGCGCCGTCTTGTTGGCAAACAGGGCATAGTTCTGGAACACGAAGGAGGCGCGCTTGCGCAGCTCGATGGCCTGCTGATCGCTGGCCTTGGCCAGATTCAGCTGCAGATCGTCGATGGCAAGCTGGCCCGCATCCGGAGTCTCCAGCAGGTTGAGGCAGCGCAGCAGGGTGGATTTGCCCGTCCCCGAGGGGCCGATAATGACGACTATCTCCCCCTGCTTGACCTCCAGATCGATGCCGTTGAGCACCTGGTTGCCGTGAAAGGCCTTGGAAAGGCCGGTGAGTTTTATCATGGCAGCTCTCCTTTAATAGGCACGGTTCAGGCGCACTTCCAGCAGGTGCTGCAAGCGGGTGAAGAAGATGACCACCACCCAGTAGATCAGCGCCACCGCCATGAAGCTCTCGAAGAACTTGAACGAAGAGGCGGCTTCCATCTGGGCCTTGCCCATGATCTCCGCGACACCCAGGGTGAACGCCAGGGAGGTGCTCTTGATCATGTCGATGAAGTAGTTCATCAGCGATGGCGTCGCGATGCGGGCCGCCTGGGGCAGAATGATCCGCTGCATCGCCTGCAGCCGGCTCATGCCGATGCTGAGGGCAGCTTCCATCTGGCTCTTGTGGATGCCCAGGATGGCGGCCCGGATCGACTCGGCCATGTAGGCGGCAAAGTGCAGGGTCAGACCGACGATGGCGGCGGTGAAGGCATCCATTCCCACGAAGATGGGGAAGAGTTGCGGCAGGCCGTAATAGAGCAGGAACAGCTGGACGAGCAGGGGAGTCCCCCGGAAGAAGGAGATATACAGCATCGCCAGCCAGTGAAGTGCAGGAACGCGAAACACTCGTACTATCGCCAACATGAGCGACAGTACGAGTGACAATACGAATCCCCACAGAGCCATTTCCATCGTGGTGCCCAGGTATTTGAGCAGGATGGGAAACAGCCCTAGCGTGTACTCGAGGTCAAATTCCATCATTTATTTGCTGGTGATGTCCGCTGCGAACCATTTTTCGGAGATCTTGGTCAGGGAGCCGTCTTTGCGCATGGCGGTCAGGGCGTCGTCGACCTTCTTCAGCAGCGCCTGCTTCTCCGGAGTCTTCAGGAAGGGCAGGGCGTTTTCGATGGTTTCGAACGGTGCGCCAGCCTGTTGCAGCGGCAGCTTGGATTCCTTGATCAGCTGGGCGGTGGAGACGCGGTCCATCACGAAGGCATCGATACGACCGAGAGCCACATCTTGCTCGAAGGCGGAGTCATAGGTGCGGATATCGATCTTTTTCTCGGGATCGTTCTTGCGCAGCAGCTCTTCGAAGTTGGAACCGAGGTTGACTGCCACCTTCTTGCCGGCCAGATCCTTGAAGCCGTTGATGGTGCTGTTGCCCTTGCGAACCACGATCTGGGCGCCGTCATACACATAAGGCTGGGAGAAGTCGTACTTGGCCTTGCGCTCGTCGGTGATGGTGATCTGGTTGGAAATGGTGTCGACGCGGCCGGTTTCCAGCATGCCGAACAGGCCGGAGAAGCTGGCGGTGACGAACTCTACCTTGTAACCGGTGCGCTCACCGATCTGGTTCCACATGTCCACCTCGAAGCCCTGCAGCTTGTCTTGTTTGACGAAGGTGAACGGGAAATATTTGCCGGACATGCCGACCTTGATGGTTTCCTGGGCGATGGCCTGACCGGACAGGGTGGCCAGCAGAATGGCGGCGCCGGAAATCAGCTTGATTGTGGTTTTCATGGGGATTCCTCTCTCTGTAGTTCTGTATTTTTAGTTGTAATCACGGGTCGGCGCTGATGTTATTGGAATAAAATATAAAGAATAAATGATATTTGGTTATATAAAATAACCACTACCGCATCGATTCATTCTGTCCACATCGCAGGCCAAGGGCTGTGGGTAACTTTGGGGATGAATGTCGATCCTGGGTCGCTGGATCCTTGAAAGTCAAGGATCTTATTTGCTGGATCCTGCTGGCGGCAACTGGAGATCCAGCCGTTAAAAACGTAGAATAGTCGGTCTTTACTTAATCAATTGACGGGAGTCTAGAGTGACTGCTTCGCTATGGCAGCAGTGCCTTAACCGGCTGCAAGATGAGTTGCCCTCGGCAGAATTCAGCATGTGGATCCGGCCGCTTCAAGCGGAGTTGAGTGACAATACTCTGACCCTGTATGCACCGAATCGCTTCGTCCTGGACTGGGTACGCGACAAGTACCTGCTTCGGGTCAACGGCATCATCAATGAGCTGTGCGGTGCGGATGCTCCCACCCTGCGTTTCGACATCGGTAATCGTCCCCACCCCGTCGCGGTCGCCAGAGCGCCGGCGCGCGGTGCCGAGCCT